>JBLHGI010000254.1:0-8894 GCA_047616505.1 Planctomycetota bacterium
GGAGAGCTCATTGCCAATAAAATCAATAAGACGTTAAAAAACTTATTCTTAGGTCCGATCATAACCAATCTCCTCGCGTGGAAACAGACTCCCCAGTCATGCTCCTATTTGATACTAAGTTATATATTATAGTCAAATATAGGAAGACGGTCGTCCTAGTTCTGTGACCCGTATCACTTAAACGCAAAAAATGACAAAAAAAGCCGGCGCGATTCACTTTTTCGCGCCGGTATAGATAGATTCGCCCTATTAGGGCAATTTTATGAACGAATCACACCGTTCCCATCATCAGCCCCGAACGTTCACGTTGTATTTAACTGCTCCAATACGCGCCGAATTGCCGCCATGTCGTAGCGATCTACACAATTGCGCAGCCGCCCCGCCCAGAGCGTCCCCACTTCACCATGAGTTTCCACCTGCGTTATCAGCTCCGCTGGCGTGACCTTCTGAATTTACCCCATTTTTGGTGTGAGTGTTTCTTAGCTCCAAGGAGGAACGTTCATGAAAAGTAAAACTCATAGCACGGATGAGATTATCCGTATTCTTCGCCAAGCCGATGGAGGCGAAACGGCCCTATCAGTATGCCGCGAGCACAACATTTCGGAGCAGACGTTTTATCGGTGGAAAAAGAAATACGTCGACATGAATCTATTGGACGCCAAACGGCTCAAAGAGTTGGAAAAGGAAAATGCTGAGTTAAAAAAGATGCTGGCTGAATCGATGTTGGAAAACCGAGTGCTCAAGGAGGTGAATTCAAAAAAATGGTAAGCCCTTCGCATAAAAAAGCGGCTGTTGCTCATGTGATTGACCAGCAACTGTGCTCCATGCGAAGGGCGTGTCACTATCTGGGTTTACCCCGTTCGACGTATCGCTATACGCCTAAACCGCTGACCGAGCGGCAACAGCAACTCCATCAGCGTATTGAAACGTTATCTTGGGCAAATCCACGGTATGGCTACCGCCGCATCCGTAGATTGCTGACTAAAGAAGGCTGGACGATCCGTCGCAAACAGGTACAGCGGGTCCGTCGGTGCCAAGGGCTCAAGGTGCGACCTAAGCCCAAGAAGATTCCGCGCCGGGGGACGTCGACCGGGTTGCCGACCCAAGCGACCCATCGTCATCACGTGTGGACCTGGGATTTTATCTTTGATCGGACCGACAACGGGGGGACGCTGAAGAGGAGGAACACTCCTCGATGAGTATACCCGCCAGTGTTTGGCCATCCAGGTCGCACGCCAGATCACGGCAACTCAGGTCTTAGCCGTATTGGAAAAAGCGATGGTCCAGTATGGGGTACCCGATTATATCCGTAGTGATAATGCTCCCGAATTTATAGCGACTAAAGTCCAACAAGGTCTGAAGGATCATCAGATCAAAACCATCTATATCGACCCAGGTAGCCCATGGCAAAGCGGCTATATCGAAAGTTTCCACAGTCGATTCCGCGATGAATGCCTGAGTCGAGAGATGCTACTTAACTTGCGCGAAGCACGGGTCGTTATTGAAGATTGGAGACCGCACTACAACACGGAAAGACCTCACAGTCGACTGGGCTATCTCAGTCCGGAAGAGTTTATAAAAACCAAAATACTCACCCCCTAACTGGGCCAAGAATTAGGTCCCGCTCAACTGCCAAGCATTTGCCAATGCCGAGTTGTCTCCAATCACAACGAATGGCACAGTCTCATCGGGAGGGTATCGCCACCTGTAGCGAGCATATTGCGATATCTTTCTACCGTAAACACAAAGCAACCGGTAGGGCTCAAACTCTCCCACCGGTGTTTTGTAAAAATTTAGGAAAAACTAATCCGACCGCAGTTTAGTTTCCCTCTGCCGTCATCATGCTCGCACCAGGTCGACTAGTGGGCTGATATTGGTTTTGAAGTTCATACACAACACGCTCCTCCCTATCTGAACCCTGAAGGGCAATGTAACGCCAGCTAGTTGCGATAGCATGGGTTCCGTGTTATCATGCTACTATGATCGTCTCATTTGGCAACGCGGGCACAGAGGATATTTTTTACGGGCGCAGCACGCGAGCGGCCCGCAGAGTATGCCCCTCGCCCGCGTGGCCTGTCGCCGCAAGGAAACTCGATCAGCTAGACTCGGCGGACGACCTGCGCGACCTGCGCCACCCGCCAGGCAACAGACTCGAACGCCTGCGGATCAACGACCAATATCGAATATGCTTCACCTGGACCGAGGCGGGACCAGAATCCGTCGAAATCGTCGATTATCACTGAGAACAACGAAAGCAGGAGTTTGCCATGGTGCGCATTCCCACAGACCGCATCCCGACCCATCCCGGCGAGATGCTATTAGAGGAATTTCTGATTCCGGCTCAACTCACCCAGCGCGAGTTGGCCACCGCCATACGCGTCCCCTACCAACGGGTTAACGAATTGGTAAATGGACGGCGCGGCATTACCCCAAGCACCGCTCTGCGCCTAGCGAAATACTTTGACGTCTCGCCGGGCTATTGGCTCAACCTGCAGACTCGATGGGATCTGTATCACGCGGGCAAACAAGAGGCAGAAGAGCTAGAGGCGATAGCGCCGAGAACACCCGCTTTGACGTAGGGATAGCAATCGCTCCCCATCCCAACTATATTTAGAAAATGATCGAAGAACGAGACATAAGACAGGTAGCCGAGCAACTCGGGCGAGCCATAGATGCCGACGCCGTTATCCTCTTCGGCTCCCATGCCCGTGGCGATGCCGGCGCTCACAGCGACGTAGACCTGCTCATCGTCGCCGAGAGCGACCAGCCTCGCTTTAAGCGCAGTCGCAAGCGGTACGAATCGCTAAGGCCCTACCCTTTTGGCATGGATCTCGTCGTATATACACCGGACGAAATCGAAAAAGCCCGCCAAGCGCCGCACTCCTTTGTTTCCACCGCGCTAAACGAAGGCAAGACGATTTTATGTCCGCCGAGTTTGATCTCGCCCGACAGTGGCTATATAAGGCGCGCAACGACCTGCTCAATGCAGACAACAATCTCAGCTCCGAACAAATCCCCTTAGACACCGTTTGTTTCCATTGCCAGCAGGCAGCGGAGAAGATGCGCTGGAGGCGAGAGATGCCGCTGAGGTCGTGTTAGTTTGGTTGCGAGAGATGCTACCCGAAATATTGCCAGCGCACTGCGCCAGCGCACGTTTGGCCAAAAAGAGCGTCGCCTGTTCTAAGTCGTCGGGCACATCCACACCACCGGGCGGCGGTGCTTCAGCAGAAGACGCATCTATAAAGCGCAGATGGCTGCCTTTGACCTCGCCTCCCCCGCTCTCGATCAACGCTCGTTACACAATATTCTTCAACTCGCGCACATTGCCGGGGAACGAATGCGCAGCCAACAACGGGCGACATTCGTCGGCCAAGCCCGGCGCCTCGATGCCCATTTCGCGCGCCAACATCTGCAAGAAATGGGCAGCCAACGGCGCGAGATCCTCCACGCGTTCGCGCAGCGGCGGTACCTCGACCACGTACTGCGCCAAACGATAGTAGAGATCGCTGCGAAAGCGTCCCTCGTCTACGGCGCGGCGCAGATCGGTATTCGTCGCCGCCAACACGCGCAACTCTACCCGGCGGCTCTGGTCGGCACCTAAGGGCTGCACCTGTCCGTCTTCGAGCACCCGCAAAATCTTGGCCTGAATCAGCGCCGGCATATCGCCGATCTCGTCTAAGAACAGCGTGCCCTTATGCGCCTGCTCAAAATAACCGCGATGGTCGCGGTCCGCCCCCGTAAACGCGCCCTTGCGATGCCCGAAGAACATCGAATCGGCCAGCTCCGCCGGCATCGCCGCGCAGTTGACGGTCACAAAGGGCTCGGTAGCGCGACTGCTGCCGCGGTGAATAGCGCGCGCGATCAGCTCCTTGCCGGTGCCACTCTCGCCCGTTATCAGCACCCGCGTCGAGTCCGCGCCCTGCACCCTCGCCACGCTCTTGAGAATCTGTTGAATCGACACGCTTTCACCGACAAAACTACCCAAACCCCAGCGCTGTGCCTCGCGCTCTTCCATGCTCAACACGCGCTCGGCCAAACGCTCGCGCCGTCAAAAAAATAACCGGAATAGCGGCCAATTCGGCATCGGCCTTGAGTCGCCGACACACTTCGTAACCATCCATATCCGGCATCACTACGTCCAACAGAATCAGATCTGGGCAGCGAATGCCGCGCGACCTTTAAGGCGACCTCACCGCTGGGCGATGCCAGAAAATGATAGCCCGCCTTTTCTAAAGGCAGTCGCAGCACATTTAGATTGGCCGCCACATCGTCTACGGCCAAAATCTGTATTTTTTCAATCTCTTGCATAAGCATTAAATCAATTTATCGATCTAAAACTCTAAGCAGCAGGCGCTAATCTATCTCGTTTTCCTCCGACTTGCCAATGATTTTATTGATGTGTATAATACACACATGAACAGCCGAGACATTATAAAACTACTCCGCAATGACGGTTGGGACTGCGTGCGCACAAAAGGTAGTCACCACCAATTTAAACACCCAACAAAAAAAGGTTTAATAACTGTTCCACATCCAAAAAGAGATTTGCCCATTGGTACGGCGCGAGCCATCTTACGACAAGCGGGCATAAAGAGGAATTAACGATGAATTACCCCATTGTACTGCACAAAGACCCAGATTCGGACTTTGGTGTCAGCGTCCCCGACTTACCTGGCTGCTTTTCGGCAGGTGCAACAATCGATGAAGCCGTGGACATGGCCAAGGAAGCGATCGAACTCCACCTCGAAGGACTCATCGAAGAGGGCGAGCCCATGCCACGGCCCGGTTCGATCGAAGAGCATAAAAAAAACGCCGCTTATAAAAGCGGCACCTGGGCTATCGTATCTATCAACCCTTCTGGACTCCGTCTCAACAGCAAACGCATCAATATCACCATGCCCGAACGCGTGCTCGAAGCCGTCGATCAGTGCGCTCTACGCGAAGGTGAAACGCGTTCTGGACTGTTGGTCAAAGTCGTAAGCGAGTACATGGGACGGCAGCCTATCGAAGCAACGCGGGCGAGACGGACAAAGAAAATCAGTAAAAAACTATAACACTCGCAAACGGCTATTCCCCCGCCCGCACTTCCACGCGCTCTCCCTTGGCCAAAATCCGATAGACCTTCGTGCGCTCAACCCCCAACAGCCGCGCCGCCTTCGTAATATTGCCACCCACTTCGGCCAGCGCCTTGTTGACAACCGCCAACTCGGCCTCGGCCAAATTCAAGGGCAACGACTCGGCCATCTCGCGCTGCACCTGCGGGCTAACCATGGCACGGGCGCGGGCGCGGCGCAGATTCAAATGCACTACCCCGATCTCCTCACCAGCGCTCTCGATCAGCGCGCGCTCAATTATATTTTTTAACTCGCGCACATTGCCCGGAAACTCGTAGTCGGCCAACGCCTGTAGCGCCGTAGCGCTAAAGATAGGTTTGCTCTTGCCCATCTCGACGACGAGCATGTCCAAAAAATAGTCGACCAAAAGAGGTATATCTTCGACCCGGTGGCGCAGCGGCGGCACCTCTATCAAAAAAGTAGCCAGGCGAAAAAAGAGGTCGCGGCGAAAGTTGCCCGCCTCGACCTGGTCCTGCAAATCGGAGTTGGTAGCGGCAATCACGCGCACATCGGCCGCGCGCTCCTGCGCCGCACCGACGGGCAAGACCTTACCCTCTTCTAAAACGCGCAACAGCGTCGCCTGCAACTCCAGCGGCATATCGCCGATCTCATCTAAGAATAGCGTGCCGCCATGGGCCAGTTCAAAGTAACCGGCGCGGTCGCGGTCGGCCCCCGTAAACGAACCGCGCATATGGCCAAAGAACAGCGACTCGGCCAACTCGCGCGGCACCGCCGAGCAGTTGACGGGCACAAAGGGGCCTTCGGCGCGCGGGCTGCCAAAGTGAATGGCACGCGCCACCAGCTCCTTGCCCGTGCCGCTCTCTCCTTGCACCAGTACCGACGTCGTGCCGGCCTGCTGCAAACGACCTATTTCACCGAGTATTTTCTGTAGCGTCTCGCTGTTGCCGACAAAACCTTCGACCCCCCAGCGCTGGGCTTCGTGCACCGACAAACGACTGAGTTGGTCCGCCAGCTGGTCGCGCTCTTGGTGCAGTGCGCGCCGCCGGGCAATCTCCCCTTCCAGCGCGTAATTTTTCCGTTTGAGCTCCGTCAGCAAATGGCCGAGCTTGAGCTGGGTATCGATGCGCACCAAGAGCTCTTCGTTGCTAAACGGCTTGCTAATATAGTCCGCACCGCCGGCGCGAAAACCCTCGACAACGCTCGCGACTTCATCGCGTGACGTCGTAAAAACAACGGGGATCGCCCGCGTAATCTCATCGATTTTGAGCCGCCGGCACGTCTCGAAACCGTCCAAACCCGGCATCATCACATCGAGCAACACGAGATCCGGCTCTTCATCGTGCGCTATGCGCAGCGCCTCCTCACCGCTCTCGGCCTGCAACACGCGATAACCTTCCGCCCCCAGCGCACCGCGCAGCGCCATGCGATTGGGCTGGAAATCATCGACGATGAGAATGGTATCGCCACCGGTAGACGGCATACTCATATAGGGGCTCCGATAGATAGGCCGCGACAAAACTAACGCGTAATAAAGGATTAAAACGAGCTGTAAAGATAAGACAGCGCGAAACAAAATCCACTTACAAAAAGAAAAACGTCCGATCTCTACAGACCGGACGCTCTATGCCATTACCGAACTAAAAAATACAAGGGCGTTCGACTCGAAAGTCGAACGCCCTCGAAACCTCCCCTGAACCTACTCTCTTATTTGATCATCAACATCTTGCGCGTAGCGCGAAACTGTCCGGCTTCTATGCGATAGAAGTACAAACCTGCCGCCACGTGCCTACCCATGGCATCGCGCCCATCCCATTCGACGGTGTGAATGCCGGCCGGCCGAGCGTCGCGCACTAATACGCGAATTTCCTGACCGAGCATATTGTAGATCGATAGCTTGACATCGGACATTTCAACAAGCGCATAGCGTATCGCCGTCGATGGGTTAAACGGGTTGGGATAATTCTGGTCCAAACCAAAACCATCGGGTAAAGCCACTTGCGCCAACGCGGCGCGCGCAACGGCTTTGGCCACGGGAGCGGGTGGGCCTACTATACCAGTGCCATTTTCCCAACCGCTGTCCAAGAATACTTTTGTTTTTTCGCCGACTTCCACATCGCGTGCGATGAATCCGCCCGTCGCCTCTATTTTTCCCTTCAGCAACACGGTCCCATTAGGCGCGTAAACACTGGCCTGAAAAACGGCCTGCTCGCCTACCGTAACTGCTTTGGGATTGCTCTTGAACCGTTCGGCTGCCAGCGCCTGATCGTCATCCTCTTCTTCGTCTTTTTCGTTCTTCTTAGACTTTTCCTTCTTTTCTTTTACCACACGACCATTATAGCCCTCGACATAGACGAGGATATCGGCCGCACTTATGCCCGAGTCTGCCCCGGGGCCAAAACTCGAGCTGGCAGCAGTAGACAACTTGTTGGCAATGAGCAACGTGGTCGGCGCCTCAAATACGACCGTCGCCTTGCTGCCCACGTCTAAGTTTTCGATATGATATTCGCCACCGCTAAAAATCAGCGTGCCGCGACTCTTTATCTTTATCGTAGCAAACGGTCCATCTTCCGGAGCCAGCGTTATCTGCTCTTTACCCTTGACCTGGATATCCACATCACCCACTGTTGCGCTCTTAAAGTCGGGCAGATCGACCAGCGACCAAAAATCCGCATCCTCTTCTATAGACTCGGCGACCGTAGCCTTCTTGTGTGCATCGAGCTCGCTCAGGTAATGCACCACACCCGCAACCTGCGCCTTGTTCTTGACCGCGACACGGGCGGCACTCAATTCGACTTCGGGGCCCGTCTGCACCTGTGTACCAATGGACAATTCGACTTTGCCATGGAGAAAGAGTCCACCCTGCAGGCCAATCTCGTTGACGCCGACAAACCCCGTATGCACTTCGCTGTCGTTTTTCAGATAGACGCTATTACTACCCAACAGTGCGTATTGACCAGCGTCGTTGATCGGTTCTGTCTCGTCGCCGAGCACGTACCAAAAACCCACCTGCTGCTGCTGACCGGAAAGCTCGTTTAGCACGCCAATGGCCGCCTGCCCTACGGTCCCGCGCACCAGCGTATTACCCGATGATATGCGCGCTGAACCATTGCCAAACACGCTGCGCGTCACCGAGTACTGAGCCCATGCCGGCATCGCCATAGCGGCGAGTAGGAGCGTGGCGCAAACAATGCGTTTCATAGTAAAAAAATTCCCATATCTATCTTACTTGGAGGTGGCGACATCGGTGTCGCTACCGGTGGAAACCAATGCTTCGAGACGCGCCATAGCCGCTTCCATGCGCGCTACCTTCATCTCCATCGCCTCGACCTGTGTCAAGCGCGAGCTAACTTGCTGCAACTGCGCTTTAAGCTCGATATTCTCGGCAGCCTGTGTGCGGGCAAACTGGCCCAACTCGCCGACGAAACGCGCCCAGTCGTTGGCCGGAAGACCGACGACCACGTTGATCTTTTTCGCCTGTAACTCGTCCGAACCTTGCCAGGCGCGACCGATGACCTGTGCAAAGTCGCTGGGCTGCATCTGGTCCGGGGCGATGGCCACGGCCGTGCCGTCCTCGCTGCCCGAAACGACGATATAATCACCGGCTTGGACCGCACCGACAACCTGCACCGGCACCTGACCGACAAAGCCAACTTTTTCATAGAGATGTGCTTCGGCCTGCGCCGGCGTATTGCCCAAAGCCATCGGCGATGACGAAATAGCCATCACGCGCTCGGCACCTTGTGTGCGCTTGCTGATCTTGCCGGCAAAGACGCCCACCACATCGCCCGCGGCGATCGCTTCGTTAGCGTCGAGACGCGG
>JBLHGI010000255.1:0-8889 GCA_047616505.1 Planctomycetota bacterium
AAAAGCTAAGTTCGGCGCGCGTCGTCAAATCGAGCGTGCGGCTCTCCAACTCGCCGTAGACCCAATTGCCGTCGAAGAGACCAACCCACTGCGCATCGGTCTTGCGGCGCTCGTAGCGCGGTTCCATAGATATTTCCACGCTGGGCAGCGGGCGGAACTCTAGGCCCGAGCGCACGCTAAAGACCGAAGAACGGCCACCGTCTCCACGGCGAAAATCGGGGTGGATATAGGCGCTGACCATTTTGCGCTCGTCCGTTTCTACGCGACCGTGTATCCAGCTCTCTCCCAGCTTCTTGACAATCGGACCGCCGCGGCGCACGTCGTCGTCGTCCATGGCCTCAAACTTGCGGCCATAGTGCAGGTGCAGTCGCCAATAATTGTGCAGATCGAACCAGTGCGAGACATTGATGCTGTTGTTGAGACGCGTGCCGTCGTAATTCCACTCCAACTCGCCCTGCACACGCGCTTCGAGCTCGCGGAAAGGACCTATGGGCGTGTAACGGAAATACTGCGCTTCCGCCCAGTTGCGAATAAGGTCGCCGCGGCGCAAAAAACCGAGGTCGTTGATCTCGATGCCGGGCGAGAGAGCGGCAAAACCAATTTCGGCTTCGCGGCCATTGCCCCTTTTGTCGAGTTCGATATGGGCGATATAACCGCTCTTGCGATCGCTGCTAAGTCCGGCGCGACTAGCGGCCAAGAGGCCGGTGATATTATACGTATCCTTGCGAAATTTTAGGTCCCAATCAGCGGCGCCGACATAGGCGCTATGACCGTCGCGGCGATTAACTGAAGAGGCAAAGAGGCCAATATTGGAAGTCCCCTCGAGCACATCCTGGCGCACGCGGCCGACGAGATAATTCGTCAGCGGTTCAACGCGGTATTTGTCGCGCTTCGTGTCTGCGCCAACGACGCGAGCAATATCGGCGCGCTCGGAGGCCGTGACCGCTTGCAGCAGGCCAAAGCTCGTTTTGCCCTCGGTCTTTCCCGTGAATTTTAGGGCGCCGATAATCGTCGTGGCTTCGGGCCGATCCTCTTCCGTCGCGTCTTCGGGCAGCGCAAAATAACCGGGGCGGCGGCCGATGCGCCGCGAGTAGAACAAGTCGTAGTCACCGCTGGTGAATAAGTCGGCCCCTTCGACAAAGAAGGGCCGCTGTTCGTCAAAGAAGTCTTCAAAGGCCGTCAGGTTGAGCTGTGCCGGGTCGGCTTCGACCTGGCCGAAATCGGGATTAATGGCAGCCGTCAGCGAGAGGCTAGAGCTGATGCCGTAGCGAATGTCGGCGCCGGCGTTGCCAAAGTAATCGCTGCCCCCGTCGACAATCGTTCGGCCCATGGCATAGGGCGTGTATTCAAGGTGCAGCGGTGGATTAATAGAGCGAATTCCCTCGAGATAGCCGAACTGCGAGACGAGACCGGGCTCGCCCTTGTACATGAGGTTCCAGTGCAGGTGTTCGCGCTTGCGGCTAATATAGCGCTCGATGTTCAGGCCCCAGACATACTCCTCGCGCGGGCTGAAACGCAAGACATAGTAGGGAATGCGAAATTCGGCAACCCAGCCCGTCGCGTCTATGGCCGTTTTTACTTCCCATACGCCGTTCCAAGTATCGTCGTCGTCGCGGTCATTGGCATAGATACCGTCGGAGACCGACCCCGAGGCATAGGCGCCAAAGAAGCGGCCCGTCTGGCGATCGAGATGCGGATCGAGGCTGATCAGCACCCAGTCGGCTTCGGATTCTGCATCGCGCCGGACCAAGCGCGAGACGATGTCGGCTGGGTTTTTATTATAACAGCGCACGGCGATATAGAGCGCCTCTTCGTCGTAGGCGATCTGCACGCTGGTCTCTTCGCTGGGCGCGGCACCTTCTACGGGTTCGAGCTGGAGAAAGGCGGCCGTCGCGGGGGTGTTTTGCCAAATATCATCGTCGAGAAAACCGTCGATACGCGGCACTTCGCCCGTGATACGCGTGGCCGATGTGTGGCGGTCGTCCGTGGGAGCAGAGGCAAAAACGGGAAAAAAGGAGAGCAGGGAAAACAGGGCGATAAAAATATGGACACGGTTCAAAATAAAGATAAACTCCACGGCAAAGAGCTGAATTACTGCACGAAATTTATAGCATGAATCGAACTGACTGGTCAGTTTTTAAAGTACCCGTTTCCACCCCGTGCGCAAGAGAAGAAATGGGCGCAGCGCACAAAAGATGCCAAGAATCATTCATTGCGATTTCATCGAATCCAATATCGGCCTGCTGTTCTTTGTTGCCGAGTACACCGATAGGCTCTATCTTGGCTGCCGGACAACTAATTTACCTCTGCATAAGTGGGATATGAAATGAGTGGAACTACAGAAGAAAAGCTCCGTATCTCGTGGTATCGCACCAAGATTGACCGCGAGTTATTAGCCGAATTCAACCAGCGCAGTGACCTGCTCGGTATGTTGCAGACATTGGGCTATCTCGGCACGCTGACGGCCACCGGGGCGTTGGCCTGGTGGAGCACACTGCATCTGGCCTGGTATTGGTGGCTACCCGCCTTTTTCCTGCACGGCACGTGTTATGCATTTATCATCAACGGCTTTCACGAATTGGTCCACAGCAGCGTGTTTCGCACGCAGTCGCTCAACGTATTTTTTCTCTACGTGCTCAGTTTCCTCGGCTGGTATAACCCTACGCACTTTTGGGCGAGCCACACGGAGCACCACAAATACACTTTGCACCCTCCCGAAGACGGCGAGGTCGTGCTGCCGGTGTATCTGACGTTAAAAGGATATTTGCGCGGTGCCTTTATCGACCCGCTCGGCGCGTACCGCCGCATTAGCTCCACGATACGTCGCGGGTTCTTTGGCCGCTTGAATCCGGGTTGGGATCAGGTGCTCTTCCCGCCTGAGAATATCGAGGGTCGACGGCTCTTATTCCGCTGGGATCGCATCATGACGCTGGGACAGATCGCGCTGGTAGCAGCGGCACTCTATAAGGGCTGGTGGCAGCTTCCCATCTTAGTGACGTTTGCTTCCTTTTACGGTGGCTGGCTTTTCTACCTGTGCAATAATACGCAGCATATTGGGCTGACAGACAAAACGACCGACTTTCGCCTGTGCACGCGCACCATTTTTCTCAATCCGCTGGTGCGCTTTCTCTACTGGCATATGAATTTCCATATTGAGCATCACATGTATGCCGCCGTGCCCTGTTACCGACTGGGGCGACTGAACAAGGCCATAGCACACGATTTGCCGCCGTCTACTAATGGACTGATCGCCACATGGCGAGAGATCGCATCGATTCAAAAGCGGCAAAAAATAGACCCAGACTACCAGCACCAACCGCCGCTGCCGTCAGCCGTGAGTACGTAAGAGGGGGAAGTGCAGCCCTAAGAGGGATTCGGACCAACCGCCCCCATCCTCATCGTGTAGTAGTTGCTGTGATAGAGCGCTTGGTCTCCGCTTTCGCGCACGCGGTCCCAGACCTTGGCCATCAGTTCTTTCACCTTCTCAGCGTAGTTCAGATCCGCGGCGAGGTTTTTCGTCTCGTGCGGATCGTCTTGCAGATGATACAGCTCGTCGAAGTCGAAGCCGTTAAAGGCAAATTTCCACGGCCCATCCCAGAGAATGCGCTGGGTAAGGACAAAGCGGTTGCCGTGGTTTTCGGCATAACCCGTAGTGAAGTGTTTCGCCTGCGCGGGATCGCTCAGCACGGGAGCAAACGACCGCGAATCGGCCTCTTGCAGGGACTCGGCGCCGACGAGGTCCAGCAGCGTCGGGCCAATATCGTGCAGCCCAACGCGGGCGGGTGTTTCTACGCCGGTCTTTACGCCCGGTCCAGCGACGATCAGCGGAATATTATACACCTCTTCAAACGGGCCGTAATTGTGCCCATCCATGCCGTGCGCGCCGACGTATTTGCCGTGGTCAGCCGTAATGATAATAAGTGTATTCTCGAGCTGCCCCGACTCTTCTAAATACCCCAACAAGCGCCCGAACTGCTCGTCGAGTTCTGCAATGCGCCCGTAATAACAGGCGAGCGCGTGACGCCACTCGCGCTCGGATAGATTGCTAAAAATTTGCTGCTGCCTGCGATAGAGGCCGGGGCGGTCGCTAAAATCATCGCGCAACGTGGCGGGTAATTCAATCGTATCGATATCTGTTTTTTCAAACGCGGTGCGCGAGACGATCATCGCTTCGTTGGGATCGTAATAGCTGGCACAACAGCACCACGGTTCTTCCCGCTCCTCCTGCGCCTGTAAATAATCCAATGCCCTTTGCGCCGTTTTCCCCATGCTGCGCTGAGAAGCTGGCACATCGGTGACGCCGTAGTGCAGAATGGGGTTATAACCTTCTGGTCCCTCTTGGTAGCGCGTCAGCGCCGGGTCGAGCGGCACATCCGCAGCGCCGCCCTGCTGCGAATGCGCGCGGTGCGTATCGCGCCCGAGCACCTGATAATCGCGCCAGCCGAATTGCGCGAGTTCGTCGCTGCGTTCGATATGCCACTTGCCAAAATAACCGGTGGCATATCCCGCGCGCTCTAAATGTTGCGCCCAGTGAGCCTTGTCCGCGCGCAGGACGCATTGGTCCGCGTCGACGGCGTGCTCGACTTGTAAGACGCCGTGGTTGTGCGGCAGCAGTCCCGTCATTAAGCTGGCGCGCGCCGGAGAGCAGGTCGGCGACGGCGTGTAGGCGTTGGCAAAGCGCATACCGCCAGCGGCAATAGAATCGAAGTGGGGCGTGTGACACGGGTGGTTCGGACGTGCCAGTTGCCCCTGCATGCCATCCATGACAAAGAGCAGGATATTGGGCTGTGAATCGTTCATGAGAATAGGACCCTATCGTTCTTGTCTGTTATGCCTTCGGTTTTGCCACAGCCAATCCCGTCTGCACTAAGGTCATTAGAAGGAGTTTTCATGCACAATTTCATTGAGGGGGAGTTGACCGGGCTTAGGCCAAGGATCTTTGATGCCTTTTCCGATAGCTACCATCGGTCCCATGACGTGGTCATCCGGTAGGTTAATCAGTTGCGCAACGCCCTCGATATTGAATCCGATCATGGGGCACGTTTGATATCCTAGGTCTTGAGCTGCAAGCATTAGCGTTTGCATCGCCATGCCAATGGACCAGTGCGCTTCGTCTCGCTGAAATAGTTCACCCTTATTCTCGTGGAACGGCCCCATCGCATTAACTAGCTGTTCTGAAACTTCTTCCGTTGCATCTTTCCAGTATCTTTCTGGGCTCTTTGCCCATGCTTTTACATCTGCGGTAAAAAGCACTAGGAGCGAAGCATCTGTGATTTGTGCCTGATTACAAAATTCTTCTCTTATGTTTTTACGTAGTAACGGGTCGCGAAGTATCACTAAGCGCCAGTGCTGCACATTGAAACTCGTGGGTGCCTGAATGGTTGCATCTAACAATTTTCGCTCTTCGGCATCCGTAAGAGCGTGGCGCGCATCAAAGTATTTTACTGATCGTCTTGCATAGATTGCTTCTATGGCATGCATACTTTTTTTCTCCTATTTCTATCTGTTCTGTGTGAACTATTCTGACCACTCTTGGTTTTGTAACACCACCCTATATCCATCTATATCTTCAAAGGTTTTTCCAACAACGTCCCAGTAGGGGTTGTATGAAGACGCTGGGGTAAAACCAGCTTCCCCCATTCGTTTGCCAGCAAGCTGCCACTGTCCCATATCTGAAATGTAAAACACAAGGAGATTATCAGCGGTAGGAGCCTTGCCAACAGTTACGCCATGGTGGTGAGTAAACTCTAAATGATAAGGGTTATTTTTGTGACCAAGCATAATGCCATCAAAACCATCGTGCCCCGCAAACCTTCCCAATATTTCAAACCCGAGACCTTCTACATACATATTTTCTATCGCATCGAGATGATCTGTTGGTCGCGCCACTCGCATGACTGCATTTTTTGGTATCATCGATAATCCTGTTGAAGATATAACGGACCGAAGACATAACTAATCATTGAACGACGAATACACTTATTCTCACGGTTTTTAATCGCGCAGACTCAGCGCCACCAAAATACCTGAGGCGGGAAAGAGCGCAATGACCAAGAAGGCTTGCTGGTAGGCCTCGACGGCAGGTAGTCCCGCATCGAGATATTGCTGTAGCAAAACCCCGCTCAGTGCCGTGCCTATGGCGGCGCCCAGAAAACGAAACATACTATAGAGCCCAGCGGCCGTGCCCATCTCTTCTTCACCGACGCTGCCCATTACGACTTTGTGCAAAGTCGCCAGCATAAAACCGGCGCTGAGCCCGTGCGCACTTTGTGCGGCCGCCACGCTCCACAGCGAGGCGGTTGCCTCTATATGCCACAAACTCAGCATAACGCCCGTCTGCCCCAACAAACCTATCACGACTAACCAGCGACTACTCCAGCGGTCTGCTAGCGCACCCGCCACGCGCACGACGACGGCCATCGAACCAGCGCCGATCATCAGCATGCCGCCCAATTCGGCGAGGCGAATCTCTTTGATATCGACCAAGTAGAGCGGCATCAGAAAACCGATGCCACCCATAGCCACCATGCGCATAGAGGCGCAGAACGAAGCGCGCAAAAAAGTGCTGTTGGCGAAGAGCGCCGGCGCGACGAAGGGTGCCTTATGTCGCTTCTCCCACCAGAAAAAAAGGAGCAGCGAAGACAGCGAGACTAGAGCCAAACGCCAATCGTGCAGCGGTGCGATACCCGTTATGAGGCGGCTAGAAAGATAGAGCACTAGACTGCAAGCCGAAGTAGCTAGTAGTAAGGCACCCCCCCAATCGAAGGAGCGCAAGAAAACGAGGGGAGTTACTTGCGCGCGCGCCGGGATGATTTTGTAGACGACGAAGAAGGCGAGTATTCCACAGAGCAGAGGTGGTGCATAGGCGGCATGCCAACCCCAAGCGGCAACTAATAGTCCAGCTAAGAGCGGCCCGAAAAAACCGGTCGTTGGCCCAACGGTGCTCCAGGTGCCCATCGTGCGGCCGCGCGTCTCTGGCGGAAAGAGCGAAGAGATAAGTGTGATACTCAAGGGCATCATACCAGCCAGCCCAAAGCCCTGTATCGCACGACCCGTAAGCAGCCGGCTCATACTCTCGGCCGTCAGCACTAGGCAGGTACCCAGTGCAAAAAAAGCGATGCCCACTAGCAGCAAACGGCGAGGCCCTAAAGCATCCCCAAGGCGGCCAAAGATCGGCATAAAGAGCATAAAGGGCAGCGTAAAGCCGACGTCAATCCACGCGGCGACATCGGCCGTCAGCGCAAAATGGTCGCGCACTACAGGCAGAGCCACGCGCGACATGGTAGACAGCAGCGGCATCAGCATCGCCGGTAACATCAGACCAAAGAGGATGCGGCGATCGGTGGATACAGAAGAACTCAATACGCCTCGCTCAGTTGGCGGACTTCGCGCCGTTCAAACAGCCCAAATGCAAAACGAGGGGTGCTTATAATTTTTTTGCGCCCCGGGGGTGGAGCTGCGTCGAGGCGCGGGCCGCCACGCGGCAGCGCACGATGGCTTGCACCGAATCGAGCCCGTCGCGCACCGCTTCGCAGAGCAAACGCGCGGTAGTAATGCCAATTTGGGCAAGCGGCTGGCCGACGCTGGTAATGCCCAGCAGGCTGGCGTAGGAGTGGTCGTCAAAGCCGATCAGACCTAGGTCTAGGCCCGGTTTGATGCCGAGTTGTTGCAGGACACTGTGCAGTGGTACGGCAGCGGGGTCATTCGGCATCAGCACGGCCCATTCACCCGGTTCGAGCGAATCGAAGCCAATCATTCGATCGAGAATCTCGGCATGTAGCTGAACGCGCTCGGGACGCGTGGGAATACGCAGCTGTTTGTAGGCAGGCCGCAGCAGCTCAATATCTTCTGCCAAGGGCATTATCAGCGCGTCGCCGAGGACCTGTTTGGCCCCGGCAATACGCATGGTCTCCCAGTGGAAGTCGTAGAGAGGGAGAGCGACAACTTTACGATAGCCCACCTCGAGAAGATGGGCAGCCGCTGCTCTTCCCGCTTGGTATTCGTCTATACATACTCTCGGGCCTACGCCATCTAAGCTCGCTCCCGACATGATGACGTAGGGCAGGTCCAATCTGGGGAGCAAGGGGGGAATGCGTCGATCGTATTGTTTGTAACCGTGCACGTCGACAAATACGAGACACGTTGCGCCACCGTCCAAGGCATGTTGAATGGCTTGGGCTATGGGGGTGTCTTCTTTGTCGGGAGTACCGTGCAGATTGAAGACTTCGGTGCTGCCACCGAGGTCCGTCGCTTCGTTGATGAGCCCGCGCACCATGCGCGAAGACCACGCATCCTGGTTTTCCCAATTTTCGGTATCGCTCATGTCCGCGTGGAACGCAAAAGAACCAATAACGCCGATGACGAAACCCTCGAAGTGGGCAGGGGTATCGACGCCGTCGCCGTCTTTGACTAACGAACTGGGCTCTTCTGATGGAGCATCGAGAATGGCGTGTATTTTCTCGGCGACGAACGTGCCACGGCGATGGCTGGCTACCAGCAACCCCTCTTCGAGCAGCGGGTGGATAGCTTTCTGGATCGTCATAAGGGCCACGCCGTATTCTCGCGCTAGGGACGAGCGACTGGGCAGCATATAACCCGGTCCCCAATCTTCTGACCCAATGCGTGCACGCAAGTCGTCGGCTATTTGTAGATAAACAGGTTGAACAACGCGTCTTTTCATGTGACCATATCAAATATTAACAGAGTATAGTTATTATATCTATAAGTAGTATAGTATAGAGCACTTATAGACAAATCAAGATGAATTTGTCATTTTATAGCATAGTTATTATATTTTTACACATTGTTACTATACTATATATAAGCATAGGCCGGAAGAAAGAGACAAGCATGTCCCCACAAGACTCTATACTGGTAAAACAAGCACGT
>JBLHGI010000256.1:0-8889 GCA_047616505.1 Planctomycetota bacterium
TACGCATACTGGAACAGTTTGCCGTAGTGGTGGCTGATGGGGTGCTGCGGTTGGGGGATCTAATGAAAGTAACCGCGCAAGATGAGCAACTTCGCCAGGCCCAAAAGATGGAAGCTATCGGACAACTCACCGCTGGCTTAGCGCATAATTTTAACAATTTATTGCAGCCTATTATGACGGGTCTGCAATTGGGGAAAATGGAAGGGCCGGAGGAGCTACAAGCAATTTTCGAAAATGCCTATGTCGCTGCCGAACGCTCTCGCGATATGGTGCAACAAATGATGGATCTTTCGCGTCTGAATTCGTCCAAACAATCCGAATTTTGTCCCCTACTACTTGCCGATATACTCGATAAGACGATAAGCCTATGCCAAGAAGTGATGGATCGGCGCATCGAAATTCACGCACAATTTAGCAAAGAGCTTCCTTTCGTTCTAGGCGATGCCAATCAGTTGGAGCAGGTCTTTCTCAACTTGTGTCTCAATGCGCGCGATGCCGTACTGAGCGTGGAGCGGCCAGCTCGTATAGAGATTTCCTCGCAGGCGATAACGCTCAAGGGCCATGAGGACGAATTCGTTGGCAGACGCTCTGGCGACTATATATGCATTGAAGTAAAGGACAATGGAATCGGCATGGATGCAGAGACGCAAAGTCGGGTCTTTGAACCTTTCTTTACGACCAAGGAAGTGGGGGAGGGTACGGGGCTGGGTCTTGCTACCGTTTTTGGCATCATACAACAACATGCAGGTTGGATCCAATGCCGCAGTGAAATTGGGCTGGGCACGACGTTCGCGGTGTATTTGCCGGTAACGGAGGAGGTTGTTACAGCCCCTTCCCCCATAGAGGCTCAGGACCTTGCGCGAGGGGACGAGACGATTTTTGTCGTTGAAGACGAAGAGTCGATACGACAGGCCATCCGTTTTATGCTTGAAAAACAAGGGTATACGGTGCTGATGGCCGAAGATGGGCAGCAGGGCTTGGAACTATTTGAGCAGCATCGCGATAGGATCAATTTAGCACTGTTAGACCTGAGTTTGCCCCGCATATCGGGCCAAGAGCTTTTGGTGCAACTACGCGGACTCTCGCCGAGCATACGGGTGTTGATTATGACGGGTTTGAGAGTTGATATTGCCGACTACGAGGGGGCTTGGGGCCTCGTAGAGAAGCCGTTTGAAATGGAGGATTTACTGCAGGTAGTGCGATCTGCCTTAGATGGTGATATGCAAACGACGCTCAGTCTTTGACCTTGCCACCCCGTCGTCTATCCCTTAACTGCGCCGACTGTAATGCCCTTGGTAATTTGGTTCTGCAATATGATATAGCAGACGAGTGTCGGCAGCATAACGATAACTAACCCGGCGAAGAGCGTGCCAAAATCGACCTCGTAGAACTGCACGAATTGCAGCACGGCAATGCCCAGCGGCAGCGTGCGCAAATGCGAAGAGGACAGAAGCACCAGCGCCAGAATATACTCGTTCCAGATCGAGATAAAGGTGAAGATGCCGACGGTCGTCAGCCCCGGTTTGGCCAGGGGCAACATGATGCTCCAGTAGAGGCGGAAATGCGAGCAGCCGTCCATTATGCCGGCTTCCATAATGGTGGTGGGAATGGTGCGAAAAAATGCGGTGAGTACAAAGACCGTAAAGGGCAGACCAAAGGCGGCGTAGACCAAGATCAGCCCTAGGTGGCTGTTGAGCAACTGCAGCTCTTTCATCAGAAAGAACAGCGGCACCAGCCCCAAAAATATCGGGAACATCAGTCCGGCCAAGAACAGGTAGTAGATCAAGCTGTTGCCCTTAAACTTGTACTTGGCCAACGAATAACTGGCCATCGATCCCAAGAACAGCTGCAGCAATAACGTAGAGACGGTCACGAAGATGCTGTTCCAGAAAAAGTCGCCGATCTGTGCTTCGTTCCAGGCTTCTGTAAAGTTGACAAAAGACCAGACGGCGGGCAGCGACCAGGCGCTGGCAAAGAGCTCTTCGGTGGTTTTGAAGGCGGTGTAGAGCAGCCAGATCATCGGGAAGATCACGACGATACCGTAGAGCACAAAAACGATCTGCGTGATCGCGCGGCGCAGCAAGGCCCACATTAGTATTCGACCTCCTGGCGACGCTGAAGCCACAGAGAGAGCAGCGCCAGCGAGAAGGTGATAAAGAACAGCGTCATGGCGATGGTGGTGGCGTAGCCGAATTTCCCCAACTCAAAAGCATTTTCGTAGATATAGGTCGCCAGCGTCTCGGTCGAGCGGTCGGGGCCGCCATCGGTCATAATGCGCACGAGGTCGAAGGTGCCAAAACCGTTGAGCAATAAGAATATGGTGCTGACCTTCATCATCTCGGAGAGCAGGGGCAAGGTGACGTGGCGAAAAGACTGCCACTCGCCGGCGCCATCTACCTTGCAGGCGTCATAATAGTCCTCGGGAATGCCCTGGATACTCGACACGTAGAGCACCATATAAAAACCGACGGCCGCCCAGACTTTGACGACGACTATGCACCAGGGTGCCCACAGCGGATCGCCGAGCCAGGAGGGCAGATTTTCGAAGCCCAAAAGGTGCAGGAAATTACTCAGGATGCCGAATTGCGGGTTGAGGGCAAACCACCACAAGACCGCGATAGCTACCTGGGAGATCAGGTTGGGAAAGAAGTAGGTGACGCGAAAAAATTGGGCACCGACGACGAGCTTGCGGGTGACGGCGACGGCGAAATAGAGCGCCATCACCGGCACGATAATGCCGGTGGAGACCGTAAAGAACACAGTGTTTTTGAGCGCCTTCCAGAAGTTGGGATCGTCGAACATGGTGGCAAAATTGGCCAGACCAACAAAGTGCATGTCCAGCGAAACGCCGCGCCACTTTACAAAGCTGACGCCAAAGGCCAGCAAATAAGGCACGACCATAAAGAGCAGGTAGAACAAGAGCGCGGGCAGGATAAAGAGCAGGCCGGCTTTCCAGTTGCGTTGCATGGGCGATTTAGTCCTGGGCCAGCGCGGGCGCGGGCTGGCGGCGAAAGCGGATGGTATCGGGATCGCGGCGCAGGCGCTCGGCTTGGGCCTCTAGGCGATCGGCAAAGGCCGCAGGCGAGGTATCGCCGTTGAGCACGGCGCCGAGGGCGTTGTCGATTTCGTTGTCCATTTCTAGGTACCAGCTGGTAAAACGCATAGTGAAGGTCTCGCCGTCGGCGGCTTCGATGGCGTCGAGGGCGCTCTGCATGGCCGGCGGCATGGGCACGCCTTTGGCGCTGTCGGTGATGGGCATTAGAGAGCCGATTTTATGCAGAAAGTTGCCGGCCATCTTGCGCGACAATAATACGCGGAGATACTCCATGCCCCACTGGGGCTGCGCTGAGTCGCTGGGCACCCAAAAGGCGGGGCCGGCGCTGGCTTCCATGGCGCCTAGGCCGCCCTTGCCGTCGACAAAACCCGGCACCGGCATGATGCGCATTTCAAAGCCGGGGGGCGTGGCGTTTTTCATTTCGGATTCGAGCCAGGTGCCGCAGGGAATCATGGCGGCCTTTTCCTGTAGCCAGATCATCTGCCCTTCGGTATGCGAAAAAGAAGAAGAACCCTCCAGCACGTAGCCGTCGGCGACGAGCTGGCGCGAGAGCTGTGCAGCCCTAATTATTTCGGGCCGCTGCCAGGCGCCCGGCTCCAAATTGTCGAGGTCGACGATGAGCTTTTCGCCGCCTAGTTTGTAGAGCAGGGCGCGGTAGATCATGCCAAAATAGGACGGGTATTTTCCCTGGTGCGTAAAGGGTGCGATATCGGTGGTCGCGCGGATATGGGCGCAGAGCACGAGCAGCTCATCCCACGTTGTAGGCAGCTGCCAGCCGTGCTCTTCGAACATATTTTTATTGTACCAGATGCCGTTGACAGCGTAGGTGATGGGCAGGAAATACTGGTGGCCCTCGTACTGGCCCTCGGCCAACGAGCCGGGCAGGAAGGTCTCTTTGAACTTTAAATGTTCCTGGCCGTAGGCGGGACTTTCCATCAATGAGTCTAGGTTGGCGACGAGGCCGTTGTCGAGGTTGACCCAGAAGTTGATATTGTGGATGCCCCAGAATACATCCGGAGGGTTGCCGGAGAGAAAGCGCGGCCGCGTTTGGTCCCAAGCGCGCGGGTTGCCCCAGACAAAGGCCGTAATATCGGGATGGGCGCGTTCAAATTCCTCAGCCGTGTCGAATACCCACTCCATGCCGTAGCCGCCCTGAAAGAACACGCCCTCCATAACGCGCTCGCCCATCTGCGCCACGGGGTCTTGGCCGCGCAGAAAGAAGGAGAGCACATAGAATACAGCCAGCGAAAGAAAGGCGATCTTCGATTTCATAGGCGCGCTATATTGGGGGCACTATATTGGGGCGCTACAAGCGTGAATGCGCAAAGGTAGCTCGGGGCTTAGGGTAGTGTCAACCATAAGAGAACGGTCGTTGCCCCTTGCGCGTTGGCTTCCGTTTGGCCAGACTAAGCCCTTAACAGAAAAAGGACGCGGCCTATCTCCGTCGCTTTTGTGCTCTCGCCCTAGAGGCCATGTATAATTTGAGGAGCTCTTTTAATGAACGACACCGAGAAATTCCTTTTTGACCTGCAGGGCTTTTTAAAGGTCCCCAATTTCCTTTCCGATGCAGAGGTGCAGACGCTCAACGATTCCTTTGATGCCAACGAGGCCAAGCGCACCGAAGATGGCAACCACAACACGGCCGCCGATCTAGACGGCGAGCGCCGCCGCGGTTTTTTCTCAGGGATGCTCGAATGGGAAAAACCGCATAGCCTACCCTTTCGCGAACTTTTGGCGCACAAGAAACTCATTCCCTATCTGAACACGCTCTTTGGTCGCGGTTGGAAAATGGACCACTCGCCCTTTATGCTCTGCGGTGGCAAGGGGGCCGAGGGACTGATTATCCACGGTGCGACCAGCCGCCATTTTCACGGCGCCATGTACTATGAGTATGCCAATGACCAGATGCGCTGCGGCATGGTCGTCTGCCAGTTCCAGCTCGCCGATGTCAACGAGGGCGACGGCGGTTTCTGCGTTGTGCCGGGCAGTCACAAGGCGAATTTCCCCGTGCCCAAGGAAGTGCGCGACTGGGAAGCGCACCGCGAAATCACCTACAACGTGCCCTGTAAGGCGGGCGATATGGTCATCTTTAACGAGGCGACGCTGCACGGCACGTTGCCGTGGCAGGGCGAGCACGAGCGTCGATCTCTGCTCTACCGCTACTCGCCGAAATATCTGCACTTTGCCGGTGGTTCATACGAGACGAGCCAGCCAGAATGGGTTTCCGAGCTTACAGAGGCGCAGCAGGCCGTGCTCGAGCCTCCCTATATTTATAATCGTCCGCTGATTGAAGAAGACGGCGAAACGGTCGTGCGCCCAACGGTGGGCTGAGAGAGACTATGAAAAAAATACTAGTAGCCGAATGCAAGCAAGAGATCTCTACGTTTAACCCCGTCGTGACGCACTATGAGGACTTTGTTATTCATCGCGGCAAAGCGCTCTTTGACAGCCGCCGCGATACCGAAGCGGAGATTGCCGGTGCGCTGGACGTTTTTGGCGAGCGCGACGATATCGAGCTGATCCCCGCTTGGGGGGCGAATGCCTGCTCGTCGGGTTCGTTAGAGCAGGCGGGTTTTGCGCGTTTGGCGGCGGAATTTGTAGAGGCGATAACGCCCTATAAAGGCCAGGTCGACGCGTTCTATTTTGTGCTGCACGGGGCGATGGGGGCGACGGAGGAGTTAGACCCGGAAGGTTATTTGCTACAAGAAGCGCGGCGCGTGCTGGGCACGGAGATCCCGCTGATGATCTCGCTCGACCTGCACGGCATTCTCACCGAGCGCATGCTCGACCACTGCGACGCGCTCGCGATCTATCACACGTATCCGCACGTCGATTTGGCCGATACGGGTAAGCGCGCTTCGCGGCTTTTGTTGCGCATGCTCGACGAAGATATACAGCCCGTTATAGCGCGTGTGGTCGTGCCTACTTTAGTGCGCGGCGACGAGTTGAAAACGGCGACGGGGGTCTACGGCGAATCGATCCGTCGGGCGCAGGAGTTAGAAAGGACAGGGGGTGCGTTGGCGGCGGGCATGATGATCGGCAACCCGTTTACAGACGTGCCCGAGCTGTGTTCGCAGGCGTTGGTCGTAACGGACGGCGATGCGGCAGCGGCAGAAAAAGCCGCCCTAGAAATAGCGGAGGACTTCTGGCCGAAACGCGCGCAGATGCAGGCGCCCTTGGTCGATGTAAAGACGGCTATTGCACAGGCGCGCACGGTGACAGGCACTTCGATCTTTGCCGATGCCGCCGATGCGACTTCGTCGGGGGCCAGCGGCGATAGCAACGCCATTCTGACGGCTTTGATCGAAGAGGGTTACGAAGGCACCGTGCTCTTGCCCATCGTCGATGTGCCGGCGGTCGAGCGCGCCTTTTCGTTGGGCGTGGGTCAGAGCGGTCGCTTTATGTTAGGCGGCACGCTCGACACGCGTTTTACGCCGATTGAAGTAGAGGCCAAGGTGGCCATGCTGGCGACGGGGCCCTACCACTTTGAATCGTGGGACACGGAGGAGGACGGGGGTGATACGGCGGTATTGCTCGCCGGCAATATTACGATTATAGCGACCTCGCGGCCGGTCTACCTCTTTGACCGCTCGCTCTTTTTGGCGCACGGTCGCGATCCGAAAAATTACGACCTGGTCGTCGTTAAGTCGCCGCACTGTCAGGACCAGTTCTATATCGAATGGGCAGGGGCGAATTTTAATATCGACGCACCGGGTTCGACGAGCGCCAACCTCAAGACTTTAGGGCATACGATTTGTCAGCGGCCGATGTATCCGCTCGAGGAGATTACCGAGTTTAATGCGGTGGCGCAGATCTTTCCCAAGCCATAAATACAAGAGCTCCTAAGCAGAGAAGTGCCGTCTCTGTATCAGGTGATATTGACGATTGGAAAGTGGTGACTGGCGAGATTAAAGCCTTCGCGTAGATAGAATTTATGGGCGGGAAATCGCTGTAGGTCCGAATTTAAAGGAGTCCAATGCCGCTGCCAATGCGGCACCGGGCTCGTTGGTCGATTTCACATCGAATTGCAGTGATTGCATACCACAACTCTTGGCCATATCGGTATTTTCGGCCTTGTCGTCTATAAAGAGTATATCTTCTGGCAACCTATTCAATCTGGCCGATCATGCAGGGCTTTTCTGCCGCAAAAATTTCGTCTGCTCTTTCGCTCTCTGTCAGCAATGATTTTAGTTGGGGTATAAACGTAGCTGCACTCGTTTGGATAACCCCATCGGCGTCAAATAAAATAGCTTTAATCATAGTGGGATTTTATTCCTACTAAAAATAAGCGTCAAGCGGCCCTGCAAAGACGCGGGCCGCTTGATGCAGATATTGCCTTGTTACTCCTTCATGAGCACTCCGGCGCGTTATCGGCCTCCGAGGTTATGCCCATCCTAACTGTTGGAGACTGATGGTATCGTTCCAGACCTTGGTCATGTGACGAATGCGGTCGCCGTCGAACTGCAGGGCATAGACATAGTCGGCGGCTACGGTATTTCCTGTCGGCTCACCCGGCCCTCCCGGCCCGGTCTGCGTGCCATGAAACACGGCGAACGCAGCTACGCAGCTTCGCTCCTCATCTAGCGCAAAGCACTTCAGTTCATATCGACCATCTGGGACCGGAGTAAAAAGATTCTTCATCCATTCGCAATACGCTTCCACGGTCTCTACGCCGGAGAGCGCGGCGGCTTGGGCAGAAAACGTCGCCTCTGGATGGCAGTAGGGGCTACAGTCTTCCCAACCCTTTCCCGTTTCGCAGGCATCAAAAAATGACTTGGCTTGTTCTAGGATATTACTCATCGGAGCTCCTTTTGTGTTTGGCTGCTCCGAGTTCATAGTTCGGACAGCATTGGGGGTTGTCTCTAAACTTCGTCCTTCATGGAATAACTTAGTGATTCTACCGAAACAATATCCAACAATTTTTCCCATGTTGCGTAACAGTGTCACGATTTGCGAATCCGCCGCAGCGCAAAACAATGTGTTAGGCGACGTGGGATTTCACCGCTACTTCCGATTATCACAGCGTTAGATATTACTTATTTGTCTTCATTCAATTTATGTAGCTCACTAATTATCACCTCCCTCGGTCAAGGGACACACTTTCTACCCCATTCTGCGCTCCATAAAGTTGATGAAAATCCCCATATGCCCTTTCTTTTAAGCACATTAATAGAAAACAGTGTTATCGAAAGGATATAGAAAATGAGCGCAGCATTAGATTACGGGGTACAGAGCTTTTGTTTCCGCCACTTTAAGGACAACGCCGCCGTGGCCAAGAAGGTGCTGGAAATCGGCGTCAAAAGCATTGAAGTATGTGCGGTGCACGCCGATTTTAACGATCCTGAGGGCTGGAAAGACATCGTCAAAACGTATAACGACGCCGGTGTGGCCATCGTTTCGATTGGCGTGCAGACCTTTACGGGGCAGGAATCGGATCGCGACTTCTTCGAGTGTGCCGCCATCGCTGGTGCCAAACACATCTCCTGCCACTTCCAGATCGAGACCTATGCCAAGGCCATTGCACAGGTGCGGGGCTGGAGCCGTGAATTCGGCATCCGCGTCGGCATCCATTCGCACGGTGGTTACCACTTCGGCGGTCAGCCCAGCGTGCTCAAGCATCTGATTGGTCTAGGGGGTCCCGAGATCGGCTTGTGCATCGATACGGCTTGGGCCATGCAGATCGGGCCGCGCCAGGGCAATCCGGTGCAGTGGGTAAAGGACTTTCCTGGGCAGACCTACGGCGTGCATTATAAAGACTTTGTATTTAGCAAAGACGGCATGTGGGAAGACGTGGTCGTCGGCGAAGGCAATCTCGACCTAAAGGCCTTTGTAGA
>JBLHGI010000257.1:0-8699 GCA_047616505.1 Planctomycetota bacterium
TTTGAGGTCTGTATCGTCGGGCGCCGTCCAAATGCCGTCGGGGTAAAAGCCTTGGTCGAGTACAAAACGTAGAAAAATTGGTTCGTTGTTGAGGAAGAATTTGTTGCCCTCAATATGGAATTTGCGCAGGCCTGCGTAGGAGTGGACGCAATCGATTGTTTTTTCGCCATCGGTTAATTCGAAGCGCAGATCGTATAGGTGGGGGTCGCTTGGGGACCACGGCCGTGCCGAGGGTATTTTGAGTGCCATAGAGGAACCGCTCTGCGCCGACATGGTCGCTGCGTTTAGCTCTTGGCCGTCGTGTAATAATACGGCGCGAAAGGTGTGGTTGCGGTTGCTTGCTGACAGAGTCGGCGTGAGCACGAAACGAGCTCCGTCGAAATCGGCTACGATACGCACGCAGTTGATTTGCGAGCTTGGTACGGCTTCGAGCCATACGGTTTGCCAGATGCCAGTCGTGCGCGTGTAGTGGCAGCCGTGAGAGTGTAGGCGCGTGCTCTGTTTACCGTTGGGCTGCAGGCCGGAGCGACCGTCGTCGCGGGCGAGTACTACTAGCTGGTTGTCGCCGTCCTTTAGCGCCGCCGTTATATCAAAGTGAAAAGAAGAGGAGCCGCCGTAGTGGATGCCGACGCTCTGGCCGTTGACCCAGGCGTGGCATTCGTAGTCGACGGCGCCAAAGTGCAGCAACACGCGCTGGCCAGACCAAGAAGAGGGGATAGCCAGCGGGCGATGATACCAGACGGCGGGCATAAAATCCGTGTGGGCTATGCCGGACAGGGGGCTCTCTGGGCAGAAGGGCACATTGATCTTCTGCGTCAATGGAGCAGGGTCCTCGGGCCAGCCGGCTTCTCGGCCGGAGTCGCCGTGGTCTATGCAGAAAGCCCATTCGCCGTTGAGGTTGAGCCAGTTCTCGCGTTGAAACTGCGGGCGTGGGTGTTCGGGGCGCGGCTGTGTCATGGCGTAGCTGTTTTTAAGAACTGTTCGATGGTGGTGCCGAGATGGTCGACGACTAGGCCCAGGCCTTCTTCGCCGTGCGCTGCCGTGGCCTCGCGTGAATCCTCGCCCATTTGTGCAAAGAGCGGATGCGCTGGATCGAAGTTGACCTGTGGATGGCGCTTGTCCTGCGCGGGAGCTCCGGAGGGTGGCCATACATCGTCGTGATGACCGAGTTGAAGGGCGCTCAAGTCGACGAATTCTGGAAAGAGGGCGAGGCCGAAAGAGGTTTCCTCTTTGGCGGCGTGGTCGCCGCGCAGCGTAAAGGCATCGCCGCAGATGCTGATTTCGCTACCGGCTAGTATGAGCGTATCGGCATAGTCTGTGCGTAGCGCCGGAGCTACTTTGTCGAGGAAGGACTGCCAGGGATAGTGGCCGGCCATGAGCACGAGGGCGCGCACGCCGAAATCGAGCAGCTGGCGCGCGGTGGTGTCGAGCATGGAAGTGATGGCCTCGGGGTCTTGGTAGTGGCTCCACTTAAAGACGTCGTGGCCGCCGCCGCCGCCCCACCACATGGTGGGCAGGATCAGACCGCCGGTTCGCGCCGCAATGCGCTCACACGTGCGGCGCGCTTTGATGCCGTCGAAGCCGACGGGTAGATGCCAGCCGTGGTGTTCGAGCAGGCCGAGAGGCCAATAGGCGACGGGGGCTTCGCTTAGTATGGTTTCTAATTCGTCGGGGCGGAGCTCTTCGTAGTTTTTCCAGTTGGACACGCTGTATCTCCAGAGTAGTATTAAAAAATATTCGCTGAGCACAAATGATGCATATGGCCGAAGTAGATGGTGTCTCCAGCTATGGGGCCGGCGACCGCGAAGGCGTTTTCCTCTTCGATAAGAGGGGTTATTTCAAGAGTGCTGCAATCTAGTGTATAGATGCAGGAATGGGTGAAACCGTATATTTTTCCATCGGGGCCATTTTGCAGTCCAAGGTCGAGAGGGGAACCCGGTGGCAAATCTATATAATGGGTGAAGGCCAAGGCGTGCGGATCAAAAATAAACAGGACGGGGGTTTCGCCCCCCGTCGCCGTGCCGTAGAGGCGGCCATCTGGACCCGTTAGCAAGGCGTTGATCGTTGTGACGGCTCGATCGAGTTTACCTTCCCACGCCCGCTCTTCCTGCTCGTAGTTCCAGAGGAAGAGTTCGGCCTGCTCTACTTTGGGTTGGGTGCCGGTGCCGGCGTTGATTGTCGTGCCGACGGCGATGCGCTCTTGTCGTTCCAACCAGGCGAGGGTATAACAGCTGGCATCGCCGCAGATTTGCTGGTAAGAGCCCTTTGTTTGTGTGTTGGGGTCGTACCAGGAGAGGGGGCCACCCCAGCGACCGTAGTCGGGGATGGAGGCGGTCCACACGCGGCCTAAGGGACCGGTGAGGGTCGTGCGCGGTCGGTAGGATATATCGTCGATGCGTCCGAGGTCGCGCGGGTTGGCGCCCTCGTCGTCGCCGAAGCGGTAACCCTGCGATGGGTCGTAGACTGAGAGCATGGCTTGGGGATAAGAGGATAGATACATTTTGTCCCCGAGGTTGGCCATCGAGTAGGCTTCACCGCTGGCCGCAGAGCAGACCCCGAGGTCGCTCAGTTCGCCGTCTTTGGGGTTGTGGCGAAATAAATGCAGAGGCAAGATACTGGAGCCGTAGATGCATTCGTCTGGTCCGAGGTGGACGTAAAATAGGCGGCTGCCGCTGGCTTCGTAGTCGAGTTCAAAGCGGCGTTCTTGGCCGTTGGGGGCGACCAAGCTCAAGCTGTGATAGCGCTGTTCTTTGGCGTCGGCAAAGGCGAAGGTGGTGCCGTCGGGCAAGGTGGGGGCACTCTGATGCGCGGGCAACTCGTCGACGGCGTTGGCCTCTGCCCTTTCGATGCGGTAATGTCCCAACGATGATTCGATATAGAGTTGATCGTCCGTGCCGCGAAAGAGGTCCAAATCATTTTCGCCTTTTACGGCGGTGGGGCCGACCGTTTCTTTCTCGCCCGTCGCCGGGTCGAAGTGCACGACATGCGAGCGGGTCATGCGGATGAGGTTGGCGATCGTGCCGTCTGAGTTGACGAGTGGGTAATTGTACATGTCGACCTCGTCCATGCGACCGTGGCGGTAAAACTGGCCGCTAGTTGGTTCGTAGGACGTGAGGTCGGCTTTGGGGTAGCTGCCGATCCACAGTTGGCCCTGCGCGTCCTCGTCTATGCGGCATGGAAAGGTAGCGGCTTCCGGGTGGATGGCCCCTAGATCGAGCAGGGCGTCCTGTGCTGGGTCAAAACACAGCAAGTGGCCAGCATAGGAAGAGCCAATATAGAGGCGGCCGGAACGGCTCATGCAGGTGGCCGTCGGATAATTGGCATCGATCAAGTCACTAGTGAATTGCCGGCAATGACCGCTGTCTATGTCGATCTGGAGGACGAAGAGACCAGCAGCCTGCTGGCCCATGACAGCGTAGAGGCAAGAGCTACCGTCTCGTTTCTGGCCCGGATGTAAATGCACCCAGTTGACGGAGCGCACCGGGATGCCTATTTGGCGAATGACAGCAGACATGATAATAACCTCGTTGTATTTAATTTTGTATGGGCGTAAGCATGCCAAGGGGGCGAGGATGTGTCAAGGGGATGCACTGCGTATATTGCTGTGAAACGGAGGATCCATTATGCGAATTGATGCCCATGCCCATATCTACCACGGCGACGAAGAGCGCTATGTAATGAAAGAAGAGCCCTTTCGACCGGCGCTGGCTATGGGCACGATACAGCACCTGCGGCGCGAGATGGCGGCCAACGCCGTCGACAAAGTGGTGTTGGTACAGACGGGATCGGCCTATCGCTGGGACAATGCGCTGTTGGCCGATACGGCGAGAGGCAACGCAGACTGGGCGGTCGGAGTGTGTACGTTGGATCCCGAAGGGGAAGATAGTGTAGCAGAATTGCAGCGTTTAGTAGCGGATTCTAACGTGAAGGGGCTACGCATGGAAGTCTCGCCTGCCGGTTTTCGGCACAGCGCTGCAGAGCGACTATGGGACAAGGCGCGGGAGTTGAGTGTGGTCGTCTGCGCGCATCTGCACAAAGAGCACTTGGGGGGACTGGGTGAACTGCTTTCGCTTTTCCCCACGGTGCGGGTTGTGTTGGACCACTGTGCCTACCCGCGTGTAGAAGAAGGTGTGGAGGACAAGACTCTGCGCGCGGTGGTGGACTTGGCTCGTTTTACCAACCTACACGCCAAGCTGAGCTTTGGCGTAACGGCTTCACAAGGAGTGTATCCATTTGCCGATACTCATGCGCAATTGCGCTGTATCGTCGATGCTTATGGTGCCGAGCGCTGTATGTGGGGCTCTGGTTTTCCCTGTGAACACTGGTTAAAGAAGGCGTCTTATGGCGAGCACTTGGCGATTTTTGAACGCGAGTTGGGGCTGAGTGCTGGGGAGAAAGAGTGGGTGTTGGGAGGAACGGCAGCGCGGGTGTGGTTTGGGGAATAGGTTGAAGATGCGGTGGTAGGCGGGGGAGGGGAGACGCTATAGGTTCGTTAAAATAATCGGGCCATTGTGGAAAATCCAAAACCTGCAAGATTACTGCACGCGAGGGAAAGGGTGCACAGAGCGCAGTTGTTGCGGGCTGTAGTTTTTCGTAGAGTGCGCACAGTTGCTGTCTTTGTTGGTCTAGATAAACCTCGGCCTCGGCTTGGATGTTTTCGGCATCGCGCCGCTCTCGTAAGGGCTGCGGCAAGACCTGGTTGTCGCGGAGAATTCGGTTGGCTATACGCTGTTCGGCGCCGCTGGCAATACTCCTCTCAAATGTCTCCGTCTTCTCCGTTGGCGATAAGGCCCTCGGGATGTGGACGGAAATCGTTGCTTAGATACTTATAGGTTTGCGGTAATTGGCAGTGGGGGCAAAGACGAGCCCTGCGATGTATTTTTTTGCGACAATGTGGACAAACTTTACCCGAGCGCATCGCTGCAAAGAGAGTCAGAGGTGCACCTAGTGCGCCTAGAGCTAACCACTTAAGTGCCGACTCGCCGCGCAGGTGCGCTGTATAGGCGCACAAACCGGCACAGGCAATCCAGGTGACTGCCAACGGCAACAGATAGGGGATCGTATGCGCATTGTCCAAAATAAGCTGATTCATAAGTCCTCTATCTGAAGATAGACAAGCGCATGCGCAGTTCCAATAGGTTGGTCGAGATAGAGGAAAACTAAGTCGGAAGGAATTTTCGATGCAGCAGGGCAATCGCGTAACAAGCAGACGCTGGCTCGTAGTGGGATCGGCGACGGTCGATTGCATTGTCCAGGGCACTGCTGCAGTCTACAAGAGCGGTGGGGTGGTCGTGTATGGCGGTCTAACGCTGGTGCGGAGCGGAGAGCCTGTCGCCGTATGCAGCAACCTGTCTGCGCGCGATCGCGACGTAATAGAACCGTTAGAGCGAGAAGGGGTCTCATTGCACTGTGGCGAGAGTGCCGAGACGACGGCCTTTGTGAACTATGTCGATGGCGATACGCGAAGGCAACAAATGACCAGTGTGGCCTCACCGATTCAGCCGCACGCGTTGGGGGAGGTCTCTGCGCAGGTACAATGGGTATTATTGGGGCCGCTACATCCGCGCGATATCAGCGCATCGGCTCTGTCTTATCTTGCAGAAGAAACCACTACAACAATATGTGTGGATATGCAGGGCTTCACGCGTGGCGTTGCGAATGGGTGGGTAAAACCTGGTATTGCTCCGCAGATGCGGGCCGTGTTGGCGGTGGCTCACATCGTTAAGGTGGCGCATGAGGAGTTGGATTTATTGCTGGCGTGGGCTGGGTGCAACCTCATGGAATTGATGCGCATGTATAGCGTAAACGAAGTGGTTGTGACCAATGGTTCGCGCGGGGGATTTATACGGACGGTCGCTGGGCACGAGGCGCGCTTTTCTGCTAAAGAGGTACAAAACGTCGTCGACCCAACGGGGGCCGGAGACGTTTTTTTTGCCACCTATTTGCTCGAACGCCTGCGGCGCGAAAGCACGGTCGAACAGGCGGCGGAACGCGCTGCAGCACAAGCTGCGGCACAGGTGGCGGGGCACTTTATTCGCACGGATGAACTCAAGCTAATACGGCCGCACTAAAGAGCGCGATCAGCACTGAGCACCGCGCACGGCACCGCCAAATTGTCGCATGCGTTCGTCCGTCGATATCGAGTCGCTATTGAGAGGCTTGTAGTGGAACTGTAGGGCGCTGCGCTGTTGGTCCGAACGGTTGGTGGGGCTGCCGTGGTGCAGCATGCCATGCCATATTAGACAGCCACCGGGGGGGAGGGGGACGGTCACGCTGCGCTTCGTCTGCACGGCGCTGTCGCAGATTTGCCAGTCGCGGACTTTAAAGTGCTCGCTCGGTCCCTCGCGATGTGTGCCGGGTAGGATGTGCAGACAGCCATTTTCTTCGCTGGCTTCGTCGAGAGCTATCCATATGCCTATGACCGGTGTGCCGATAGCAATGTCGAAATAGGCGCAGTCTTGATGCCAGGGTTTTTCGCGTCCACCGGGGCCTTTGAGCAGGGCCATGTCTTGGAAGAGATCGGGTTCACCGTCCATTATACGGCGCATTAACGACAAGAGCTCTGGATGTTCGGCCATGGCCTTTAGGCGTTCATCGTAGGCGACAAAACTCATTAATTTGCGCACGGGGCGCGTGGTATTCGCCGGCGTAGAGGCCTCTCGTTGAACGCCTCGGAACGCGGGTTTTTTCCCCGCGATCAAGTCTTGAACCCCTTGCTGAGCCGCTGCAATTTGCTCTGCTGTGAATACCTGTTTCACGGCTAAGTAGCCCTGTTCGCGAAAGAAGCATAGGTCTTTGTCGCTAAGTTCTGTGAGGTTGTTTATGAGCTGTGCCTGTGTGTCTGAGTGGTAGAGGTCAGGGGTATGTGCTTCTACTTCTCTTTCTGGGAGCACGGGACCTGCATTCACTTTGCTCATAATCGCTTAGCTCCAGTCTTTCTATCCTTGATGCCAAAAGAACAAAAAAACCAGTACGCGATAGCGCACCGGTATTAAAGATAGCTTTGGGGTTGAGGTTAGTGGTCGTGATTATGGTCGTTCTTTTTCTCTGCCTCGACCGAAGCCTGGAAGGCTTCTAATTCGGGTTTGACCACATTCTCGTAGCAATCGGGGCAGATGCTGTGACTAAAGGCGACGTCGGCGTGGTGTTCTATATAGCGCTCGACCTGCGACCAATAGTTGTTGTCATCGCGTATTTTTTTGCAATAAGAGCAGATGGGGAGTAGGCCCTGGAGTTGTTTCTCGCGTTGGATGGATTCTTCGAGTTCGTTGACGCGTGCCGTGAGTGCTATTTGCAGGTTGAGTACGCGTTGGCCGACGTGGATACGCGCCTGTAACTCTTTGCGGTTGAAAGGTTTGTTGACGTAGTCATCGGCTCCGGCCTCCAGGGCTTCGGCTATATCGTCTTTGGTATCGCGCGTAGTGAGCATGATGACATATAAATGCGACATCTTACCTTTGGCACGAGCCTTACGACAAACCTCGACACCGTCGAGACCGGGCATCATCCAGTCGAATATAGCTAGATGAGGAGAGTCTTCCTGTTGTAGGGTTTCCCAAGCCTGATTACCATCATTGACAGCGACTACTTCGTGCCCCCATTGCTTGAGAGTCGCTTGCAGTAAGAGCCGGGATGTGGCGTCGTCTTCGGCGATCAAGATCTTCATGAGATCCGTCCTCTTATAGGGAACTGGGAGTACTAAGAGGGGGCTTGCGCCTCCTCGTTCTTGCCTTTGTATAAAATGGCTAAGGGCATGAGCGCACAATAGCCCAAAACGAGCAGGACAGGAGCCAGCGTAAGCGAGAAAAACCCATCAGCTGGTGGTATGCGCAGGAATATATATCCCAGCACAATACTCACCAAGCTGGCGGCAAAAAATATCCAGTTCTGACGGGTAAAAGGCAGATCGGTAGGGTCCGCCATCGCCCTTTAGCGCTTTTCGCGAATACGTGCGGCGCGGCCCTTGAGACTGCGCAGATAAAAAAGACGCGCACGACGCACGCGGCCACGGCGAGTGCATTCGACTTTGGCTAAGCGCGGCGAGTGTATGGGGAAGATACGTTCGATTGCCACCCCCTGAGTAATTTTACGCACTGTTACGGTCTCCTGAATGCCGGAGCCTTTGCGCTGGATTACGGTGCCTTCATAGAGCTGAATACGCTCTTTTTCTCCCTCGATAACGCGGACGTGCAAACGCAGCGTATCGCCGGATGAAAATTCGGGTAAATCGGTCTTGAGCTGGTCTGATGTCAGCTCGCGCATGATGCTAGCGTCCATTGCTTGCCTTCTCTTTTACGGGGCTTATTCCAGCCCTTCTCGTTCCCATTGGGAAACTAGTTTCTGATCTTCACGATCCAAATCCGCCCCTTGCAACAGGTCGGGGCGGCGTTCAAACGTTTTTCTTAGCGCCTGCTGTCGGCGCCAACTGCGAACCTTTTCGTGGTCACCGCTCTGCAGTACTGTGGGCACGCTATCGCCGTTGAATTCGGCAGGGCGCGTGTACCAAGGACAATCGAGCAGGTCGTTCTGAAAAGAATCATCTAAGGCCGAACTAAAATTGCCGAGCACACCTGGGATGAGCCTGACGACTGCATCGATTAAAATTAATGCCGCCGGTTCGCCGCCGGTGAGCACGAAGTCGCCGATGGAGACTTCGCGGTCGATCAAGTGCGTTCGTATGCGTTCATCGACCCCTTTAT
>JBLHGI010000258.1:0-8620 GCA_047616505.1 Planctomycetota bacterium
GTATCTGGAATTTGTGCGCGATGGCGGTTATGCAGATTTTCGTCACTGGCTCGATGACGGCTGGAGAACGGTGCAAAGCGAGGGATGGGAGATGCCGCTTTATTGGCAGGAGCAGGGCGGCGACTACTTCGAGTTTACCCTAGGGGGATTAGTCGCATTGGATCCATCGAGCCCCGTCACGCATATCTCCTACTACGAGGCCGAAGCCTTTGCCCAGTGGGCCAATAAGCGCCTACCCAGCGAGATAGAGTGGGAAATAGCCGCTCGCCAGAGCGGGGCAAGCGCGCAAACGGGCCATTTCGACGACGCCAATTTTTTACACCCACAGCCACCGCAACAAAAACAGGGCGATGTCTGGCAGTGGACCGGCAGTGCCTATTTACCCTATCCGGGCTATCGTCGCATCGAGGGACCATTAGGAGAGTACAATGGCAAGTTCATGGTCAACCAAATGGTGCTGCGCGGCGGCTCCTGTGCCACCTCACGCGACCATATCCGCCTGAGCTACCGCAACTTCTTCAAACCCGACAAACGCTGGCAGTTCAACGGCATTCGCCTGACAGAGCAGATCTAAACTATGAGCACAACAGATATTGAAACGCGGCTGGCCCTTATTGAGACAGAGCACGAAGAATCGCTCGACGCCTTTGCCCGCGATGTCAGAGAGGGACTTAGTTCCACACCCAAATACTTGTCCTGCCACTATTTTTATGACGAGCGCGGATCGGCGCTCTTCGAAGCGATCTGCGCTCTACCCGAGTACTATCTGACGCGCACCGAACGCCAAATCCTCGCACAACGCGCCGACGAGATCGCCGCACTCTTTAGCGGCCCCATCTCCTTGATCGAGTTGGGCAGTGGCAGTGCCGTCAAAACGCGCCTACTCATCGATGCCTTGTTGCGCCATCAGAGCAGGCTACACTACGCTCCCATCGATATCTCGCGTTCGGCCATTGAACAAAGTGCGTTAGCCTTGCTCAAAGATTATAAGTCGCTTGATATAACAGGGGTGATCGGACTCTACGAAGAGGGGCTGGTGCGTCTGCGACGGGATATCGCAGGACCGCGCCTAGTGCTGTGGTTAGGTTCATCGGTGGGCAATTTTACAGAAGAGGCCGCCATAGATTTTCTGCGCGAAGTCGCCACTAGTTTAGAAACGGACGACCGGCTGCTCATCGGCATGGACTTAGACAAGGACCCCGCTTTACTAGAGCGCGCCTACGACGATGCGCAGGGGGTAACAGCCGATTTTAATCTCAACTTATTAACGCGTATAAACGATGCCTTTAGCGCTCACTTTGACCTGCGCTATTTTGCCCACCGCGCCCATTACAATACAGAGAGGCGACGCGTCGAGATGCATTTGGAAAGCCTGCGGGCACAAACAGTGTCAATCGATGACTTAGGGCTGGAGGTCTCTTTGGGCGCCGGTGAAAAAATCCACAGCGAAAACTCGCATAAATACCGGCAAAAAGATATTGAGAAGCTGCTCAAGCGCGGTGGTTTTGCCCTAGAGCATCAGTATCTCGACGACGAACAGCGCTTTAGTCTCAACTTGGCTCGACCTCTGATTTCGCAGCGGTCGTAGGCAGGCGCACGAGAAACTGCACGACCCAAACCCCCACGGCGAATAAAAGAATTTTTACCGGCCACAGCGGCACAAAGAAGACGATAGACGAACCCAGCGTGACGGCCAGCAGGGAGATCGCCATTATTTTTGTGCGCAGAGCGACGCTGCGATTTTCCTGCCACTGACGAATGGTCGGGCCAAAGATTCTGTTGGCCAATAGCCGGTCGTAAAAACGCTTGGAAGAACGCGCATAACAGGCCGCCGCTAGCAGCAGGAAGGGCGTAGTTGGCAAAAGCGGCAGCACGAGGCCTAAGGTCGCTAGGCCGACACAGAGCGAGCCCAAAGAAAAAAATAGGACGCGCTGCCAGCGCCGACCGTATGGCCTCTCTTGCCTTTCCACAGATTCCACAGCGCTCGCTACTGCGGTCTTTTTAATGTAGATTGTCCCTCAACCTTCGGCGGCCCTTCGTAGCCGATGCTTTGCCAACCGGCCACATCGCCGCCGCGCAGGCGATAGTCATGCGGGTAGATTTTTAACGAGCGGTCCGCTAAAGGCAGTGTTATTCTTTGGTGATCGTTGCGCGCAGAAAATTTGAGGGCCAGTGCTACTTCGAGCGCTTGGCGGTAGTCGTGCCCACTGCAGGGCAATTGGCCATCGCCTCTTTCGGCAGCCTGCACGAGACGCTCACATACGTAGTGAAAAGCCCGCTGCCACTCTTGTTCGAAGAAATCTGGATACACCGGCGTAGATTCAGCGCCTCTGCCTTTGATTAACACCGACTGGGGACCGCCAAACCACGCCTGACCCGCCTCGCCTTCGACCCATACTCTGCAGCCTGCTTCTCTTTCTTCACGCGGTGCGGGAATCTCGCAAACGATCCCTCCCGACAACCCCAAACGGCCATAGGCCGGACAGTCTATTTCGTACTCTTGTGCCCCCTCGGGCAAGGTCCACCCGGGTTCAGGTGGCAACAGCCAACCCTCGACCCATTCAACTTCCATGCCCGTTACCAGACGCATCTGCGTCAACTGCACGCAGCCGGCACCGCTGACCTCGCGCGGTAGGCCCCCGGGGATCGCCGCCGCCGTCAGCTGACCGATATGACCTTCGCGCAGCCACAGCGCCGATTCTTGTAAGAAAGGCACTTCCCAATAAGCCGTAGCACAGCCAAAGGCCGTACCTTTTTCTTTGCATACGCGCACCATCTCGTCGGCTTGACTCAGCTCAATAGCCATCGGCTTTTCACAGGAAACGGCTTTGACTCCCGCTTCGGCGCAGGCCAGCACCGCTTCGTAGCTATGGCGCACAGGTAGGATCGTGGCGACTATATCAGGGGTTTCGCGTTTGAGCAGTTCGTCTAAACTGTCTATTACTTCCTCTACGCCGAAGTGGTCGGCAAATTGGCGCGCGCGATCGCGCGATGGATCTACCAGCACTACGTCGCAATCGGCTCGCTGTGCAAAAGTCTGCAAATAGTAGCGGCCCCAAGTGCCAGCACCGCCAACTACGGCGACGCGGTATGTCTCTTTGCTCATCTCGTTTCCCATTTCGTTAGTGGGCAAAAGATTCGTCTCTTGACCTCATTTCCATAAGAAGATAGGTTTCGCCGCTTACGGCAAGCTCATGAAAACACAACACCAACTCTTTTTTTGTGACGCACAGCGCATGCATCCACTGCGCGATAGCAGCGTAGACCTCGTCGTCACCTCGCCCCCTTATCCCATGATCGCCATGTGGGACGAACTCTTTGGAGCCTCTAACCGCGCCGTGCGCGCGGCATTGGCGTCAGGCGATGGCGCGCGGGCCTTCGAACTTATGCACCGTCGTCTCGACACGATATGGGACGAAGCGCATCGGCTGCTAAAGACAGGCGGGCTACTGTGTATCAATATCGGTGACGCCACGCGTACACTCGACGGACAATTTGGGCTCTACCCCAACCACGCGCGCATTTTGCAGCATTTGCTCAAGCGCGGTTTTAATATTCTGCCCGATATACTCTGGCGCAAACCGACGAATGCCCCCACTAAATTCATGGGTTCGGGCGTGCTGCCAGCTGGCGCCTATGTTACGCTAGAACACGAATATGTGCTTATAGCGCGCAAAGGTGGCAAACGAGAGTTCAAAGATGAGGTGCAAAAGAAAAAGCGACGAGAAAGCGCCCTCTTTTGGGAAGAGCGCAATATTTGGTTTTCCGATGTGTGGACCGATTTAACGGGTACGGGACAGGGCTTGAGTGGCGCCGGGCGCAGCCGCAGCGCAGCCTATCCCTTTGAGCTGGCCTATCGGCTCATTAACATGTACTCGTTAAAAGGAGACACGGTGCTCGATCCGTTTTTGGGCACGGGCACGACGATGTTGGCAGCGATGGCCTGCGAGCGCAACAGCGTTGGCTTTGAACTGGATACGGGCTTGCGCGAGGTCATCGGTGCAGCGTGTGGCCAGATCGTAGACCAGGCCAATACGTATATTGGCGAACGTCTACAAAGGCACATCGGCTTTGTAGAAGGCAGAAAGACAGAATCAAAGTACCGCAACGAGCACTACGAATTTGCCGTGGTATCGGCGCAGGAGCGGGAAATTGTCCTGCGCGATCTGCGCTCGGTCAAAGAGTTGGAAAAAGACGCGTTTGAGGTGAATTATCTGAAACGGCGGCAGCCGTTAGAGTAAAAAAAGCCTATCTCAACATCTCTTCGTTCACTTGCACGCCAAAACCAAACCCCTCGCCCAGCTGCAAATATCCGTCCACCGGCCCCGGCTCACCCAGCCACAGCTTGTGCTGTTTTACGGCGAAATCGCCCATATGGCACTCGGCCAAGTCTTCGCCATAACCAGCGGCTAAAAAGTGCAGCCCCCAGATCTCGCCGCCTCTATGTGGACAAAGTGGTATACCGCGGTCTTTGGCCAGCTCGGCGATGCGCAGCACTTCCGTCAGACCACCACACCAGGTGATATCGGGCTGCCATATATCCAACGCCTCGGCACGGGCAATGTGTTTGAAGGCGTGCCGCGTAAACTCGTGTTCACCGCCGACTAATTTCACCGGCTGCATCTGTGGCTTGAGCTCGGCCAAAGCATCTAGGTCGTCGGGGGACAACACATCCTCGAACCAATATATATTATAAGGGGACACGGCCGCCGCCATCTCCACGGCATAATCGGCCTGCCACGACATATAGGCATCGACCATCAGCAACGCATCTTTTCCCATCAGATCGCGCGCCGTTTCGGCCCAGGCCAAGAGTTGTTCGGCGTCTTCTGCCCACTCGCCGTCGCGCAGTTGCGTCGACTTATGCGCCGTAAAACCCAGGTCGCGCGCCTGCACCGGATCCTGCGAAGTAGCGTAGCCGCGCACGCGCGCGCGAGTCTGCCCACCCAAAAGATCACAGACGCTCTTTTCTTCGGCGCGCCCCAGCACATCCCACAGCGATAAATCCACGCCGCTGAGCGCCATCAGAGCGATGCCGCCGCGGCCGTAGGGCAGGCTGGCCCAGTAGAGTTTGTCCCACAGTTTGGCGATATCTTCCACGCTATCGATCGGCGCGCCGATGGCTAGCTCGCGAAAATGGCGATTGACGACCTCGACGGCGCCCACGCCACCACCGCCATAGCCCCAGCCACAGACGCCGCTATCCGTTTCTACGCGTACGGCGATCTGCCAAAAGTGCGTGCGCCACGTCTTGGCCGGGTGGTTATAGCGCGGATAGATCGCTTTGATATCCGTGATCTTCATGCTCTATGCCCGTCTATTTATGCTTTGGTAATTTTCCAGCAGCTGTGGATGCGCGCGCGGCGCTCGAAGTCTTTGTCGATCGTCTGCGGCGTAATATCTTCGAGCACCAAACCTGGGAGGTTTTCGTGGTCCATTCTAAAACGGCGGAAGTTATTGGAGAAAATAAGCACGCCATTGGGCTCTAATAATTCCGTCGTGCGACGCAGTAGGTCGGCGTGGTCGTTCTGCACGTCGAAGTGGTCTTCCATGCGTTTGGAATTCGAAAAAGTCGGTGGGTCCAGAAAAATGAGATCGTAGCGCTCGCTGTGTTTTTGCGTCAACCACTCCAAACAGTCAGCCTGTAAAAGCTGGTGTTGGCCACCGCGTATATTGTTGAGGTCTAGATTGCGGCGAGCCCAATCCAGATACGTATTCGACATGTCGATAGAAGTCGTCGCGGCCGCACCGCCCAACGCCGCATGCACCGTAGCCGTAGCCGTATAGGCGAAGAGGTTGAGCACGCGCTTTCCAGAGGCCATTTCGCCTAGCATCAATCGCGTAGGTCGGTGGTCGAGAAAAAGACCGGTGTCCAAATAGTCGGTGAAGTTGACGAGAAAACGACCCGCGCCTTCGCGCACCGAATGAAAGACCCCCGTGGTGCTGAATTTTTCGTACTGAGCGCGGCCGCGCTGACGTTGGCGCACCTTAAAGTAGACGTGGTCGTTTGGGATATCTAGCGCCTTCGGCAGGGCGGCCAACGCCTCTTCTAGACGGCTCTTCGCACGTTCGGCATCTACGCTAGCCGGAGCCTGATACTCCTGCACATGCGCCCATACTTCTTCGCCCTGATAGAGATCTATGGCCAACGCGTACTCAGGTAGGTCCGCGTCGTAAATGCGATAGCAATCGATACCGCTGCGTTTGGCCCAGCGACCCAGCGTGCGGCGATTTTTCTTGAGCCGATTTGTCAGCATCTCGGCGCCAGAGGAGATGGGCACGGCTGGCGTCGGCGCCGGCTGAGAAAAATAGCGCTCTTCTACCTCAAAGCGCAGCAGGCGGCACTCGATGGGCCCATTGTTGAACTTGTTGGTGAGCACGGCGCGCATGCCTAAGAATCGGCCCAAATCGGGGCGCCCCGTGAAAACCGCTGCCTTCCAGCCGGCAAAACGCGCTTTGATGACGCCACCCAAACCGGCGTACAGCTCTTTGATCTCGCGCTCGTTGCCCAGCCGTTCGCCATAGGGCGGGTTGGCCACCAACAAACCGGGAGGGCCCGCCAGGGGAGCGCTGTACTGTAAACCGCGCGGCTCAAAGCGAATGACCTGGCCCAAACCGGCGCGCTCGGCGTTGGCGCGTGCATTGCGTATGATTCTCTCGTCAATGTCGCAACCAAAGATCTCGGGCATCTTCTTTAGCCCTTCGCGCTGACGCTGACGCGCCTCGTCGAGCAGATCCTGCCAAGGGGCAGCTTGGTGTTCTTTCCAGCCCAAAAAACCAAAATAGGGGCGCGTGAGACCCGGAGCACAGTCGGCGGCTATCAGGCCCGCCTCAATCGGCAGAGTACCCGAGCCACACATGGGATCGAGCAGACCGCCGCCGGCAGCAAGCACCTGTGGCCAGCCGGCGCGCACCAGGATAGCAGCGGCCAGATTTTCTTTGAGCGGGGCCCTGCTGCCAGAGTCGCGATAGCCGCGCCGGTGCAGGCTCTCACCGGAAAGATCGAGGCTGATCGTCGCCAGGTCTTCGCTCAAACGCGCACTGATGCGCAGATCGGGGCGCTCTACATCTATAGAGGGACGCACACTGGTGCGGGCGCGAAATTGGTCGACGACGGCGTCTTTCACTTTTAGCGTTGCATAGTGACTGTGGGTTATTTTTGCGCGCAGCGATGTACAATCTACGGCCAGTGTCGAATCGGGGTCCATATGTTCGGACCAGTCAATCTGGTGCGCACCCTCGTAGAGAGCTTCCGGCGTGGGAGCGGGAAATTCAGCCAGCGGTAGGAACAGACGGTTGGCCAGTCGCGACCACAGGCAGACCCTATAGGCCATTGCCAAGGTGCCGTAAAACTCCATGCCGCCCCAGCGCTGGCGCGTCGATTCTACTCCGAGCGCCAACAACTCCTCAGACAAAAGATCAACACTGCCGCGCGGTGCTGTAGCAATAAATCGATAGGTTTTATCCACTTTACCTCAACAACGAAAAGGTCACTCCAGCGCATGGAGCGACCCTTGTATCAGCCATAAAACCAACCTCCCCACACCGCCTTGTCCGCCTGATGGCAGTTCCCGAGGGGCCAGTAGGTCATCTAAACCCTTTGAAACTGCGCAATAATACCGCGCCACACAAGAGGTTTTACGTGCCTAATAACGAAACCTGTATCTGATTGCGTGACGGACCCTTCAGCGAGCAGCTATCTGCGACCCGTTTAACGCCGTCGACCACAGCAACCGGCGCGCCGCCACTACGTAGCTTTTTCGGCAATCGCACAGATGCGTCAACCATTCACAAAATACGCGTCGAAATCATCTAAAAACTGCTCTGGGGAAACGCGTCGCAGGCGGTCTACAGGCCCCAAGTCCGTTGGCTCGGCACCAATGTGCTCTAAGCTCTGTCGCCAAATGCGATTTGCCGCACGCAGAGTGCCTATCTCAAAATTTGGTTCTGCTGCTTCGTAGTAGTACACACTTTGCAAACGGGCACATAATAGCTGCCGCACATGCTGCGGCAATTTTTGATTCACTGCTGACGGGTGTAAATGTTCGGGCCAAAACAGGCGGTTGATCTGCAGGGTGAATACTTCGTAGAGCAAAACGCTGGGCTCAGGGGTACAAAGGCGCCACTGCGATTCGGGCCAGACATCTAGTGCACTCCATGGAACACTGGCCTCTGTTCTATTAAGAAAGGAGAGACCCTCCCGCGTGCGAACTTTATCGCCTTTGCTCCCTAATACAGCGAAGTGCTGAGGATAATCAAAAAAAGGAGTACCCCGAGTGCGCAGCGATTGGTAGAAAGCAGCCGTCAATGCCAGCAGTGAACGACCTGCCCCTATGATGCCTTCTTCCCAATAGGTGCTTATTACAGCGACGCGATCGCGGATGTGATAGTCTGTGCAAAAAGTGGGGAAACTCTCGGCGCCGCAATGCTCAGCGCGCTGAAAAACAAAGTCTGTTAGATCAATCTCCGAGCTAGTGTGCACGGGTTTTTCCTCGATAAATGAGAATGAGTCTACCAGCTATATAGAAGCTGTTGAGTTAAAACCTATTTTCGTAGGTTATGTGGAATTTCGGATCCTTTATTTTGGAGTAATCCCATGTATCCCAGCGATTTAAGCAAT
>JBLHGI010000259.1:0-8594 GCA_047616505.1 Planctomycetota bacterium
CGATACGGTTATGGCAGCCGCCGGTGGCAACGACAACGGCTCGGGCACCCTAGCCGTCATGGAAACAGCACGCGTTTTGGCCGCACTCAAAAAAGAGCACGGCGTAGAACCGGGTTGCACCCTGCGCTTTAGTACTTTTAGCGCCGAGGAGCAGCGCCTAGCCGGGGCCGCCGAATACGCCCGCCGCCACTGCGGACCAGAGCAACAGACGCGGCTTGTTATCAATCTCGACGAGCTTTCCACCGGTCATATCAAGGGCATCGTACTGGCCTTCCCCCATTTGCGCGCCGCAGTACAAGGACAACTCGATTCCATGGGCGATGGCCTGCAGTGCCACGTCATGGCCCAGCTCGACAGCACCTCCGATCACTTCCCCTTTCTGCGCCAGGGCGTAGATGCGGCGCATTTGTGGCGCTGGCGCTTCCACGGCCGCCACGCCGACGCCAACTACCACCACGAAGAGGCCGACACACTCGACAAACTCAATGTGCGCGAGCTAAAAGAATACGCCGGGCAACTGGCGCGTTTGCTGCTGCGTCTCTCGCATATAAGCCCAGAAGACTGGCCGCAAAATCCGCAGACGGCCGATGCAGTAAGAGAGCGAATTGAAACCGAGCGGGGGACGGTCGTCAGGGTATTTTAAATACGGGCAGACAAGGAGCAGATCTAACGAGTTAGCCACCATGTTTTATTCTTGGGCGAGAAGAACGTCTCGTTATCAGTGGACCATAGTGGCAAAGACTTTTGTTGCGAACCTTAATGAGAAAGAGGATATCGAATCATGAAGAATAATCGCCTGACATCGAAAGAAATGGCGCATTTTGTAGCCTCGGGGTATTTGAAGTTCGAGGAGATGGTACCCAAAGAGCTGGCCGAGGCTTGCCTTGAGGAAATGCGCAACTATAAAGGGTATTTGGCTGTCGGCACATCCTTTGAAGAGACGTGGCCCAAAGATACGCCACTGGGCGAAGCCTTCCGGCTACCCAAGGTACAGGGGCTGATTCACTCTCTGATCGGTCCCGATCCACTCTATGACCACCACGGCCCGCATCTGGTCAAGGGCGGCAAAATGCAGGGACCGGATATGCACCAAGACTCGGTCATCGACTTCCGCGATAATTATTTCGACATCCAATTATCGTTGTTTCCGGTCGATACACCCGACGAGATGGGCGGTACCTTCCTGGTGCCAGGGACACATTTTCGCAATGTGCGCACTGGCGAAATCGACATTTACCAGCAAATGCGCGGCAAGATCTGGGCGACCTGCCCGGCCGGGACGATATACGTTTGGAATACGCGCGTTTGGCACGGAGCACGCAGCAACCATACAGATCAAGACCGCTACATGTACAAGCTGCGCCTCAACCCAACTAAACCGCAGGTGCTCAACTTCGACACGGCAGATTTAGACGACCCCGAGATTGGCAAAATCCTCAACACCAATCACGGCTGGGAAGGCAACGAACACCGCTATGAACTCATGAAGCGAGTGCAGTTGTGGCGCTTTGTTTCCGATCAGCCGGACTACGATATCGGCGAGCGTTTTATGCGACGCATCGAATACCAACCTACTGGCATAGTGGCTTAACTGCGCAGGTGAATAACCCCACGTCTCTTCTAAATTTTCCAAGAGCGGATCGACCGCTCCCAACTTAGCTTGCACACGACTTCTTCACCGCCTTTAGCACCACAAATTTTCCGTTGCTGTCCACGGTCTCGCAGTGGCCGAAGAAACGTTTAATTTTTATGTGATGGTCGAGATGGCGGTTGCCGACGACCCAGAACTGTCCACTCTTTTTGAGCGCCGCGCGCGCCTGGCCAAACATGCGCCAGGGCACGGACTCGTCAATCGCCCTTTGCTGATGGAAAGGCGGGTTGTTGAGCACGAGGTCAAAACTCTCCTCCGCACAGGTAGCCAAACCATCCCCCGCTGTAAACACGGCCTTGCGCTCGCCAAAGACGCGACGAAAATTTGCCTCGGCCGAAGCGACCGCCATAAAAGATTCATCGACAAAGAACAGTTCCGCCAACGGGTTCTTAGTCGCGGCGACCAAACCTATGACGCCGTTGCCACAGCCCAGATCAGCTATTTTCTTGGGCTCGTTAGAAGCGGAAATATGTGGCAACAAAAGACGCGTACCGTTGTCGAGTTGCGCACGTGAAAAGACGGCGGCGTGATTCGACAAAAGGTGGCCCGTGCCCTCCAGCTCATAGCTCGTGGGATAGGGGCTAAGGCCACTATCTCGCCCTGCGTCATACTGACAGAAAATCAGGCGCGCCTTTTTTCGGGCTAACGAAGTGCGCGTCGGGCCGATAATGCGTTCGCAGAGCTCCAAGGTCGAGGTGTGAATATCGCGCGACATGCCCGCGCCGACAATCCGCGTTTGCGCGTGTAGATACGGGCGCAAACGGTGGAGCTCGTCTTCGAGCAGCGCCAAACTCTTGGGCACCTTAAATAGCAGCAGGTCGATGCGCTCGCCCGGCTCGTCTAAGCTGCTGAGCAAACGCAGGTTTTCTGCAGGCAATTCGTTGCAGCGAAAGTTTTCCAGCGCACCCTGATGCGCCAAAAAAGAATCGGACAACAGCTGCGGTCGCTGTGCCGACAGCGCCGTAGAAAGCGCACCAAAAGCATCGTTGGCAACGAGCAAACTCGCCCCCGCAACGGGCAATTGCTCGTCGTGCAGGTAGTGCAATACATACTCGTCGGCGGCATCCCAGGCGCGCAGAGTTTCACGCCGACGCAGCGGATAACGCGCCAACGCGAACTCGCCTTGCGGCACACTCAGCGTTTGCATCTAAATACCAACATAACTATCGCGCACGACCTTCTCCCGGGCCCGGGCCCTTTCCCAGGCGTGTGGGAAGCGCGGATTGGCCAGCGTGTTGGGACCGGGTATATAGGGGAATTTATCGGCAAAATCGTCGACGAGTTCGACGTCAAACCCCGGTGCAGCATCCAGCGTTATATGAGCGTCTTGCGGCCGATACGGTTCTTTAAAGAGCCCGTAGCGAAATTCCGAAGGATACATAAAGAACTCGCACATATGCCCACCGACTCCGGCGACAAAATGCGCGTTGCACATCGTGCCCAGGCTCGTGCTCCAATTGTGCGGCACCATCTTAGTGCCCGTCTCGCGCGCCAATTGCGCAACGCGCCAATTCTGCGTCAGACCCAAGTGATAACAGTCCGTTTGTACCGCGTCGTAGATGCCCTCGCGCATCCACGGCTCTGCACCTGCAAAGCTGCGAAAACTCTCGCCGCCCCAGAGCATGACGTTGGGCATTTTTTCCTTGAGCTCGCGATAGTCGGCAAACTGTTTCGGCCCGGCATCCCCCATGGGCTGTTCAAAAAAGTAAAACCCGAGCTCGCTTATAATCGGCGCAATTTCTAAGCACTGTGCAAAGGTCCACGAGTCGTAGCCCTTTTTCTCTAGGCCCATCTTAAAGTCGTCACCGACGGCTGCGCGCACCTTCCGGCAAATATCGCCGAGCTTCTGCGGATTGATACCCGCCTCTTCCCAGTCGGTGCCCGGCCGCCATTTAAACGCGTCAAAACCCAGCTCCTTGTAGCGCAGCGCCTCTTCTATCAGCGCCTCGGCACCATAGGCGCTGCCATCGCCGCGATCGTAATAGGTCCACATAACGCCACCGCTGGCGTAGACGTGCACGTGCGGATTCTCTATCTCGCTCCCCATGGCCAACAGCTTATACACGGGCTGTCCTTTACCTCGCCCCACGATATCCCAGCAGGCGATATCGACCCCCGGTATGATATCTGCGCCTAATAAGTCGAAAGGGTTTTTGCCGATGAGATGATCGTAGTTCTGCTGCGCTTCGACGACAGAAGCTGGGCCGATACCTTTGAGACCGTCATCGGTCCAGATCTCGACGATAGCCTCGTCGCGCTTGCTGAGTATGACGGGGCCGCATTCGTGAATCACAGAGCCATCGGCGGGCCGATAGCTGATCGGCGTGACGCTTATTTTTTTGATCGCGCGCTCCTGGCGGCCGACGTGCTCTAGTAAATCTGCTACAGTATTCGCCATCTAGCTATTGCTCCTTTTAAGTAGACCCGCTCTTTTAGCGCTGCCGTGCGTACTCTTCTTCTTCGACCTCGTCGCTATCCTCTTGCATATCGTATAATTCGGCGTCGCCGCTGGCGTAATAGGCGTATTTGTAACGCTCGTCACGCACCATCAACGGCACTCTCGCCATACTATCGTAAAAAAAATCCTTAAACGCCATGCCGTGATCGCCCTGGTCGCTTGTAATAAAGAGCAAATGGGCCATGGCAGTTCACCCCTATAAAGAGTTTCTATCACCCACGCCGACACCCCTAACTTTCGGCTCCAGCCAAAAAAACGCATATTCAGTCGGCTGACAAACTCACTCTATATCTCGGAGAAACAACTCATGGCTTATCACCTATATATTTCTAATGCTTCCAGCGACTTTTTCTCGCACTTTCTGATGGACGAAAACAGCGGCGCCCTCGCACCTCAGCCCGATATAGCGCTGGCGGGCGCGCCCGGTGCCGTGGCCAAGAGCCTCGACGAGTCCCATCTCTTTGCCGCCCTGCGCTCGGCCAAAATGCTGGCCAGCTACGCCATCGACAAAGATTCGGGCCAACTGACACAAATCAGCACCACTTCCTTAGAAGAAGGCCCTCCCTATCTCGACGTCGATAATACCGGCTCTTTCCTGCTCTCTTCCTATTATGGCAGCGGCCGCGTCGGCGTGCACGGTATCGACGCCGACTACAAGCTTTCGGCTGCCCCCCTACAGATATTAGAAACGGACGGCCACGCACACAGCATCCAGACCGATCGCTCCAACCGCTTTGCCTTTGTGCCGCATACCAACCCGGCCAACGCCATTTACCAGTTTCGCTTCGACGAAAAAACGGGCGAGCTAACGCCGAACGACCCAGCTACCATACAGCCCGAAACGCCCGAAGGCCCACGCCACTTCGCCTTCCACCCACACAAAGACCTGTTCTACTCGATCAATGAGAATGGCAGCACCGTCTCGGCGCATCATTTTGACACAGAAAACGGCACGCTGTCCTCGTTTCAGGTCATATCTACACTACCCGACGGCCTCGATGTGCCGGGCAACACGACGGCGGAAATCAAGATCACACCCGACGGCAAGTTCCTCTACGGCTCCAACCGCGGCCACAACACCTTAGCCCTATTCGCCATCGCCGACGACGGCACCCTAACGGCCAAGGGACACTATCCCACGGAAGACACGCCGCGCTTCTTTGAGCTCGACCCAAGCGGCCGTTTCATCTATGCCGTGGGGCAAGCGTCGAACGGACTGCAATCCTATCGCATCGACCAAGCAACCGGCGCCCTCGAACCCTTGGAGCAGCACGCCGTTGGCGAGAGCCCGCTGTGGATCACCTTCGTCAAAAAGAGCTGAGCAGCATGTTCAAGACCATAGAGAGCCAGACGCGCACCGCCCCTCCAGCTTGGGCCGTTTTAGAACGGCAGCTCATGCGCGCCATCGACCAAGCCGCCCCGATCTACCTAGAGAAGTACACGCGCCCCGGCGGCTCGTTGGTCTGGCGCGAGGACTATCCCGGCGATGGCGTCTGGGCCGACGACCTCTACGAGGCCTTCTTTAATTGGCCCATCTACTACGCCATCGGCGGCAGCGACTATACCGGCGCCAAATCCATCGAGCAGTGGAGCGCTATCACGCGTCAGATAACCTACGATTACGGGCGCGCGCACAAAGAGTTTATCAATAACGACGACTGGTTTCACAATAGCGAAAACTATATCTACTTCTACCACCTCGGCCTAGTCGACCCCGCCCACGCCGAAAATAAGCGCCGCGCACAGCGCTTCGCCGGTTTTTATATGAACGAGGACCCAGAGGTGGCCAATTACGACGCCGCTAAACACCTCGTGCGCTCGCCCTTTAGCGGCAGTAAAGGCCCGCTCTTCGACGCTCGTTTTGCCGACGTGCACTACAATATCGAATATGGGCACGCGACGCTGGGACCGGACTTTGATTTTCCCGCCAATTGGCACGAAGACGAAATCTGGCGCAAGAAAGTACACGCCCGTTTTAACGAAGTTGTCATGCAGGGAGATATTCCAGTCAACCTCGGCATCGTCGCCCTCGTGACCAACGCCTTCCTCTATACGGGGGAAGAGCGCTATCGCCAGTGGGTCGTCGATTATGTGCAGGCCTGGCTGGATCGCATTGAAAAAAATGGCGGCATCATTCCCGACAATATTGGCCCGAACGGCGAGATCGGCGAAAATAGGGACGGGCAGTGGTGGGGCGGTTTTTACGGCTGGACCGGACTCTATTCGCTACACATGATGGGCTCGGCTATGATGGGCGCCGCCGAGTGCGCACAGTTGCTGACGGGCGACAGCAAATACCTAGAGCTGATCCGCTCTCAGCTCGACCTCGTCATAGAAAAGGGCCACCGCGACGACGGCGTTTTACAGGTGCCCTTTAAACATACGGACGCAGGCTGGGGCGCCTACGGCACGCTCATTCCACAGGACCCAATTCACCTGTGGTCCGCTTCTTTGGAGGAGCGCGACCAACAGCGTCTAGCGCTGATGCGGCAGGGAGCCGAAACCGAGTGGTCCGAGGTCACATCGCGCGGGCCGCGCACCCTAGACGATAGGGCATGGACGCGTTATCTGGCCGGTGAATTGCCCGATTATCCCGAACAAATCCTGCAGGCGAATTACCAAGAGGTATGCCGGCGTTTAGAGATGGTCTTGGCAGACGACGCCGACCTCACAACCGTCAACGAACATCACTGGCAGCAGCGCAACCCGGTGCTGACAGAAGCCTTAGAACAGCTGACGATGGGCGGGCCACAGACGATTTATTGGGGTGGTTTAGTGCAGGGCCGGGTGCGCTATTTCGACGCCGAAGCGCAGCGACCGGGACTGCCCGAAGACGTCGCCGCCCTAGTCCGCGGCTTTAGCGCAGACCGAGTCGATCTCACGCTGGTTAACCTCAACCCCCAACATGCCCGCCAAGTAATCGTTGCCGCGGGCTGTTTTGCCGAGCACCAGTTCACGTCCGTAGAAGCGGATGGCGTGGAAACGACGATCGACGATCGCTATGTGCAGATCGCGCTCAAACCAGGCACACAGATCGATCTGTCCATGCACATGCAGCGCTTCTGTAACCAGCCGACCTACGCCCTGCCCTGGCAAACGGAAGGCATCCCGTTTCGTTAGAGGATAGGACCGAGAGAACAAACGCAAAGAGGCGGTGCACCTTATACTGTGCACCGCCTCTTCCTATATGTCCTATAGCGAATCTAGTCGACGCGCACGCGATCGCCCATATTCTGCCCACCGTAGCGAAAGCCCGGCACATTGTCGGCGCAATAGGCGTCGCGAAAGAGCGTCTGGCGCATCGACGGCATCTGCTCGACTAACTGCGCCGGCGGCTGCCACGGACTCCAGCGCGATCCCACGCTATTATAGAGGTTAAAGATGCCCACGCGCTCGTTGTCCGTATTGGTCCACGGGCTGGTGCTATGGGCTAACGCCTCGGTAAAGAACAGCACCGAACCGGCCGGACACTCATAGGTTTCCCATATCGCCGAGTTCGGATCCTTAATCGACTCGGGCGCGGCGTAAGCCGCCTTATGGCTGCCCGTGGCCAAGAGGGTCCCGCCCTGGCGCATTTTGACCGGCGCCAATTCCCACACCACGCGCGTTAGACCGCTGAAGGCTTTACCGGGAATGCACTGGTAGTGGTGTGAATCCACCGCAAAGCGAAACATGCCGCTGCCATTATGTGGAGCAAATACGCCCGAGCGCCCCTCTTCGGCGGCCGGGTTGCGCAGACCGCTGCCCTCCATGCGAAAGCCATAACACTCGGGCGAGGACAAATGCGGAAAGGCCAGAAACTCGTTCAAAAACCCCACCACAACGGGATGATCGGTCAACTTTTCGAGTGACCCGGCCACGTGACTGCGTTCGTGCTCGGGTAGCGATTCTGGGTCGCGCTGCACGCGTAAGGCATATTCGCGCATCTCCTCCACCTCGTCGTCGGCCAACAGACCCGGCACCAACAGCCAGCCCTTGGTGTCAAAAAGGTATTTCTGTTCCTGCGTCAACTTGATGACCGATTCGCCGTCGGCATTTTTACTTGGTAAATCGCCCTCTTCTACTTGTAATTTTTTCCCCAAATTCTTGTCTACTACATATGCTTCGTCCATCCTATACACCCCTTTTATATGCACTGACTATAGGTACTGATTTTCTACCTCAAACTCCCTTGAGCACTCTTTGCACCATCTCGGCCAATTTCCCTATATCCACAGGCTTAGCGACCGCGCCGGAAAAACCATACTCTTCACAACTGGCCATCGCGGGATCATGGGCATAACCACTCGATACAATAACGCGTGCAGCAGGGTCAATTTCGTGCAATTTCACCACGGCCTCTCTCCCCCCATAGCACCGGAACAGTTAAATCTAAAATGACGAGATCAAAGGGATTGCCATCTTGTATAGCGCTCTTATACACACGCAAAGCAGCCTCTTCATCGTCCATCAACAAGATTCGTCCCGTGCCGCGCGGCAACTCTC
>JBLHGI010000260.1:0-8592 GCA_047616505.1 Planctomycetota bacterium
TGCGTGCTGGGGTCGAGGGCAAATCCATCTTTCTCATCGCGGTTATTATCGAAGAAAGCATACATCTGCGGCGTATTGATCTGCCCCGAGCCAAAGTCAACTTGCGCTGCACTCTCCGGGGTCTCGAACTGGAGATATTTGACTATTTGCCCACTATACCAGCCATCGAGTGGCCTGGTCGGCATCGATAGGTCAAAGCGCTGACTCGCGCGCGATCCAAAAGGCACCATCACGTAATTGGCAATGTTATCACTGGCCGTTATTTCCCAGCCAGAAGTGAGCACATCATCTGCCGAATGCAAACTATTGACTCGATACTCGAGGTCCTGAACCCTCACCTGATACACTTGCCAGAAATCGCTATAGCCGACATCCCCTGGGATACGGTCAAACACGGGCAATTGCCCAACGATACGCTCTCCGCGTCGATCGATAAACTCGTAGACGCGGCCAGGCTCTTGGGACCGCACATCAAAGTGATAAAAAGTGAGCGCTTCTCCATTCGGCCCAAAACCACGCAGTAAAAACTGCGGCAAGTCGAAATCGATTGGCTCGTTGGGACCCGGCAAATCGGGATTGTCTGTGCGGCGAAAAAAGGATCCCACCTCATCGCTAAAGCGATCGACCTCAACCACGGGTAAATAGGTCGGGAAATTTGCTACTATTCGTATCGAACCACCAAATACCTCTAAGGACAGATGGGCGACTAAGTCCTCTCGTATATCTGTACGCAGCTCATCTTGTAGCAAAACCTGCGCTTCAGCATCAAACCCACGCAGCGTGACAGAGACATCCGCACCCGTGGGTATATTGGCGATACGCTGGGTCAGCGGGCCATCAATGTCATACTGACGCAGCAGCGTATCCGCACCAGCGTCAATGTGGACCTCAAGCGTTATTATTTCGGGGGGCAGTTGAGAGATGATCTCGACAGTACCGAAAAGTCGATGCATTTGCAACGAGATAGCTTCCGTGCTTTCTGCAGCCACGTCCTGGGTATCGATCACCGCAAATGTTGGAATTCCGCTACCATCGACGGCGACAACTGAAAATATGCGATCGATCCCCGCGCTAACGCCTTCTACGCGCGCGCGCGCGCTGGTTCCGACCAAATCCATTGTGCCAACTATTGGCTTGGGCATATCGGCAGCACTAATACTATAACGCACCTCGTCGATGCGATCGGCAATATCGCTGCGATGCGTCCCCGGAACTTCGGCCAACAATTGAATACCCTCACCATCGCTGCCACCGATACGTGGATCTGCGGGGTTCGAACGATCGGGAAGGCCGCAAGCTACTAACAATAAAACGAACCACCCTAGATAGCAGCCTGCAAGCGTGGACATGGTGTTCAAGCGTTTCTGTATGGGAGAAAGAGAGAGAGTTGATCTGGGTCTATACCGCCTCTGCGCGTCTCGTGCGGCCCATCGCCAAACTGTCGACACACCAACCAACCTTCCACTTCGCTACGGCGAAAGCGCACGAGCTTGCCCAAACGATAATGTGGTATTTCGCCGCGTGCGGCGAAACGTCGGACCGTAGAGGCAGAACAACACAGAAATTCTGCGATCTCGTCTGCAGTCATCAGCCGTTCTTTGACCATGGCAATTATCCCTGGTCTTAAATCTAAATATCGACCGTGCGATCGACTATGAAAAAGTTGTTGTCGGTCTCCTGTATCGTAACCTCTATATGATACTGAACACCGGCACCGGGAAAAAGCGCTTGTAATACCCCTTCGGCGCGATCTAAACAGTAGTGCGCCACATTTTCGACGCTGGGATTATCCCCCGGTATGACGACGACCCCTTCGGGTTCGAACAACCCCGACTGCAGAAATGTCTCGTCTCTGTGTGATACGAGCATTTTGTGATCGAGTGCCTTAAAAATATCCTTGAGAGCACCAAAATCAACCGACATATCGAGCTTTTTATCGCGCGGAAAAGATTCGGCTCTAACCACAAAAACCCCTCGCCAGGTATGTCCGTGCACCCAAGCACATTTGCCGATATAGTCCAATTGACGATGGGCTGCGTGAAACTTACCGTGCGCTCTTATAGTTTCCATATTAATTCCAGTCTGTTAGCTACCTTGGTCGGGCGCTACTTCTGCATCTTTTTCTAAATTTTTGCGCCATAACCATACTGCCAGTGAAAAAAAAGCGGCCCCCACGATTAGCCAATAGAGCGCCTTGCCAAAGCTCAGCACCCAAGGATCACTAGAGATCGTAGTAATGACGATCATGAGAACAAATGCCCCGAGTATAACTCCCGTGCAGTAGCGGATCACTTTATGACAAATATCTATTTGCAAAATACCTCCATCGGCGTTAACCATAGGTCGCCTAGGCTTAATAAAGGGCAGAGAGCACTGGGCTTCAAGCCCTGCTCTCGACCCATGCGACCGCCGCCCTGCGCACTTCGGCATCAACCTGCAAGATCGATGCCAAATCATCGGCGCTACGCTGCACATGAGCCGCGAGCATTGCGGAATTGAGAGCGGCGATATCGAGAAAACGTATGCGGCCTTGTAAAAAGCAGGCTACGGCAACCTCGTTGGCCGCATTGAGTGCAGCGGGCGACGTTCCACCGGCCCTTCCCGCCTCATAACACAATGGTAGACAAGGGAAGTTTTCGCAATCTGGTTCAGCGAAACTCAATTGACCGACGGCTGCGAGGTCTAAACGGCCAAGGGGAGCGGCCTGTCGCTGCGGATGGGTTAGGGCGTATTGGATGGGTAAGAGCATATCGGTCTTGCCCATATGGGCAAGCATAGACCCATCGACAAACTCGACAAGTGAATGCACAACAGACTGCCGGTGAACGATAACATCGACTTGGTCGATCCCCACGCCAAAGAGCCAAGCCGCTTCGATAACCTCAAACCCCTTATTCATCAGCGTTGCCGAATCGACCGTTATCTTTGGACCCATTTTCCACGTCGGATGATTGAGAGCTTCATCCGGGCTAATCTCCTGCATCTGCGCGCGTTGGAGGCCAAAAAAAGGGCCTCCGGAGGCCGTTAAGATAACGCGAGCGAGCCCTTCGCGCGGTTCACCTTTTAGACATTGCCATATTGCATTGGGCTCACTATCGAGGGGCAAGATTTCTCCCCCGCCGCGCCGAGCTGCTTCTAGGATCAAACCACCCGCCATAACCAACGGCTCTTTGTTGGCCATGGCCACTACTTTTCCAGCCTCAAGAGCTTTCATTGTAGGCACTAGCCCTACTGCACCAACCAAACCATTAATGACCAGATCCGCTGCTGGCAGAGTCGCGAGAGCACATAGCCCATCTTCCCCGACTAGGACCTCTCCCTTTTGCATAACAGCAGCGACTTCACGAGCCTGTTCGGCAGTGGGGACACACACACACTGCGGCTGCCAATGCTCAATGAGTTCAATGAGCTTTTTCGTATTCGCACCGGCACTCAGACCGATGACGCGATATCCAGAGCCTAAATTCTCAAGCACTTTAAAGGTGCTATCACCAATCGACCCGGTACAACCCAATACAACGACATTTTTCACAGTTCGTACCCTCTTAATAAAAGGGCGCGACGATATAACACCGTCTCGTTTAGTTCTTAGTTAGTAGAAGGGACCAATTCCCATCTCAGTGCAGACCGCGAGCCAGATACAGCCGAGGTGGCATCTACCATCTCCAGTGCCGCTACAGGACAAGCCTGCGCACACAAACCACAGTTAACACAGCGCCCCATATCAATACTAAATTGGCGTGGAACCCGTTCCCTCTGCCCTTGTTTATCCAAACCAGCCTGCAGTTCGATGCATTGAGTCGGACACGTGGCAGCACAGAGAAAACAAACATCGCACCGTTCCCCATCACGCACCAAACTTGGCATCAATGCGCGCGAATTCCATCCCCCTAAGGGCTTGTAATAGGGCCGCCGAGAAAAGCTCCAGAGAGCCCGTAGAGCCCCTTTAAAGAGCAAGATAGGACTCCTTTTAGTTCGGAGTAATATTACTGTTGTTATTGCCGCGCCGACCACTGTTGCGCCGGCCGCTGCGACCACGTCGACCATTGCCGCGATTGCGGCCCGTATAGCGCACAGCGCGAATTTCGCGCACGACCATTACTTTTACTTGTCCGGCAAAGGTCAGTTCGTTTTTTACCCGTTCGGCGATATCGAATGCCAGTATTTCTGCATCGTCATCGTCAATCCGCTCCCCTTTGACCATAACGCGAATCTCGCGACCCGCATTTATCGCATATACGTCTTTGACGCCTTCAAAAGAGTTAGCGACCTCTTCTAAGCGCATAATCCTGCGTGCATATCCCTCTAAGTCCTCGCGACGCCCGCCCGGGCGTATAGAAGAAATCGTATCGGCCGCCTTGACCAAAAAACAAATCGAAGACATTCGTTCATTGTCCTCGTGATGCTCTGCGATCGCCTCTTTGACGACCGGATGTTCGTCGAAACGGTCGCCCAATTCTATACCTAACTCGACGTGTGACCCCTCCATTTCGCGGCTGACGGTCTTACCAATATCATGCAAAAGACCGGCTCGCTTGGTAAGGCGCACATCCAACCCCACCTCGGCCGCCATCAGTCCCGACAAATGCGCAACTTCCAGGCAGTGCTGTAATAGGTTCTGACCAAAGCTAGTGCGGTATTTGAGCATGCCCACATAGTGGGGCAATTCCGCATGGTAATTATGAGCATTGATCTCAGCCAAGGCTTTTTTGCCTTCTTTGATCATTTCCTCTTCAAGAGCTTTGCGGCATTCCTCCACGACCTCTTCAATTCGATTCGGAGTAAAACCACCGTCGGCAATTAAACGCTGCATCGACCGACTCGCCACTTCGCGCCGAGCTGGATCATACGAAGATAACAACACCGTTTCTGGGGTATCATCTACGACTACTTTCACGCCCGTAGCCGCTTCAAAGGTGCGCACATTGCGCCCCTCTTTACCAATAATACGGCTCTTAATCCCCTCGTTGGGCAAGGGCACGCTGGAAGTAGTTACCTGTACGGCTTCTTCCACTGCACAGCGCTGTATAGCCATCGCTATAATTTTTTTGGCTTCGCGTTCAGACTCTTCCTTAGCGCGAGCGCGTTCTGCTCGGATCATAGCCGCGGAGCGGGCGCGCACTTCTCCAGCTAGATGTTCCATCATTTGCTCGCGGGCCTCATCAAGACTCAGATTGCCTACGACTTCAAGGCGTTCGCGATACTCGTTGAGCTTGGTTGTTAGCTCTTCGTCTTTGTTCTTGGTGGATTTTTCCCGCTGTGATATTCGATTTTCTTGCTGTTTAAAACGACCGAGGTCTTTTTCTAAGTCCTGGCGTTTCGATTGCAACTGGTGACCGTCATCAGCGAGCTTCTTTTCTCGCTGATTCAACTCTGCGGATTGGTCCTCTATTTCCTGCTCTTGCTGGGCCTTTGTTTTGTACCAATTGTCTTTTTCTTCGAGCAACTCCAAACGTTGACTGCGCTCCTCTTCGGCCATATTCTGGGCAATGCGTTTTTCGGCTTCCATTTCTACTTGAGCTTGCGCGTTTCTCTTCGCCTGCCCACTGATTAAATAACCGAGAATACCCCCGAGTATGAGAATGCCCAGTCCGGCCAGCAGCATATATAAATGTTCATAAGTCATATAGCCGAACCTCTAGGTGAATTGTCCTTTGTTCGTACACTCTACACTATATACGACTCCTATAAATAGCTAGGGAAGCCGATCGTGGCAAACGCATGCCAACTCAGCGTCCAGCCGCCGCCGTTTCGAGTGCCGCTTCTAACATTGCAGCTCGCTCTATTGGGTTGTGCCAGCGCTCCTGGGCCTCTTCACTCAATTCGTCGAGAGGGTCAAAATAAAAGAAGTATTCTCCTGGTCTGACAGCCGGACTCGCATAGACGGCAATCCCATTGTCTCGGTCGTACATCTCGTAGGCATGCACATTCCGTTTTCCGCCTCCACCCATCGTATCTAACACAAATGCTGGGGTGTTAAAACCAGCGGTTAAACCGCGAATCTGTTTTTCCAAATCGATAGCCGTCTGTAGCGTAGTGCGCAAATCCTCAACCCCGCGTACCATATCGTGCACAAACACGTAATAGGGTTTAATTCCGAGCCAACCCAGCCGGCGAATTAGCAATTCCATAACGGCGACTGTATCGTTTACCCCGCGCTGCAAAACGAGTTGGTTTCGCACCGGTATCCCTCGCATTATAAGGGGTTCCAGCGCTAAGCGACTAGTCTCCGTAATCTCGTTCGGATGATTGAAATGCGTATGTAATGCCACTTCTTTGCAGCGCCGACGCCCTTCTTCGGCTACCCGAATGATAGCATCAGTCCACGCTGTATCACTCAGCATTTTCTGCGGCATAATCGCGGGAGCCTTCGTGGCATAACGCATGCGCTGTATATGATCTATATCCAAAAGGCGCATGCCAATATGCTCAATATGCTCTGCTCTGAGATTGGCTACATCCCCGCCACTAATGACGATATCTTCAAGTTCGGGCCGTGATTCCACATAGGCAAAGACCTGCTCCCAGCGCTCCGCCAGCGCACCAAAGTGCACCTTTTCTACATCTTCAGTATCGAGTCCAACGGCGTAGGATCGAGTACAGAAACGGCAATAAACAGGACACGTATCCAAAGCGAGAAAAAGAGCGCGATCGCGGTAGCGGTGCGTCAACCCAGGGACGGGCGAATCCTCTTGTTCCCCAAGTGAGTCAAGGCGCAGTTCGGGATGGTCGGCACGGATGCGCGATGCTACTGGTAAGAATTGGATTCGCAGCGGATCGCTATATGGAGTATCCCAGTCGATCAAGCTTATGACGTAGGGCGATATTCGCAGACTCATAGTCGAGTGCGCGACCCCTTCTTCTACATCCTGGTAGAAGGCTTCATCTACTCTATCGCCGATAACCTGTCGAAGCTTGCGTAGGCTAGTTACGCAGTTTCTGCTCTGAAAGCGATGATCGTTAAACTCATCAGCCCTTAGGTTGGCGTATGCCGGTATAACGCGCCAGAATTCATCGGCACGTAAATCCCTGTGATCCAGTTGCGAAGACGGTGTTGAATCGCGGTGGATTGCAGAGCAACATCGTGGTTCATCCGATTGAGACATAACTACATCAGTCCTTTCGCATCTCTTCCAACTATTTTTTTAATAAATCGAAGAATTCCTCGCGCACGCGCGTTTCGTTGAAGCAACCGCGCAGCGCCGATGTAGTTGTCTGCGCACCTGATTTTTCTACACCGCGCATCTCCATACACAAGTGTCGCGCTTCCACTACGGCAATAGCTCCCAGTGGCTGCAGTTTTTGCTCAATAAAATCGACGACCTGTTCGGTAAGTCGCTCCTGCAGTTGCGGGCGCCTCGCGTAAAATTCCACTATGCGGGCGATTTTGCTCAGACCAACAATCTGTTTGCCTGGGATATAGGCGATATGAGCTTTGCCAAAAAAGGGAATCATGTGATGGGAACATACGGAGAAAAAGTCTATATCCTTGACGATTACCATGTTGCTATATCCCTCACTATTGGGAAAGCAGGTAATTGTCGGTTCGCTTTGGTCATTAAGGCCGCGAAATATTTCCAAATACATGCGCCCAACTCGCGCCGGTGTATCGCGCAAATGGGGGTCGTCTAAATCGAGATCGAGAACGCGCATTATCTCAGTAAAGTGCCCCGCAATTTCCTGCGCCTTCACACGATTATCGCCTCGTAACCAAGGTGGTGTGTTTTCGTCTTCTGCAGAATCGGTCATAGTTGTTCTTGGGCCTCCAACGTCATCGCTAAATACATGAAACAATGCGTTTAAAAAACAGAGGGGGCCAAAGCATATCGCTTTGCCCCTCTCTGTCTATGTCTTTTTTGCGCAGTTAACTCAACCCCTGTAAACACGATTTGATCGCAGTAAAATCAGGGAGAACCTTGGCATCATCAGAAATCGAGGAATAGCGCACGATCCCCTCTCTATCGATGACAAAAGCCGAGCGCTTAGCCACCCCTTTGAGGCCGATAAGCTCATCGTACTGCGCGCCATAGGCTGCGCATACTTCTTTATTAAAGTCGCTGAGCAAGGGGATAGTAATCCCCTCCTTTTCCGCCCAATTTTTTAGGCTAAAAGGGCTATCGACGCTAATGCCAAAGACGCGTGCACCCAACTCACTATATCCATTTAAACCCTGAGAGATATCGCAGAATTCTGCTGTACATACGCTGGTAAAAGCGAGAGGAACAAAAAGCAAGACGATATTCTGATCGAGTTGAGTGCTGAGACTCACCTCTTCCATATCGGCATTTTTCAACGTAAAGTCAGGGGCCTTATCTCCAACTTGCAGAGCCATTTAAATATCCCCTTACTTCGCTTCTAAGAAGCGGCGATTGACCTCGTTCCAGTTAACCACTTGCGACGCTGCTGCCAAGTAGTCGGGACGGCGATTCTGGTAATTGAGATAGTAGGCATGCTCCCAGACATCAATGCCGTAAATAGGCGTACCGGAACCGTCCATCAGCGGGCTGTCCTGGTTGGCGGTGCTGAGGATATCGAGTTTGCCATCCTTTACCACGATCCAGGCCCAACCACTGCCGAAGCGAGTGGCACCTG
>JBLHGI010000261.1:0-8589 GCA_047616505.1 Planctomycetota bacterium
CTAAAATAGAGCAGTTGCTTGGCGAAGAGCATGTATTCCTTCAAATTGAGCTTGCTAGTGCTAAACTGGCGATTGCGAAAAATAAAGGGAATCGATAGATGGCTATCGACATTGCCTTTGACCAGTATCTCCAATAATATCTTATAACCCGCTGAAGTTAGTTCCAAGTCTCCCAATCCGCGCCGATGCAAAAAGAAATAACCAGACAGCGGATCTTCTACGCCCGTCAGCAAACGCGCCAAACCAACGCCCGTCAGCGAGGTAAGCCGGCGGTGCAACGCCCACTTCTCCACCTTACTCGTCGCTCCAAAACGACTGCCAATCGCGATATCATATTGTTTTAAACCACGTATGAGCTGTGGTAAAATCGCTGGGTCGTGGCTCAAGTCAGCATCAATCACACCCAAATAATCGCGTTTGGAACGGGCAAAACCCTCCATTACAGCCGAACCCAACCCCAACTTTCCAGCCCGATGTATAACCTGTAACGGATATTGACTCTTGAGATCTTCGGCTATCTGTCCGGTGCCATCGGGCGAATTGTCGTCGACCACGATTAGCTCTAAGTCGATATTCGGCTCGCCATCGACTATTGCAAAAATCTCTTCGGCCAAAATAGGCACGTTCTCGCTCTCGTTATACGTAGGCGTTATGAGCGAAACTTTCAACTTTTCCTCTTGCATAGACATCCGTCAGGAAATGAGGTGGCCATAGTCTCGGCGAAAATGTGCATCTTGAACTAAATGTTCCAAACTCTGTAGAAAGCTCAGCGGCCGCCGACCTAACCTTTGTTCAATGGCGTCGGTGGACAACCCGGAGCGCAGCGGCCGCGGAGCGGGCTGAGCCAGTTCCGCGGTCGTCATTTTACTTATCAACTCTTTGTCCAAACCGAAGAAAGTGGCCAATTCTACGACCTGTTCATAGCGCGTCATAAAGCTACCGCCGCCCATATGCCATAGACCCTTTGCTTCCTCAGCACATAAACCAACCAGCGCCGCCGCCAAATCGGGTCCATAGGTCGGATTGCCCCACTGGTCGGCAACAATGCGCATCTCCTCACCGCGCGCGAGTGTTTCCAGCGGCCAGGTAATCATGTTGGAACGCGCTCCCTGCACGTACCCAGATAACCACATGGTGCGCACGACAATGGCTCGTTCCATTCCTTGCAACACGAGCTCTTCACTTTCTAGTTTAAGCTCACCATAGTGCGAAAGCGGGCGCGTGGCATCCCCCTCTTTATAAGGACCCCCCTCACCATCAAATACATAATCAGTAGACAGGTGTACCAAACCAACACCCGTCTGGTTACAGGCCGCCACTAGGTTGGCAACCACACCTACATTGACGCGACGAGCGGCATCCCGGTCGACTTCACAGCCGTCCACATTGGTCACTGCCGCCGTATTAATCACCCAGTCCGGACGCAGTTCTTCCAACAGGTCCACCATAGACTCTACATTTAGTAGGTCCACCACTCGACAGTCAATACCGGCAACCGTCCCCACCTGACGCGACCACCCCTCCCATTCGTGTTCACCATTCAAACCAAGCAGACAGCGCCCCAGAAAGCCTTGAGCCCCTGTTGTGATAATTTTCATTGTGCTCCGACCTCTTGGTATGTTGCTGCTAACCGCGCCCAGGTTGCGGCGACGCCGAGTTCCGTTCCTATCAGTCGCGCCGCAGCCAACAAACGACGAGCTCGCCCCCGATCTCCCTGCATGCCGTACCACTCTGTCATTAATGCATTTCCCGACGATTGTCCGTCATCATCAAAACTGAACTGCTGTGCCCCAGGCCAGTCTATAGCATCCGCAAACGCATCGCGCTCCTCGGAATAGAGCTGCTCTTCAGCAAAAGCGATCACGCGGTGGGCCAAGAGAGAATAGTTTCGGTCTCCACTCCAAACGGCCAAATCCTCCAGCGCCAATGCCACTAATGCCTGATCGACGAGTAGTCCCTGCACGCCACGTGCGCCACACTCATGCCAAACGGCACCGCGCTCGTCTATGCAGGTACTGCCTATAAATGCACCGGCCGCCACCGCCATGTGTCCGGCCGTATTGTCATTTTGCTCCCGTGCAACCCGCACCAGCATCCGCAGCAACGATGCACTGCGATCCGCATAGCTCACCGGGTCCGTCCACCAAGCACCGTCTGGCAAGCGCACCTGGCGCCCATGCAGAGCCCCCGTTTCCTCATTGTACAATTCACGGTGTACATAATCGACCACATTACGCGCCGGCACCTGTTCGCCCATATCTAAGAACCAATGCGCTAACTCAGCTTGGTCCAACGCATCTTTCTCAGCGGCTGGGTGTAAACCGTCTGGCGTATAAGAATACAAATAATAACCACCGGCCGCCGCATCGCGCAGCGGCGAATCAAGCAGTTTTTCTAAGGCGCGATGCACAATACTCAGCCCTCGCTCATCGCCCTGCATTCCTGCAAAATGCCATATAAAACGCAGCGAGCGCACATGTGCCAGGCCCTGTTGGCCATAAAACCCGCCAGCGGGCTCAGCAAAATCGTGCAATAGTTTTCGGTATATTTCGCTTAAATCGACCGGATAACTAACGCTCTTTTTCTGCTCCTCTACCTTTTCTACAATCGTCGTGCGCTCTGTTTTAAAGGTATCCCATAAGCGCTGTAAAAAAAGCGCTGTATAACGCGATGGGATATCGATAGCGCGGGAAAAAACGCGGCCGTCCGGCAAAGCCATAACCAGCGCAGGACAACCTACGGCACGTAGATAGCGCACCATATCCGGACGGGCAAATGGATCGACGCGCACCCCAACATAGCGCTCTTCTACCATCTCTCGCAACAAGGGTGAACTTTTGGCGAATATCCCCTCGCATCCGGGTGCTGCAACATAAAAAAGCAGGGGGCGATCTTCGCGCAAAGCCCGCTTTCGCGTGGTTTCGCCCCAACCCTGCCAGACCAATGGTTCATCTTGCCAAAGCCAATCAGGGGCAGCGGCCTCACCATCCGGCAGCGACTCCTGTGGACGCCCCTCACCATCTGGCAGGGGCAATTCGTCGGTCTGCGAACCACACGCCCATAGAACGGCGCAAAAGGTAACGCATAACACACCGACGAAAATGGAGTGTGATGCGTTATAACGACTCATCAAAACACACCACATCTCATTTATATTCAATCATTTCCAGCATAAAAAAAGGCTTACAAAGCTATAAATTACCCCGAGTAACGTCAAGCGATCACCCACCACAGACTTTTCAGCAAAAACTAGTAGCCTATATTAACGAGTTCTGACTATAAACCGGAGACAAGAAATGAACCCCACTGGTAGAACCACCTTGGGCAGTAGCGGACTCGAAATAACACGTCTCGGACTAGGCTGTGCCGCCATTGGTGGCCTCTATGGCGATATCCCAGACGAACAGGCTACTCAAGTAGTACAAAAAGCACTTGAACTGGGTCTCAACCTCTTCGACACCGCGCCGCTCTACGGTTCCGGAAAAAGTGAAATCCGTTTGGGGCAAGCACTTAAAGACGTGCCGCGCGATTCCTATGTATTGGCATCCAAAGTGGGCCGCATACTCGTGCCAGCCGGGGAAGACGATCGCGGCCAAAGCATCTTTGGCGACCCGCCACCTTTTAAACCCGTCTTTGACTACAGCTATGACGGCATTATGCGCTCGTTTGAAGACAGCCTAAAACGCCTAGGAGTCGAGCGCATTGACATCTTGCATATCCACGACCCAGATGACCACTGGCAGGAAGCAATCGACGAGGCGTATCCCGCACTAGACAAGTTGCGTTCCGAAGGCGTAATCAGCGCCGTCAGCGCCGGCATGAACCAGTGGGAAATGCTGGCCCGTTTTGCGCGCGAAGGTGATTTTGACTGTTTTCTGTTGGCCGGCCGCTACAGCCTACTAGATCAGAGTTCACTCGACGAACTACTGCCGCTCTGTCTAGAAAAGAATATCGGCATCTTAGCTGGCGGCACCTACAATAGCGGCATTTTGGCAAAAGGCGCCAAACCGGGCGCCACCTACGATTACGGCGAAGCCCCAATTGAAATCATCAAAAAGGCTGCCGCCATAGAAACCGTAGCAGCGCGCCACGAAGTCGATATAAAAGCCGCCGCTTCACAATTCGTCTTCGCGCATCCTGCTATCACCTCTATTATTCCCGGTACTCGCCAACCCAGCCGCGTCGAAGAAAACTTTAACTTATTGACGCAAGAAATCCCCGCCAAGTTCTGGACCGACCTGAAAAACGAAAACCTGTTGCACCAAGCCGCTCCCCTGCCAAGAGCCTCAAATTGAGCATCTTTATCACGGGAGGTGCCGGCTTTGTCGGCTCTAGCTTAGCCAAGAGTTATCGCAGCAAATTTCCGGCGCGACGCATCGTCGTCTTCGACAATCTCAAACGACGAGGGGCCGAACTAAACCTGCCCGAGTTTAAGAAGCTAAACATTGATTTTGTACACGGCGATATTCGCCAACCCGACGACTTAGAGGCCGTTGAAGGCTCTTTTGATCTCTTTATCGAGGCTTCAGCCGAACCTTCTGTTCACGCTGGTGCCGATGGCAAAGCTTCTTACCTACTGCACACCAATCTCACCGGCACCCTCAACTGCCTCGAATGGGCACGCCAACGGTGCGCCCATACGCTCTTCCTCTCTACGTCGCGCGTTTACTCTATACCCGCCCTCAACGAGATTCCACTGCGCCAGGCCGCCACGCGCTTTGAATTGGATACCGATGCCCAACTTGCAACCGGGCTCTGCGAACGCGGCATTGGCGAGAAATTCGACGTCTCGCGCTTTCGCTCCCTCTACGGAGCAACCAAACTGGCCTCTGAACTAGTCATACAAGAATACTGTGCGCTCTATGGCATGAAAATCCTTATCAACCGCTGCGGCGTCATCGCAGGGCCTGGCCAGTGGGGAAAAGCCGACCAAGGCGTCTATACTCTCTGGGTTGCCAATCACTTCTTCGGTAAAGCACTCAAGTACATCGGCTATGGCGGCTATGGCAAACAAGTCCGCGATTTATTACATCCACAGGACCTCTTTGCTCTACTCGAAGCCCAGCTCGAAAAAATAGATGCTCATAGCGGCGAAGTTTTCAACGTTGGCGGCGGCCTAGATATATCGACGTCCCTGCTCGAATATACCCAGCTCTGTGCCGAGATTACCGGCAACGAAATCGCGGTGGGCCAAGAGCCAGCAACCAACCCTCTGGATGTGCCTTATTATATAAGTGACTACCGCCGCGCGACTGAAACGTTCGCTTGGCAACCACAAAAGACCGTGCGCGACATAGTTAGCGATATTCACAACTGGCTCAGCAGTGAACGCGAACGCGTAGAACCCATTTTCTGTTAAGGAGATTTTCCGTGAGCATTGCCCTTATCACCGGTTCAGCAGGCCTAATCGGCAGTGAATCGAGCAAATTTTTCCACGAAAAAGGTTTTGATATCGTCGGCGTCGACAACAATATGCGCCAGTATTTTTTTGGCGAGGATGGTTCGACCCAATGGAATCGCGAGAACTTAGAAGCCACGCTAAAAAACTACCAGCACCGCGCGATAGACATCCGCGACGAAAATGCAATCGATGCGCTCTTTGCCGAGTGCGGGCGCGAGATTGCCGTCGTCATCCACACCGCAGCACAGCCATCGCACGATTGGGCAGCACGCGAACCACTGACGGACTTCAGCATCAATGCCAACGGCACGATCAACTTGCTCGAGGCCACGCGCAAGCACTGTCCAGATGCTGCCTTCATCTTTACTAGCACCAACAAAGTCTATGGTGATGCCCCCAACGAATTGCCGCTCGTAGAACAAGAGACGCGCTGGGAGATCGATGCAACACACGCTTATTACGAACACGGCATTGACGAGATGCTGCGCATAGACCAGTCCAAACACAGCCTCTTCGGCGCTTCTAAAGTAGCAGCCGACGTACTCGTGCAAGAATATGGCCGCTACTTTGGCATCAAAACCACAGCCTTTCGCGGTGGTTGTCTCACCGGACCAGCACACTCGGCCGCCGAACTACACGGTTTCCTCGCCTATCTAGTAAAGTGCATCGTCACCGGTCGCCCCTATACTATCTTTGGCTATAAGGGCAAACAGGTGCGAGACAATATCCACAGCCACGACCTAGTGAATGCCTTTTGGCATTTCGTCGAAAAACCACACAGCGGCGAAGTCTACAATATCGGCGGCGGTCGCCACAGCAACTGCTCTATGCTCGAGGCCATTGAGATTGCACAGCGCCTATCCGGCAAAGAACTAAATTACACCCTCTCCGACGAAGCGCGTTCGGGCGATCACATCTGGTGGATCAGCGATGTGCGCAAATTTCAGTCGCACTACCCCAGTTGGCAGTACGAATACGATATAGAGCGGATTTTGCAGGAGATCGTCGCGGCGACACAGGAGAGAGAACAAATGTGAAATGGGATGAGGAGCTGATCTACTGCGAGGTGAGGGGTATAGCCGAGGAGGTTACGGCGTCTGCTGAAACTTGAGCACATAAGTCGAGACCACCTCGTCCTTCCACATCATGGCAAAACGATCTCTATGCTCGTTAACCGTCGGCACCAGATACTGCACCGTCTGCGCAAAACCCAGACTTTCCAATACGACGTAATCGACCTTTTCGCGTTCCATATGTGCCAATACCGCCTCCGTCCCTTCAAAGGGAAACCCCACGCAGCGGCGACCCGATACGATATACATCCAATACCCCTTGCGACAGAGCACAACCGCATCTTCTGCCGCATTTTCTTGCAGCCATTGTCCAGCCTGGTAGTAGCGACTCCACGCCGGCGGATAGTCGGCTTTAGTATATTCGGCTAGGCGTGCCACCCCCGGAACCTGCCCCCAAAACACCACGATAAAGAGTCCCCAACGCAGCGCATGACCCGTCCATCGTCCTCTATGTGCAGCCATGCCATTCGCTAGGTCAATTACCGCACGCGCCGTAAAATAAAAAAACAGCGGCACGGCGCCGAACAAGAAACGAGCGTCCACCCAAAACCACAGCAACGCCACGCCAAGTGTGAACATCGTGTAGAGCACAAACAAACCATCGCGGCCAAAGCGCAGGGCCTGATACAAGGTATAGGCCGCTACGATTAAAACAAATACGGCCACCGGACCAAACTCGCGTCCCCCGGCAAAATAGGGCCAGAGCAGGCGCGGTAGCTCATAATTTAAATAAGTCGCACCGTTGCCTATAAGGCGCGCGATCACACCGGAAAAATCGAGCAACCCCTGGTCTGGATAATACGGATTAACCTGTATTAGTTGCTCGAGGTAGACGCCACCACTCCCCACGGCCCGATTGCGCAAGGTCCACGGCAGCCACACGACAAAGGAAGCAGCGGCAAAAACAAGCCCGCGGCGAAAGTCGCGCCGCAACAATAAATAGATGATCGCCGCACCGACTAAAGCAATGCCGACACTGCGGATATAATAGGACAGCATCGCACAGGCAAAACCGCCCACGAGATAGCGATTGTCGAATAGACCTTCGCGTGCCATGCCGCGCTCTAACAACAGCAGCGCCACGAGCGACACGGCCAAAAACGGCGCCTCCGACATAACCTGATGCGAAAAGTGTAGCAGCAACGGCCCAAACAAATGCCCCTCTGGCCCCGTCGTCAAATAGCTCTGCCCCGCCGTCAGGCTCAGCGCAACTACGGCAAGAGCCGGCAAGGTCCCAGCTTTGTCCCGCACGAGCATATAGAGCGCACCCATACCTAGCGAGAACAGCACCAAAACCCACGCCTTCATCGGCGTCCACTCACCAGGAAAAAAGAGCTCCATCGGCGCCAACAGCAATGGAAACCCGAACGGATATTTGGTCGCGGGCTGTGGGTCGGGCGAATTGATGTGCGTCAGCCCCTCCCCTTGTACTAAACTGCGGGCGAGGGTGATAAACTCGGCGTTATCACCGCTCAACGACAGTTTCGAGTCAAAGGTCCAAGACCCTACCAGCAATGTGGCAAAGACCACGAGTACGGGAATTAACCAACGTCCCTGTGCCCCATCGGCATAGGCTCTAAAGCGAGCCAGCAGATCGGGGGCCGGAAGAACGGTCTCTTCAGGGCGGGCCGTCTTCTTTTTGGTCTTTCGAGACTCTTTCATAGGGTGGGATGCCAATAATAGCAGGTAGACAATATAGAGGTGTTCATTTATTTAAACCGAGGCGATCTTTTAAGAAATCATGCACTCGATCCTGCAATTCCTGCGGCACTTCGCGTTCGCACAAAGCTTCGCGCGCCATATCTCCCGACTTCTGATACGTCTTAAAAAAAGCATTACAAGGCGGGCAGTCCCGCATATGCATTTCAAAGACTTGTGCATCGGCCGGAGAAAGGTCTCCATCGAGATATTCGCCAAGCGCATCTATCACCTGTTGACAACTGTGCATGTAACCCTCAATGATCAGGCCTCGGCCCGTTTTTCAAAATAATCCGATAGTTCGCTGCGCAAAAAAAGTCGAGCTCGATGCAAACGCGTCTTGACGGCGGCGATACTCAAATCGAGTATTCCCGCCGTCTCCTCGGTGGAAAAGCCCTGTATATCGCGCAGGGTAAA
>JBLHGI010000262.1:0-8586 GCA_047616505.1 Planctomycetota bacterium
AGGCGCGGGTCGAAGCCATGCCGCCCAGCGAGGCATCGGCGCCGGGATCGACCGGAAAGTAGAGGCGGGTAGTGTGCTCTTTGAGATAGTCGTTGAGTTGAATACGGGTGACACCGGCCTCGACGGTGGCATCCATATCGTTGGCACTAACGCGCAGAATACTATTTAACCGCGATAGGTCTATGCACAGGCCGCCTTGTATAGCGACGGTGCCACCCTCGACGGCCGTGCCCGTGCCAAAGGGTATAATGGGAACCTGTTCGCGCGCGCAGATCTGCATCACGGCTGCCACCTGTGCCTCGTCTGCAGGACAGGCGACGGCCTGCGGTAGTCTAGCTTTATGATACGATTCATCCTTGCCGCGCCGCGCTCGGTCTTCGGTGCCGGTGAGCAGATGATGTCCCAATAGGTCTCTGAGGCTTTGCAGCACATGGGCAGAGAGCGGGGTCATTATATTTTAAGCGCTTCGCTCTCTAATAAATACTCAATGCATTCGGCGTAGATCTGTTCAGTCGTATAGCGCGGCTGGTAGCCGAGTAGGCGCTGGCTTTTGGCAATGCTCGAACAGGGTGAGTGCTCGCAGTGCGTTTCGATGGTGGGGTAGTTCTCTTTGCCGACGAATTCGACCATGCGCTCGAGCGGTACGAACTCCAATTCGGCTGTGCGCCCGAAGAGTGCGGCTACGCTCTGACAGCAGGCAACGAGCGAAAGGGCATAGGGTGCAACGGCGTTGAAGCTCTGGCCTAGGGCGGATTCGCGCTGGTTGAGAGCGCGCTGAAAGACCTGGGCAACATCGTCGCCGTGTACATGATGGATCGTGTAGAGACCAAGATCGGGCAATTGCACCTTTTTGCCGCTGGCCAATTTCTCATAGATCTCCGTACCGGCGCGGTTGCCCTGTGGATCTAGCGGTAGCCAGCGCCGGCCGGATATATGACCGGGGTGGATAATGGTGGCCGGAAAACCCTCGTGGCGCCAAGCTTGTTGCAGGTCGACTTCGATCTGCGCTTTTTGTATGCCGTAATCCGTAATGGGCTGGCGTGGGTAATGTTCTTCATAGGGCGCGCGGGCACTCGGGCCGTAGGACCAGATCGTGCCGCAGTGCAAGAAATGGTCAATGCGGCCTTTAAAGGCTTCGACCATCGTCGCATTTTCTTCCGGAGTGAACGCCAATAGGTCGATGACGACATCGGCTTCGAGTCCCTGCATACGAGCAAGCCAAGTGCCAGCGGCCTCTTCGGCTCGGCGGTCGGCTTGGATCCATTCGACTGCTTGCCACGCCAGGCGCACATCGCTGTACTGTGGCTGCGGGTTGCGGGCTACGACGCTGACTTGGTGCCCATCGAGTACGAGACGGGGAACTAAGTAGGAGCCGATATGTCCCGTGCCGCCTATAACTAGAATTTTCAATAGGTACATCCTTTCTCTGCGGTGTTCATATAATGTGCCGAGTTATACTCTTAGTCTCACTGCTACTTTTGTAGGAATTTAAGCAAAGCCGCATTGTCCATCTCGTGGCCTTTATCGGGCGTGACGATGAGCTCTATCGACCCTTCGGCATCATAGCTGCTATAGATCGCGCGCAACGCTTCGAGCGCTGGATATACCGTCTCATTATAAGAGGCCGAATAGTTGTCGGGACTGGGCGCATCTAGGGCGCCATAGTGCAAGGCGATGGGGCGCGGTGCATTGAGACCAGCTATATCGGCGCGGTCCATCCACTGTAAGACGCTAGGTATGCAGTGGGCTGGCGCATTATAACAATCGGCGAATACCGGAGCAAAGGAGCCGAAGGTGCCGCTGGCAAAGATACGCTCTACGCGGCCGCTGAAGACGGGGTAGGTCAGGGCGAGATCGCCCCCGTAAGAAATGCCGGCGACTGATAGGCTATCGGCTGCATATTCGCGTGCCAAAAAATCCTCCCAGCGCAGCAAATCTTCTACGGTCTGCCCGAGCAGTGGCCAACCGTGCTGAAAACTATCTGTTGCCAATGAGAACGCTTTGTGGCCTTGTTCGGTCCAGTAGTCGAGGCGCTGGCCATCGCAGTGCAACGCCAGATCTCTTAGGGGGCCAAATCCGCGCAGCTCTGGGCAGAGCACGAGATATCCTTCTTGGGCTAAACTCAGGGCAAATTGGCGGTGATAATCGTCGCGTTGGCCGATGCAGGGTTCGGCTTCGCCGTGGCCGTGAATGGCCATGACGCAGTGCTCCCATTCATCGTTGGGTGGAAAGAGCAGGTAGGCCGGGATCGAGAGGGTCTCGTCCACCTCTAATACGAGCGCCTGAATCGTTACGTGGCCGGCCTGGGTTTCGCGCAGTACCTGCACTTTGCAGGCCGGGGGCTTTTCTAGACCCAAGAGCTCGATAAGCTGACTGCGGCAGGCCTCTTTCCATTCCTCCACTCCACCGTTGAAATTGGCAAAGGAGAGTCGGCGTGCGCCCGGAGGATGGTTAAAGCGCAAGGCAAGTTCGTCGCTGCGAACAAAAAAAGATGGATCCATAAAATACCTTCCACTACAGCGTTTGGTTGTGTTTAGGTGCTCGTATTGGCCCAGGTGAAAAGCTGAAAAAGCGTCGACGAACGGCGGTTCATCAAGTCTTGGTATACTTTTTGACAGGCGCTCGGTTCCAACTCTTCGTAGAGGTCATCGACGACGACGCGGCGATCGCTCAAAAGCCGCAGGGCCTCGGCTAAGTTGGTGAAAATACTGCCCTGGCGAAAATCCTGCCCGTGATGAGGTAATTCCCATTCCCAGCCCGAGCGCAGGGTCACGTAATTAAAGAATATTTCCCGCAAGAATTCATGACCTTGTACGTCGGCGCGCTGGCTCCAAGGAGCGCCGACTAGAGCAATCTCGCCCTTCTTTTTTACGGCCTTACAGCCGTCGAGTGCAGCTGCTTCGTGGCCGGAGCATTCGATGTGAAGGTCGATCTTGCGCGCAATGTGTTCGTCGTCGAAGGGGACGGCCGCTTCCACGCGCGCGATCCCGGCCCGTTGCGCCCACTCGCGTCTTTCGTCTAAGGGGTCCACGGCAATAATATCGTAGCCATAGGCGGCAAAGACTTGCGCACAAAGGTGACCGACGGGTCCCAGGCCCGTTACTAGTACTTGCGCTGGGGGCCGGGCCAAAGTTGTCTGTAGCGTCGTCATCGTCACGCTCATTAGGCGACAGAATGGTACTAGTGCGGGGGCGAGGCCTGCCGGTACGAGGACTGTTTCGCCGCCGCGCACACGCTGCCGTGACTGGTGTTGGCCCATGCAAAAGAGCAGGTCTCCCCTTTTAATATCCTCGACGTCCTCGCCAATTTCTTCGGCGCGGAAGACGGCGGCATAACCCGGCCGGGCGGGGAAGCGTTCGCCGAGATAAGAACCTGCCAACTCAGTACCTGGGCTGACGAGCGTATAGAGTGTAGGGCCCGCTACCTCGTCGGCACCGAGAGGCTCTGCTTCTTCGAGTTCGACCAGTTCCGCCGTTTCGCGCGCAGTGAAGTTGATGGATTGATAGGTCTGCATAGGTCTGTGCCAATCTCCTTTAGTAGGGAATCCAGTTGCCGCGACTGCGGTGCCACGCGGCGCAGTCGGCGCGCTGGTGGTCCGTCGTGATAAAGTGCAGGTTTGCACGATCCATCTTATTTGAGCTGGTCGGGGTTGAGGCCTTCAAGTGCAGGCAAGACAAAGAGGCCGTCTTTGCGCACGAGCACGTCGTCGAAGTAGATCTGACCGCCGCCCATTGCTGGCGTCTGGATCGAGACCATGTCCCAGTGCACGGCTGAGCGGTTGCCGTTGTCCGCTTTTTCGTAGGCTTGGCCAGGGGTAAAATGAAAGGAGCCGGCTATTTTCTCGTCGAAGAGAATATCGAGCATGGGTTCGGTTATATAGGGGTTAAACCCGATGGCGAACTCACCGATATAACGCGCGCCTTCGTCGGCATTGAGGATTTCATTGAGGCGAATATCGTCGTTGCTGTGTGCCTCGACGATGCGACCTTGCTCAAAGCGCAGCTGGATATGGTCAAAAACGGTGCCGCGATAGAGCGTGCTGGCATTATAGCTGATTTCACCTTCTACAGAAGTGCGCACGGGGGCGGTGAAACATTCGCCGTCGGGGATATTGTGTTCGCCGGAACATTCGATGACGGGAATGTCGGCAATGCTAAAGCGCAGGTCTGTTCCGGGGCCCTTTATATGGACGCGGTCCGTTTTGCGCATGAGATCGGCCAATGGTTTTTGCGCCTCGGCCATCTTTTTGTAGTCGAGCGTGCAGACGTCAAAGTAGAAATCCTCAAATGCCTCCGTGCTCAGGCGGGCCTGTTGCGCCATAGAGGAAGAAGGCCAGCGCAAAACGACCCATTTTGTTTTGGGCACGCGTATTTGGTAGTGCACTGGCTGCATCCAATGCGTGTCGTAGAGGTGCATGGATTCGGCTGGCACATCGGAGAGTTCGGCAATATTGCTCGTGCCGCGCAGGGCGATGTAGGCATCGACGCGCTCCATGCGGTGGGCCTCGTAGTCGCCGGCAAGCTGCATGCCCGCTTCTTGGGCTCCGCGCAGTAATTCGCGCTGAATGCGGCTGCGCTTATAAGAAGTGACGGGGATGCCGCCAGCTTTGCGCGCGGCGCGAATGAGGGCGATGACCATATCCTCCGGTATGTCCGTTGTTTCTATGAGGACTTTTTCGCCTTCTTGCAGTTGGGTGGAGTGCTGTATGAGAGTGTCGGCGAGGTGGTCTAAACGCGGATCGTGCATTGAGTGCTCCTAACGGGATTTGTATTGGTCGTGATGCTAATTTAAGAAGTGGTCGGGGGAATGGCTACAGAGCGCCGCTCGCGACGAATTAAGACTGCGGCCGTTATCAGCACGATCAATGAGAAGATGAGCAGGTTGCGGCGCAAGGGCGATATATGGGCTTTAATTGCGATGGTGTGCTCGCCGGCATCGAGTTTGAGGGCGATAAAACGGCCCGTTGTTTGCATAAAAGATACGGGTTGGCCATCAACCGTTATCTCTAAGAACGGAAAATAGGCGTAGGCGAGGCGGGCAAAACAAGGGCGATCGGTGCGGACTTGTAAATGGACTCGTTCGCCGTAGACGCGATGATCGAGAACTTCTATGTGCGCCTGATTACCTAAGTCTATGGCGCGCGGAATATCTCGCACGAGAATGCGCTGGCTCTGGGCACGAGCGGGAAGTATGACCATAGAATCGATGAGAGCGAAGGGGGTGAGTTCACCGTCGAAGGGGGTGATTTGTGGTGCCGAAATGATGGGGGACTGGTGGCGGTAAAGCAAAAAGTATACGACTCCCTCCTCGTTTAAGGTGAGCATTACGTGGCGTGCATTAAGCAGGGTATATCCCGCCCTCAGGTAGTCGGCTGTTGGCAGCGAAGAGAGATCCTCGACTTTTCCGAGACTCGAAAATTCTTGGCGCACTCGTTCGATAAATGGGCGGGTGAAGGTGTCGAGTGCGCGCAACTCGCCGGGGTGGAAGGCGTCGGCGGTTGGCACTTTCGACAGATGTAACGTAGTGGCGACGTTGAGGTAATTATTGCCCTCCTTGGGCCAGAGTATGCGGTACGGAGCTAGCTGGCCTCGCTCCGTTTTTTCGGCTTGTGCCTGTGCGCGGACATCGACAAAGAGTTCCGCTGGATAGGCCGTAGGATTGCGGTCTAACGCCATATAGGGGTGGATGAAGGTCGTCGTGCCCAAGTCGGCAAAGAGCAATACGAGCAGCAGGGCGAAGAGTCGTCTGTAGAGGGGGTGCCTGCGCAGAACAATGCGCAGGGCGTGAGTGCCTATACCGGCGGCGGCACTCAGAAAGAACACGAGAAAGAGCAGGTAGCGCGCCGCGTTCATATTTTGCAATAAGTGCAGCATGCTGACAGGGGGGATACGATAGGCAAATACGACCCAGGCGGCGCAGAACAAGCAGAGGGCGACTGCTGCATAGGGAGCGCTCGATCGAGAGGAACGCAGCCCATAGGCGGCGGCACAGCCCACTAGTGCCAGGGCCACGAGCGTTAGACCTAGATAACCACCATACCAGTGGAAATTCTCCATGTAGAGCAACCAAAACCGGTAATTAGACCAGACGAATAGATGCTGCCAACTCGGGTCCGGCACGACTTGATCTACTGCCTCTATGTTGGTCTTTAGCCCGAAATGCATCGAGTGCATATTGGTGTAAATGCGTTCGGCCCACATGCCAATCGTCATATAGGAGCTAAGTATGGCGCCGCCAACGAGCAGGGCTGCTGCACTGTAGAATCGCTCTCTCCAGTCGCCGGTTCTGCGCCAACTCCACAAGCGCACGGCGGCGTAGAACGAGGCCGAGAGTGCTGCGTAGGTAGCGTAGCCGGGGTGGGTAAAAAACAGACTGGCGAGGGCTATGGCTCCGATGCTGGCGGCGCGGATGCGGTATCCTGAGCGCGCCAGCATCTCGATTGCCCAAAAGGCAAAGGGCAATAGCCCATAAAAAAGAGCGAGCGGCAAGCGGCCCATGATTAAGACTTGCTGTACGTGCCAGAAGGATAAGACAAAAGCCAAGCCTGCAAAAAAGCCGGCGCGCCGCGAATGCGTTAGATGGCGGATAAACAAAAACATGCCTAGACCTGAGAGCACGTGTGCAAAGACGAGGCACAGTTTTATGCCGAGGTTGAGGTCCTGCACTGCCAGCGTAAATAGACCGGCGAGATAAAAAAATAAGGAGCCGTAGTTCTGTAGGTAGGGCGAGCCGTTGCCAATGGCAAAGGTCCAGGTGGGAAAGTTGAAGAGGGCGAGCTCCCGCGCGGTGATCTCTACGTAGGCGATGTGCTGTGCCGCATCCCCCGACCAATGCAGTGCACCGCGCGCAAAATAGTAGCGCACGCAAACGAGGGAGACGATGCCGAGGAGCAGCAAAGCCGATTTATCGCTGCGCAGCGATTCTTGCAAAAACGAGCTGAGAGCCCGGTGCTGCCATTCGGCGATAATAATAGCTAGGCCCAGACTTAAGATCAGGGCTAATAATAGGCCATCGCTATAGTCAAAGATGCTTTGTTCGCGGACAGAATAAAAAAAACGAGTCAGCGATACATGGCTGGTAGCTGGATGAAATGCAGACAGCTTGGCCAGCGTGTGGTATTGAAAGGCGAAGAGGCAAGCCGTTAGTGCCAGCAGCAGGCTTTTTATGGTTATATCGCGCCTAAAAAAAAGAGATAGCATACTCAGCTATACGCGCACGCGCAGCATATTGAGCGTAAAAAGGAAACTTCGAGAAGCTCCTGCTCATCGGGAGACGCCCACTCGATGGGGAAGTTCTGCTGGGGTGGAATCACCCTGGGTTCAGCTGGGCCTGCTTCGATCATGGTGGATTCCCTTTTCGGATCTGGTAGGATGGCGATGCTGCTGCGGGGTGTGATGTATAGGGATTATAAAGGGCCTTTTAGAAGGTTAGGTCAATCCGTATGGGGGTCTTATCGCCCTCTTTCCTGCTCTTTCCTGCTGGGGTGCCTGCCTTTAGATAGCCGCTCTTTCAGGTGTGGCCGACCCGATAGCATTGGGATCAACCGAGATGAAACCACGCTCTTCGTCACAAATGATATGCAGGGTCGCTGCGCTAGCGACACCAGGTCTCGAAATCGGGAATGAATCGTGGAGCTCTATCGTTTTCCGATCAAGCATGACGATTACGCGATCCCGGCGTACCTTCTTATTCTATTGTAAAGGCCTTATGCGTTGAATGGGTGATACCCGCTACGGATGGAGTGATTGAGGCTGAGAGAGTGAAAGAGCTGCTATGAGTGATGGCGTTTAGGAGTGCTACGTCATGCACGGGAAACTTGCATTTCGGGCAGCGAAGTCGTGGATATAAAAACGGACCGAGGAGGAGGAAAACATAAACTCAAAGGAGTACCTATATGCCTGATATTGCCAGTGTGTTGAAGGATGAGATAAAACGCCTCTCTCGCAGTGAAATAAAAAAAGAAGTCGATCCACTGAGAAAGCGTATTCAAGAGCTCAGCAAGACGGTAACCCAACAGAAAAAGCAGATTGCGGCACTGGAGAAATATCAAACGACAAAGAAAACATCGGGTGCTGCTCAGCCGACCGGTGAAGAAAAGAGTTCATCGGCAAGAATCACGATTGTTTCGATCAAGTCTCACCGCAAAAGATTGAATTTATCTCAGCGCGAGATGGCATGGTTACTAGGGGTGAGTACGCAGACGATCGTACGGTGGGAACAGGGGAAGGGGACTCCCCGAGGCAAGAATAAGGATGCGTTCTTCACATTGCGAGATATAGGTAGACGGGAAGTAAAGGAGCGGATAGAGGCGCTGGCGAAGTAATATCGGTTGCTGGGCTCACCCTTATGAAATCACACTTACGCTATATAGACGGTTCTCCAGAGGATGTCCTCGAGCGCGTACAGGCGATGCTAGAGCATGGTGAATTAGAGAAACTACTATCTAAACGTTATCCTATCTCAAATACTATCACATCAGATAAATCATTGTATGATTTTGTAATAGAGCTAAAAAAGCGCTACCTGAAAAGTTCTCCGCCCATTGCACGAGTGCTATTTGATAAGAGAATCTCGATCGATCATCAC
>JBLHGI010000263.1:0-8581 GCA_047616505.1 Planctomycetota bacterium
CAATAGGTACTCATGCAATTGAGCGTGGTCCTCCTCAGCTATAATACGCGCGAATTGACCGAACAAGCGTTGCGGTCAGTGCTCGCAGCTGTCGAGGATGTGGAAGCTGAGGTTTTTGTCGTCGATAATGCCTCGGTGGATGGCAGTGCCGACATGGTAGAGGAAAAATTCCCGCAAGTACATCTGCTACGCAACGAGTGCAATACGGGTTTTGCCGCCGGCAATAATGTGGCGCTGAGAGAAGTACAGGGCCGTTATGTACTTTTGCTCAATACGGATACCATTGTGCGCCGCGATACGTTCAAGTATCTAATTAGCTTTATGGAGGAACACCCACAGGTGGGGGCTGTGGGCTGCAAAATTCTCAACCCGGACGGCACCTTACAATTGGATAGTCGCCGCGGTTTTCCCACTCCGATAGCCGCCTTCTGCAAAATGTCAGGTCTCAGCCGTCTTCTACCAGATCACCCTACGATAGCTCGTTATAACATGACATTTTTGGACCCCGAGAAGCGAGCCGAGGTCGATGTAATCTCTGGCTCTTGTATGCTCGTGCGCAAAGAGGCGATGGACGAAGTGGGGCTTCTCGATGAAGATTATTTTATGTACGGCGAGGACATCGACTGGTGCTATCGCATTCACCGAGCGGGTTGGAAGATTTTTTATATCCCAGATACGGAAATTGTGCATTTTCGCGGCGAGAGTGGCCGCGGTGTACCATTGCGGGTGCTTTACCGCAAGAGTAAGGCCATGTCGATCTTTGTCGACAAACACATGAAGGATCGCTACCGCTTTTTTCCGCCGTGGCTCTTACATGTGGGCATTGCACTGTATGGGATATTGCGTTTCTCGTTAAAGACGGCGCGCGTGTTGGCCCTGCCATTGGTGGATGCCCTTTTGATTCTCTTTGGTTTGGGCTTGGGGTTGACGGTCCGTTATCACGAAGCCCTCGTGCCGCTGATGTACCAGGTGGAACGTTTGAGCAATCAGTTCGATTTGCAAGTTGAGCCGACGCGTTGGTTGGCGCCCCCACCCTATTCCAGTGAACAGTGGTTTGCCGTCTATGCCGTTTCTACCTTGGTATGGTTATTGTCCTTTTATGCTTTGGGGCTGTACGGACGTCGTCGTTTTTCACCGCTGTGGGCTGTTGCGGGGGTCTCGCTTGGGTTTGCACTGATTCTGACCTTGGTCTTCTTCTTTAAAGCGTATAATTTTTCGCGTTTGGCGGCCGGTGCGGCATGGGTGTGTAATACGCTGCTGCTGGCAGGTTGGCGCCAGGGGGTGCGTTGGCTGGACTCCAAGCGTGGCTCTAAACACGGTCGCGCGCGCGCGCTATTGGTTGGCAGTGATTATCAGGCGCAGCGTTTTGTCGATTATTGGAGCGAGCATGCATATACCGATTGTGACTTAGTTGGCATAGTGTGCGAGGAGGGTGAAACGGAGGCGAAGGTAGTTGCAGGTCGTGCCGTCGTTGGCACTACCGACGATTTGGCAAACTTGATGCGTGAATACAAAATAGATACCCTAGTTTTTGTACCCGGCACGTTGGCATTTGCGTTGGAACATATGCAGAATCGGTGGGGGCTGAGTGAATTGCGCGTTTGTATGGTGCCTGTAGATTTTGCTCAGAGGACTGCGCAAACGGAGGAAAGAGACAAAGGGGGGCGATTGCCCCTCGTCGAAATCCTGCCGTCTAGTTGACGTGGAGGAAAGGTCTTAGTTGAAAAAAAGAGCCGATTGTTCATGAAACGCTGGTCTATTTTTTTTGTAGTCGTCCTGCTGGCTTATGCTTTCTCTGGGTTGCGTTATGGTATGGCGCGCGAGGGGACCGGTGGGTTAGATCTCGTCTTTGAAGTGCGCGACCGCATTCATCGTGACTATGTCGATCCGGTGGATAGTCTGCTCATCATAGACGCTGGAGTGGAGGGCATGTTAACGGCCTTGCCAGAGGGTGACAACGACTATCTTGGCCAGATTGAACGGGGTGGTACAGGGGTAGATATTCACCTGGGTGACAGGGGGCAGCGCCAGACTTTAGTCGAGGCTTTCGACCACATCAATCGCCGGTCTATTGAAGCTATATCGGTCGATTCGTTAGTGCGTGGAACCGTATGGGGGATGCTCGCGGCGCTAGACCCGCATTCGAGTTATTTGGATGCAGCGGACTATGCGGATATGGTCGAGCGTTTCCGCGGCGATTTTGAGGGGATTGGTATCTATTTTGAAGTGCGCGATGGCAAGCTACTTGTCATATCGCCGATAGTCGGGTCGCCCTCCTATAGCAAGTTGCGTGCCGGTGATCACATCGCTGAGATTGAGGGCATTTCTACCGAGGGGATCAGTACGGAAGAAGTGATGGATAAGCTGCGCGGTGCGCGTGGTTCTCAGGTGCGCGTTTCGGTGCGGCGTCAGGGCCGCGAGAACCTGCTGAATTTTACAATACGTCGAGATCGCGTCGAAATTCGCAGCGTGCCCTATGCCTATATGTTGGAGGAGGGTATTGGTTATGTGCGCATCGTTCGCTTTGCAGAAACGACGGCCGAAGAGCTCGATCGCGCTTTGGAGAAGTTGCGTGCACAAGGCATGCACAGTCTTTTATTAGACCTGCGTGACAACGGGGGTGGTTTGTTAGACCAGGCCGTGGAAGTATCGGACTTTTTTCTTCGGGAAAATGAACTAGTCGTCTATACTGAAGGTCGAGAAGGGGGGCGCCACGAGTTTCGGGCGCGCCGCCGTTTACAAGAAATGATGCCGTTGGTCGTGTTGATAGATCACGGCAGTGCGAGTGCTTCTGAGATAGTTGCTGGTGCAGTACAGGATTTGGATATGGGAATCGTGGCGGGGCAAACCAGCTTTGGCAAGGGGTTGGTGCAGGGGCAGTTTCCGCTGCGCAGCAATGGCGGATTGTTGCTCCTGACGGTCGCGCGCTATTATACGCCATTAGGGCGTTTAATTCAGCGCCCTTATAGCGACGACGTACAGGTCTACTATGAAGAAGGTGTTGATGATGTAGATCCGAATACTATAGATAGCCTGCGCGCGGGCAAGGCCGTTTTTTATACGCAACAAGGGCGCGCTGTTTATGGCGGTGGTGGCATTACTCCGGACGTCTTTTTGCCTGCTGAAAAGCTATCCGATCTTGCCGTGGATCTCTTTACACAGGGGCATTTGGCCGATTTTTGCGGTTATTGGGCTGGTTCCAATAGTGATTGGCCCGTGAATTTCGAGGATTATTTGCACTCTTATGTTGTATCGGAAGAGACCTATGATGCTTTTGCCTCATTTCTTGAGAAACGAAGCGTCGAGGTCGATCTGGCTATGCTGGGCGAAGATCGGAGCTTTCTACAAACCGAACTCAAAGCTGGTTTTGCACGCGTGCTTTGGGGGGACGAGCAGTACTATAGAGCGCGTATGCTAGGCGACGAACAGGTCAAGGGAGCACTGGCGTTTTTTCCACAGGCGCTACAATTGGTCCAGGCGCGTCGCACCTATTGATTTTTGTTTCACTTATGTGTATTGTGAACGCGGATATTTATCCGGAGATAAAGAGATTATGTCGGAAATCGAAGTAGCGGGCGGTAGAAAGATCATCCTGCCGATGAGTCGGGCCATGGAAATTAGCATGCGTAGCCTCAAAATACGTTTTGGTCGTTCGTTGATTACAACGAGTGGTGTCGTATTGGCTATTGCCTTTCTCATGTCCGTTTGGAGCAGTAACGAGATTATTTCCAGTCTGCGCAACGTGAACAAGAGCGAAATCAACTTGCTTCTGCAGAAAAAGGGAGTTGAGACGGGCTTAACGGATGGGGGGTCTGCGGAAGCTAAGGCACGGCTGCAAGAAGAAGAGTCGAAACAAATGTGGTTGATTGGTTTGTCTTTACTCGTATGCGTAGTGGGCATTGCCAATGCCATGCTGATGTCGGTCACGGAGCGCTATCGCGAGATTGGCACTATGAAATGTTTGGGGGCCTTGGACTCTTTTATCGTTAAACTCTTCCTGCTCGAATCGACCTTCCAAGGAGTTGCGGGGACTTCGGCGGGTATTATAATCGGCTTTTTGCTGACGCTGGCCTTGGCACTGCTCGATTACGGCGGTTTTGTCATAGATCATTTCCCGACGGCTGGCATTTTGCGCTCGGCATTTTATGCGCTTATCGCCGGTACGGTGCTTTCGTTGATTGGCGCCATGCTGCCCGCGTATCGGGCCGCTAAGATGGAACCAGTTGAAGCTATGCGTTCCGATACCTAAAAATACGACGAGAGGCTAGGCATGAGTCAGGCGCAGCAGGAGGCTGGAGCGACGGTACAAGAAGAGCAGCGCACCGTCGTGCGCACGCAGGGGGTCAAAAAGATCTACAAGATGGGCGATATCGAGGTCCACGCCCTGCGCGGCATCGATATGGAAATCTATACCGGTGAGTATCTGTCGATTATGGGGCCTTCGGGATCGGGCAAGAGCACTTTCTTTAATATGGTGGGCGGTCTCGATAAACCTTCCGAAGGTAAAGTCTATATCGACGAAGTCGATGTAGCTCAACTTGACGCATACGAGTTGGCTTGGCTGCGCTGCCGGAAAATCGGTTATATCTTCCAGTCCTTTAATTTGATTCCCGTTATGACGGCGTTGGAAAATGTCACACTGCCGATGGTTTTTGCTGGGTTGACCAGCGACGAAGCGCGTGACAAGGGCATGGATTTGCTCAAAAAGGTTGGTTTGGGCGAACGCTATGTGCACAAACCATACGAATTATCGGGGGGGCAGCAGCAGCGCGTAGCTGTGGCACGTGCTTTGGCGAACGATCCAGCCGTTGTATTAGCTGACGAACCGACGGCCAACCTCGACCTGCGCACGGGCACCGAGATTATCGAGCTTCTGCGTGAGATGAACGAAGATTCGGGGGTGACGATTATTTCAGCGACGCACGATCACAAGATGCTCAGCGTCTCAGACCGCGTCGTATGGGTCAAAGATGGGCAGGTTGAGCGCGTTGCCAAACGAGAAGATCTGGACATTGAGGTTACGCACGTAGAAGGCGAGTAGTGCTACCCGAATATTCGGCTGCTGTCTGGGTTTGCGCTGTATGTGCAGTGCTTTTGATGGGGGTGGCCAAGGCCGGTTTTGGCGGTGGTATCGGCATTATTGCAACACCGCTGCTGGCGCTGACGATGCCGGTGTCTGACGCGGCGGCACTGATGTTGCCGCTATTGATAGCCTGCGATGTTTTTGCCGTGCGTCACTACTACAGTAATTTTGATGGTAAGAGCGTAAAGAGGCTCCTGCCCGGCGCCCTGTTGGGCATTGGTGCAGGGGCTTTCTTTTTTGGTTATTTTAGTCAGCACGAACGCGTTTTAGAAGTCGGGCTGGGTGTTTTGGCGCTGCTTTTTGTGCTCTTTCAATTGGGGCGATCTTTTGTATTGGGGGCCGCCGAGAAACGCCATCCCGGTGTATTGGAAGGTGTTCTAATGGGCACTATATCGGGTTTTACCTCTACTATTGCTCACGCCGGAGCACCGCCGGTCGTAGTTTATTTATTGCCACAGCAGTTGCCGCGCACCCTTTTTGTCGGCACGACGGTGGTCTTTTTCGCGACGATCAATCTTATCAAAGTGCCACCTTATTGGGGGCTAGGTCTCTTTCACCTAGATATTTTCAAGATGACGCTGCTCTTGGCGCCTCTGGCATATGTGGGGGTTAAATTAGGCATTTTTCTGAACCAGCATTTTACGGATCTGTGGTTTAATCGGGTGGTGTATGGAGTGTTGGTCCTAACGGCGGTGCAGTTGATAGCGGGTTCGAGCCTGTTGGATATAGCGTTTAAATAATTAGATGCAGTTGCCTTTTTAAAATGGTCATCGTTCGGGAGATATTTTATGCGTTTAGCGGTAGCGGGTTTTGCCCACGAATCCAACACATTCCATTCGCAACCGACTGGGATGAAAGATTTTGGCGTGGATGAGAATGGTGTCAAAGAAGGCGAGCGGATCCTCTCTCACTATGCCGATACATTCCACGAAATTGCTGGTTATATTGCTGGGGCCGAGCAGTTTGGTTACGAGATCTTCCCGATTATAGCTGCTGGCGCCACGCCTGCTGCGGCCGTTACGGCCGAGGCATATGACTATTTTACGGGGCGGATTCTCGATGGTCTGAGGACGGGTCCTAAAGTCGACGGTGTGTTGCTGGCATTACATGGTGCGATGGTAGCCGATGGGTATCCGCATGCCGATGCCGAGACGGTGCGCCGAGTGCGCGAACTGGTAGGTCCAGATATGCCGATTGCCGTTACCCACGACTATCACGCCAACGTACCTCCCGAGCTAGTTGAGGCAGCGGATGTACTGGTTATTTACAAGACGAACCCACATATAGATCAGCGTGAGCGCGGTTTGCAGGCGGCGTCCATTCTGGTGCAGATGGTCAAGGGCGAAGTGAAACCAGTAATGGCCTTGGCCAAACCCGAACTGCTTTTCAATATCTACTATCACAATACGAGCGCAGCGCCGATGCAGTCGCTGATGCAGGCGGCCATTGATATGGAAGCACAGGAGGGTATTCTGGCCTGTAGTATCGCAGCGGGCTATCAATATGCCGACGTGCCGCATATGGGACCATCTATTGTGGTAATAGCCGACGGCGACGAGGCTTTGGCCCAGCGCGCAGCGCAGCGCTTAGAAGAGGCGATGTGGGCGGTGCGCGAAGACTTAAAACCACAGGTAGCCACTCCGCAAGAAGCGGTAACGCTGGCAATGCAGAGCGATGAACAGCCCGTGTGTTTGCTGGACTTTGGCGATAATATCGGCGGTGGGTCGGCGGGGGATTCGACTTTTGTATTAGAAGAACTCATTGAACAGGATGCGGAAAAATGGGTGGTGACGCTGTGGGATCCGGAGAGCGCCGCAGCTTGTTTTGTCGTAGGGGTTGGGGCGGATATAGAGTTGCAGGCGGGGGCTAAGACGGATGCGGTACACGGCGCGACCCTGGCTATTCGCGGTCGGGTGCGGACTTTGCACGATGGTTCGTACGAGGAAACGGAGCGACGACACGGCGGCGGCCGTTTTTTCAACCAAGGTCCGACAGCCGTTGTTGATGTTGGGGGCAAAGGCTTGTTGGTGCTCAATAGCGTGCGGTCCTCGCCCAATAGTCTCCACCAGATTACGTGTATGGGGATACAGCCACAGCAGCAAAAGATTCTCGTGGCCAAGGGGGCCGTCGCGCCAAGGGCGGCTTATGAGCCGGTTTGTGCGCGCTTGATTGAGGTGGCTTCGGGAGGTGCTACGGCGATTTTACGCGGACCAGATGATTATAAATTAGCGCGTAAGACGCTTTATGAGTGGGGTTGATAGGAGAAATATTCGCTTGGAACGATTGGTCGCTATTATAAATTTTGCATAGCTAGGAGTAGTCTCATGACGCTAAGAATTGGCATTGTCGGCGCGGGGGCCAATACCCGTTTGCAGCATATTCCAGGTTTTCAGGCCATTGATGGGGTAGAGGTTACGGCGGTGTGTAATCGCTCGCTTGCTTCGGGACAGAAGGTGGCCGATGAGTTTGGCATAGCGCAGGTTTTTGACGATTGGAAGAAGTTGGTGCACAGCGACGAGGTCGATGCGGTATGCGTGGGCACCTGGCCCTACTTGCATTGTCCGATAACGCTCGAGGCCCTAGCTGCCAATAAACATATTCTTACCGAGGCGCGCATGTGTATGGATCTCGGCGAGGCACGGCAAATGCACGCTGCAGCGCAAGAGAATGACAGGGTGGCGATGATCGTACCGGCGCCTTTTTATTTACTGGCCGAATCTATTTTATTAGAAAAACTACAAGATGGTTTCTTTGGCGATATTATAGAGATTGAAGTGCGAGGTTTGGGGGGTGGTTATAATGCCGATGCGCCATTGCACTGGCGTCAGCGGCGCGATTTTTCGGGTCAGAATATTATGGCACTGGGCATTTTCAACGAGACGGTGCGCCGTTATGTCGGGCACGAAAAGGCGGTAATCGCCCACGGTAAGATCTTTACGAGCGAGCGCAAAGATCCCGATACGGGAGCGCAGGGGACGGTAGATATCCCCGAGAGCTTAGGGGTCGTGGCGGAGATGGAGAGCGGTGCTACGGCGGTGTATCACGTCAGCAGTGTCGCGCGTTTGGGGGATAGTTTCACCTTTGAATTTTATGGAACCAAGGGCAGCTTTAAAATGGAGGGTGGCACGGCGATGGCCGCGGGCAAAGTGTGGATAGCCGGTGAGGGCGATAGCGAGTATCAGCCATTGCAGTTGCCAGAGCATCCGCGCAATGGCTGGCGGGTCGAAGAGGAGTTTGTCGATGCCATTCGCGACGGCAAGCAAGTGACCCATACGAGCTTTGCCGATGGCGTTAAATACATGCAGTTTACGGAGGCGGTACAGAGGAGTTTGGCAGAAGGACGCAAAGTAGCGTTGGCCGAATTGTAAGAGTAATAAGAGCGACAAAAGTAGAACACTGAAACGCGGTTGGGCCTTAGGGCGCTCGACCGCGTTTCTGTGTTCTGGACAGTTGGGCTTGGTTGGCTATTTTACCGAACAGCTCTGATCGGTAAAACGG
>JBLHGI010000264.1:0-8521 GCA_047616505.1 Planctomycetota bacterium
GCTCGATTCGGTGGACGTTGCGCTGTGGTTATTACAGCAGGACTTAGTCGATTTTATTCAGATTACATACAATATTTTTGATATCTCTGCCGAGGAAGAGCTCTTTGCTTTAGCAGAGGAAAAAGGCGTTGCGCTGATCGTGCGTTTGACCTTGGCGCAGGGTGTTTTAGCGGGAAAATTCCGCACCGAAGGGGATGTGGCAAAGGAGCATCGCGCCAATCTATCTAAACCGCATTTGCAGCGGAGAATCGAGATGGCCGAAGACTTGCGGCCACTGGCGGAGGCTTATCCCGGTGGTATGGTGCATTTGGCACATCACTTCAGCTTAACGCCCAACGCCGTCACATCAATTATACCCGGAGCGCGCAATCTGGAGCAGCTGCGAGCTAATGTGGCTGCATCCAATGGCGCCGGGTTGGCGGACTCTGTGCACGAGAATATAGAAGCGCTGCGCTCGGATTGGGGGCAGTGGCAAGGGGGCTATTGGTTTCCCAATCATCCCGGTAGTACATCCAAGATATAGCGATACTGAGGCTGTATTGAGAATCGCCGTGGCACCGCTATAGGTGTTCCGGCTATTGGGAAATAAGACATGGCATTACCGACGGGGTTAATCCTCGGCTATTACGGCGACGACTTTACGGGTTCTACCGATGTGATGGAGGCGCTGAGCTATGCTGGTGTGGAAACAGTGCTCTTTATCGAGCCGCCGACGGCAGAGGATTTGGCGCGCTTCCCGGCCGTACAGGCGGTAGGTATTGCGGGTCTGACGCGCTCGTGCGCAGCCGATGCGATGGAGGCCGAACTCGCTCCCGCACTTTCTCGTTTTGCCGAACTCGGCTGTCGCCTGGTGCACTACAAGACTTGCTCGACCTTTGATTCGGCGCCGGAGGTGGGTAGTATTGGTCGTGCGATCGATATTGGTCAGCGAATTTTTGCTGCGCCCTTTGTGCCGCTGGTGGTGGGGGCGCCGGCTCTACAGCGCTTCTGTCTATTTGGCAATCTCTTTGCGCGCTCGGGGCTGGACAGCGAGGTCTTTCGCTTAGATCGCCACCCGACGATGCGGCGCCACCCGATTACGCCGATGCGGGAAGCCGATCTGCGTTTGCACTTGGCGGCACAGACCCAGCGAAAAGTAGGTCTTTTCGATGTGTTGGAACTCGGTTTGAGTCGAGTGGATATGGATACGTGCTTCGCCGATAAACTCGCGCAAAATATAGAAATAATGCTCTTTGATACGCTGGAGCAGAAAGACCTAGAGCAAGTGGGTCGCATCGTGTGGGAACACGCGAGCGGTGGCCCACTCTTTTGTGCGGGGTCATCCGGTTTGGAATACGCATTGACCGCGCATTGGCGCGCGGCTGGTTTGTTGTCTGCAGCTTCTGTTCCAGCGGGGGGCACCGAGGTCGAACAGGTGCTAGTCGTTTCGGGCAGTTGTTCGCCCGTGACGCAGCGACAGATCGAGTACGCGGTGAGCAGTAATTTTGCCGATATCCCAGCCGATACCGGAAAATTGGTGCGCGGCGGTGCGTTGGCCGCAGAGGAAATAGAACGACTCGTGCGCGCGAGCTCGGATGCGTTGGAGCGGGGTCAGAGCCCATTGGTGCATACGGCGAATGGGCCGGACGATGCGCGCATTGAGGCTACGGCACGCGTCTTTGCCGAACGAGGGTATAACGAGTTGGATATCAAGCTGCGCAGCGGCGCGGTTTTCGGGCGCATTTTGGGCCAGATTCTTGCGGTGTTGGCAGAGCGCACGGGCATTCGCCGTGCCTGTGTTGCCGGAGGGGATACTTCGGCTTATGCGGCGCGGGAGCTAGGGGTGGAAGCGTTGGAGGTGGTGGGGCCGATGGCGCCGGGATCGCCGCTATGTCGTGTGCATAGCAATCGAGCAGCCATAGACGGCATGGAGATCGCGTTTAAAGGCGGCCAGGTGGGGCGCGAGGATTTTTTTAGCCGCGTATTGCGCGGTCGGCCATAGGGTGAATGGCTGCTTTTGTAACAAGTGGTCTACGTTTTCTAAAACAGGAGAAGGAAGATGACGACGATAGCAATCCTCGGTGCAGCGGGTAATATGGGCACGCGCGCCTGCAGTGCGCTCAAGGACGATCCGGAGTACGACGTGCTCTTTGTAGAAGCGGGTGCAGCGGGCGAACAGAAGTTGCGTGAGCGCGGCTTAGAGCCAACGCCGATGGACGAGGCACTGAGCGCGGCCGATGTCGTGCTGTTGACTATTCCCGACGCGCTTATTGGCAAAGTGGCTGCGCAAGTTGTACCGCAGGTCAAAAGCGGTGCGATGGTGATTGGCCTCGACCCGGCGGCACCGCACGCTGGGCGCATGCCCGTGCGCGATGACGTGACCTACTTTTTTACGCATCCGGCGCATCCGCCAATCTTTAACGATGAGCAGGATATGGAAGCGCGGCGCGATTTCTTTGGCAGCGGGCAGGCAAAACAGGCCATCGTCAACGCGCTGTTGCAGGGCCCGGAGGAGGATTACGAGAAGGGTGAGAAAATTGCGAAGAAGCTCTTTCGGCCGATCCTGCGCTCGCACAGGGTGACGGTCGAGCAGATGGCCATACTGGAGCCGGCGCTTTCGGAAACGGTGGCGGCAACTTGTCTGACGGTGATCCGCGAGGCATTGGATGAGGCGGTCGACCGCGGTGTACCCGCCGAAGCGGCGCGCGATTTTCTCATGGGGCACCTCAACGTCGAGATCGCCATTCTCTTTAACGAGATCGATTGGCAGCTGTCGGCTGGGGCACAGGAAGCGGTGGCGGCGGCCAAAAAGGTGATTTTTCAGCCGGATTGGCGCAAAGTCTTTGATCATGACGAGCTGCTGGCGAGCACGCGGGCGATTACGGAAGAAAAGTAAAAATAAAGCTACCGCGGTATTGACGGCCCTTCTTATGCGCCATGAAAACGGAGGTTTTGTATGCGATTAGATGATGAAGTGCGCTGGGAGCATATGTTCCCGCACGAATTGGAAGAGGCGTTCGCGCAGTGTCCGGCCGTCTATTTTGCCTATGGGCTCTGCGAACCGCACGGACCGCAAAATACGCTGGGCCTCGATGCACTGAAGGCACATGGCATTTTGGTGAAGACGGCGCAGGCGCACGGTGGCATCGTCGCGCCGCCTGATTATTGGCACGTGCACGAAGTCGCTGGTTATGCTACTTGGGCGCGGGAAAATGTCGGTGAGGTAAAGCCCTGGCTGACGGCGGTGCCCCCCTGGATACACTTCAAGAATATTTGTTATCACGTGCGCGCTGCCGAAGCGCTGGAGTTTCGTTCGGCGATTTTTCTGACTGGCCACTACGGGCCCAATTGGCGTGACCTGAAGACGGTATTGGAAAAGTTGCAGCCGTATGTGCGCATGCGCTTATATGGCCTGCCCGATTTCGAGGCCAACGAACCTGGGTTTGATGGTGATGGGGCCAGCGGCGACCACGCTGGCAAGGTGGAGACTTCGCTGCTGTGGGCGATTGAAGCGGACTGCGTAGATATCGAGCGCGTACCCAAGGAAGCTACAAAGCCGCTCTTTGCCATGGGGGCCAATGCCAGTGATTCCGATCCGCAGATAGGGGCGCGCATGGTCGAGGACGAGGTGCGCTGGTTGGGAGCTAAGAAGGATGAGTTAGTTGCGGTGTATGATGAGCAGGTGAAGTCTCGCTTGCAAACTTTTGACGATGTCGAGTGTTTCTGGCGCGACGAGATCCGTCCCATCGTGAAAGATTTTGAATCCTTGAAGAATTTCCATACCGATAAAGAGGCGCCAACCTCTGATTCGCGTTGGTATGCCAACTCCCACTTTGGCGACTGGGGATAAGATGCAAGAAACGGTATTGCAATTTGGCGGCGGCCAGTTCTTACGCGCCTTTGTCGACCTCTTTATAGGTCAAGCTAATGCGGCTGGAGACGATGTTGGTAAAATCGTCGTTGTGCAGTCTACCGAAAGCCCCCGCGCCGGTCTTTTTAATACACAGCAAGGACATTATCACGTGCTCGTGCGCGGGTTGGTATCTGGTTGCGAGGTCGATGAGGTACTAGAAGCCGGTAGTGTCAGTCGTGCATTGGTCGCATCGCAACAGTGGGCGGAAGTGTTAGAGGTGGCGCGTTCGCCTGCGCTGCGCTACATCGTTTCCAATGTCACGGAAGCGGGCTATGAATTGGAAGGTGGGGATACCATAGGAGAGCCGCGCTCGTTCCCGGCGAAAGTGGCGGCGGCGCTGCATGTGCGCTTTGTCGCAGGGGAGGCTGGCTTGTGCCTTTTACCCTGTGAATTGCTCGATAATAACGGCGCTAGGTTGCATAAGCTCGTTTTAGAGCAGGTGGCCCGGTGGAACTTAGGGAGTGATTTTGCCGAGTGGTTGGGCCACGAGTGCATCTGGGTGAATAGCTTGGTCGATCGCATCGTTAGTCGTCCGCCGCAGGGGCATCCTTTAGCAGAGCGAGATGGATTGCTGGCGGTGGCGGAGCCCTTTGCCCTGTGGGCCATAGAAAAACAACCGGGCTTAAATCTGTTTGCCCACCCGGCGATAGAGTTAGTTGAGGCAGTAGAGCCTTATTCGCTGCGCAAAGTGCGGATTCTCAATGGGGCGCATACGGGTCTGGTGTGCAAGGCGCTGCCGCAGGGGTTTGTCACGGTGCGCGAAGCGTTGGCCGATGCCGATATACGCGCGTGGTTAGAGGCGCTGTTATTTGAGGAGATCGTGCCTATCGTGGCCGAGCAGGTGGAGGGTGCTGGGTATTTTGCCCAGCAGGCCTTGGAGCGTTTGGCCAATCCCTTTCTCGACCATCGCTTGGAGGATATCGCGCTCTACCACGATATAAAGATCGGCACTCGCCTGCTGCCAACGTATGAGGATTATGTGGCAAGGCGGAAAGAAAAACCGGCGCTGTTGGCGGAAATACTGGCACCTTATTTATAGGTCCGGTGCTCGATTGATACGGCCTTCCCGGGAGCGTGCAGAGCTTGACAGTAGAGGTAGATCTTGGCACGCTACACGGATAATATATTAGAGAGACGCCAAAGAGAGACACGAATAGAGAGACCATCGGCTCGCATAAATGAGGTAGGGGAAATGGAAGCAATACAGCAGCAAAACGGCGAAGAAATCGCCGTGCCAAAACTGCTCGACGAAGAGCAGGTGCGCTTTTTTATCGAACAGGGATATCTAGTAGTTCCCGATATCATTGACGCAGATGAGTTAGAAGAGCTCAAGCGCGATGTGGTGGCGGTGGCCCGCGGTCAGTATGAGACTGAAAATATTGAGCCGATCCCAGCAGAAGTAGACGATCGCGAAGTGCTGCAGTCCGTGCTCTGCATCCACCAACCGCATTACGTAAGTCCAGTCATAGAAAAGTATGTCCGCCACCCCAAAATATGCGGTATCCTCAGTCAAATAACTGCGGCGCACTTGCCCTGGTGGGACGGCAGCGTCAAATGCATGCAGTCGATGTATTTTGTCAAACCGCCGGAGTTTCAGGGGCAGGCCTGGCACCAGGACGAGATTTATATTCCAACGCGCGATCGATCGTTGATTGGAGCTTGGATTGCGGTGGATGATGCCACGCAAGAAAACGGCTGTCTGTGGGTTATTCCAGGATCGCATAAGACGGGTTATCTCTACTCGCAGCGCGACCACGAGAACTTGGACGAGTTTGATTCGGCACCCGAGAGCTACGGTTTTGATGAAGCTGCAGAGGTGCCGGTCGAGGTCAAAGCGGGAACGCTGGTGTTTTTTAACGGCTACCTGCTGCATCGTTCGCGCAAAAATCGCAGCGATATCTATCGTCGCGTGCTGGTCAATCACTATTGCAATGCCTGGAGTCTGCTACCCTGGAGTTTAGAGGAGGGCGAACGCGTGGCCAACGCCGATCGGCGCAATATCGTGCCCGTAGCAGGGGTAGATCCCTATGCTTGGAAGGGCTATACGCAGCCGCCAAAATCAGTGCACATGCGCCAGTGTAAGGCCATTCGCGACCTAGATGAGAAGATTGAGTGATCGGCTGCGCATCGCTGTGGTCTGCACGATCTGCTACTCGATTTTATACGTCGGCGCTATCGTCGGTACATATCTCAGAAGTAGGCCTGCCTACGAGGATTTCTTTGCTCATAGGTGATTTCGCTCACAGCTACGCAATTTTTCCAATACCTGCCAATGTGCACGTCTGTGATGGAGCGCACATAAGGCGCTGTCTGGGGAGTTGAAATTTTATAGCATGTAAGTAGCACACTGTGGTGGGGGACACCCCAAATACCAAAAGGAGGTGTGTTGTGAATGTGCTAATTATTGTATTGCCCTTGATTCCTCTACTTGCCATATGGTACGAGGCCGTGCGTGGGGAAAAAGAAATTCGCAAAATCTTTGAAGGAGAAAGATAATCGGCAAATACGCAGCGTGATAGAGACCAGAGAAAACCGCCGGAGTCTATACTCCGGCGGTTTTTGCGTGGGGTATTATTATACGCTATTTTGCGTATTGTATCATTTGCAGTGATATCAAATAGCAGAGGGGGCAGAGGTGAAAAGTGTACTGCTGACTGGGATTACCGGTACTGTGGCACAAGTTATGAAGAAGGAGTTAGATCAGAAATACGACCTCTCCGGGATCAGCATCGCGCGGATGGATGACGTGTTAAAAGAGACGAAACTCTCTTCCTGGAAGGAGCAACTTGCCACGTATCGAGACCGCGTGATGGATCAGTTGGCCGAAGCCTGTAAAGGGAAAGATGCCGTCGTACATTTGGGCTGGAACACGCGCGATGAGAATTGGGAAGGGGGATTGGATCCGTTAAATATCGCCGTTGTCGACTGTGTCTATCGCGTCGCTATCGCCGAGAAAGTATCGCGGATCTACATGGCTAGCTCCGTCCATTCCTACGACTTTATGGGCGATGGTTATGATCCAGATGAGCCAATTCCACCCTTCCCCGATACGCGGCGGGATTCCTTTGGCGTGCCACCGACGAGTCTTTATGGCGTGAGTAAGCGATGGATGGAAATCGCCGGACAATACTATGTCAAAGACCTGACGGATGGACAGAAAATCCTGGCTGTTCGCCTGGGTGGCGTCGGTCCTAACGAACGACCGCGGGGGGCTAGTCGAGTGTGGGATAGCCATCGAGATTGCGCCGGGCTTTTAGCGGCATTTATCGAGTGCCAAGATGCTCCCAGCTTCAGTATCGCCTATGGCGTATCGAATAATTATGGTAGCGAGCACAGGGGTCCATTATTCAACGCCGTGAATCCATATGGATTTACTCCTGTGGATAACTCTTTCGACGAATAGGGACTACCTCCGACCTAACTGAGCTTTTTAAAAGAAAAAGGGGCTGCAAACCTGATAATGGTGGTTTGCAGCCCCTTTTTAATGGTGGGCGATACTGGATTTGAACCAGTGACCTCCGGTATGTGAAACCGGCGCTCTAACCAACTGAGCTAATCGCCCGCATGCGGAAAATGGTGGGCCCAGTAGGACTTGAACCTACGACCGGCCGATTATGAGTCGGATGCTCTAACCAACTGAGCTATGGGCCCTAAATGCTAAAAAATGCGATAAAAAAAGAATTTAGATGATTTCAGATGGGGGTCAAGAGTTTTGTGTCTCGTCGTAATTCTGGCGCTCTTGGTTTAGTTGCACTAGCTCGCCGCTGATGCGCAGCACTTCGTTTTCGTCTCCCTGTTGTTCGGCCTGGTTGAGTGTTTGGCGTGCTTGTTGGATGCGGCGTTGCAACGAAGTCCGTTGAAAAAAAGACACGGATTGCCGCCACTGCTCTTCGACCTGTTCTTCGGCAAATCCCAACATGGCGCATTCCGATACTAGGCGAGTCAGCACTTCGTTCTCTAATTGGTCTATCAGTAGTGAAAGGTCAATCTCGCTTGCTTCGGTGAAGCGCTCAAAGAGTGCGCGCATGAGTGCTTGGCACTGTGGAGCGTCAAGAGATTCTGCGGTGATGGCTTTGGCTGTGGCGGCGATATAGTGGGGATATTGCAGGAGTAAACCAATGAACTCGCGTTCGCGGCGCGGTGGTTCGGGGAGCTGCGCTGCTGGTGTAGGTTCAGCTGTCGTAGCGCGGGGTCTTTGTTGGCGCTGTACTACTTGGCTCATTTCTTGGCGTAGAGCGCTTTCGTCAACGGAGAGCCGTTGGGCGACTTCGCGCAGCATTAGGTCGCGGCGCACGGCATCGCGAGGGCGGGCCAATAGTGGTTTGAGTGCTTCTATTGCTTGGGACTTGCCTTGCACGCTGCTCAAATCGTGCTGATTGTCCATTTGCTGCATGTAAAAGTCGAGAGCGGACTGCCCGTTTTCGGCTAGATCGAGCAGGGCATCGGGGCCTTTTTCTTGCACAAATGTATCGGGGTCGTGCTCGCTAGGCAGGGAGACAACGCGGGCATCAACGCCGGTGCCCAGCAATATCTCGAGTCCACGCATGGCGGCGTTAGAGCCGGCGGCATCGCCGTCGAAGAGCAATACTACTCGGTGGGCATAGCGCGCTAGGGCACGACAGTGCTCTT
>JBLHGI010000265.1:0-8499 GCA_047616505.1 Planctomycetota bacterium
CGCATTGATCTTGTCGCGAATATCGTCCAGCGAATCGCTCGCCAAGTCAATGGCCACCTCAGCATCGCCAATAGTAACCGTTCCCGTGGGAGCTTCGCTTAGCCCGAGTAAGGTGCCTACGGCCTCGTCAGAAGCCAAAAATTGACCGCTGCGTCCTCCGTTGGCAAAGGCATTTTTGATATCCGTCCCACTCGAAGTGAAACCCAACCCCTGCAATACATTGGTAGAACTGGCATCCTGGATGGAGAAACCATCACTACCCACCTCGTCAGCGGTGAGAATTAAACGACTATCACCCGTAGAGACTGTGAGTAGCTGAGCAGTAACCCCGGCATCGGCCGAGTTGATCTTGTCGCGAATATCCAACAGATCATCATCGTCATCAATTTCGACACCCTGGCCATTGATGACGAATTCACCACTGATATTAAGGGGATTTGACAAGCTAGAAAAAGAGCCCGAAGACAGGCGGCGAGACTGGGCGAGTTCTACCACTTCGACGCTAAAATTGCCGGCGGCGGCCTCGTTAGTCGCATTTACAGACACACGCCCACTGTCATCGGAGTTAGCGCTGACGATTGAGAATACATCGTCCGTAGCCAAACTCTCAGCAGCGCTCAAGAGCGAAACCATACTCGAGTTAATCGAGTTGAGTGCACCCTTCTGCTGCTCTAGAGTAACCTGCTGCCGCTGTATTAGGCTTATGGGCCGGCGCTCAATATCGATGAGCTGCGATATGATCCCATCTGTATCGAGGCCAGAGCCCAGACCCGAGAATGAAATTCCTTGGGACATCTATTTACTTCCAGGTCTGTAACGCATAATGCAATAATGACCTAAGGTGCCAAACGACGCCTTAGGCCTGATCGTCTACCAACAGTCCAACAATATTTTTCACGCTCACGCTCACGTCCAAAGCCTGCTGTGACGGAATCTGTTTGACAATATCACCCGTTTCCGTGTCGGTAATGCGGACCACCATCATACCGGTATCGTCATCGACAGAAACCGAGTAAGAGCCCTCGACCTGCTCAAGGGCCTTGTTCAACTCCGCGGCTAGTGCATGGGTCTTTTCGCGATTCGGCTGTTGAACCTCTTTCGGAGCAGCAGCCGAGACATCTGCATTCGACCCAGTCACCTCATGCGGGCTCAAAGAAGTTTTCTGTCCCTCTTGGAGTCTTATATCTGCATTCTGAAAACTAATGTCAATCATAATATTCACCTCTCCTCGAGAGATGCCAAACTAGCGGCTTATATTTTCTTCGTCTTTTTGTGGTCGCTTTGCGCGGAGAAGGTGCGTTTCCACCTTCTCCGCACGCGGCGTTTACTTATAAATTTACTGCAACAGCGACAAGGCGTTCTGCGGCAGCACGTTGGCCTGGGCTAACATCGCCGTGGCCGCTTGGCTCAGAATCTGCGCCCGCGTGAAATCAGTCACTTCCGATGCTACATCGGCGTCACTTATAGACGCTTCAGAAGCTTGGATGTTCTCGATCTCGTTTTCAGTATAGGCAATAGTGAACCCGAGACGGTTCTGAAACGCACCCAGATTACCTCGCTGCTGTGCGACTTCAGTTATGGCCAAGTCAATCGTCGTAATCGCCGACCGCGAGGTGCCGATCGTAGCCACCGAAGCCGTCCCCAAATTAAGATTACCTCCCGTGGCCCGCATATCGCCGACATTGACTTCAATGCGGTTAAATGCGCTGTCGGTCGGGCCGACCTGAAACGAACCACCCGTAGCCGACGTAATCTGAACCGTCGTCCCGTCTAAATCGCCGTCTGTAAATGTACCAGTGGCACCCGTTACCTGCGCGCCAGCCAGCGTCACTTGAATACCTAAACGATCAAAGTTGGCCACGACCTGCGTGCCCGTAGCGACATCAGCACCATCGAGCAAAGTGGCTACGCGGATCGTCTGCGTAGTGGTGCCATTACCCAAGGTAATGTCACCATCGGCTGCACTGTCTACAAATGTGTAGGTACCCGAATCGGCACCCGAAATAGTAACACCTGAAACACCCGTGGCATTACTCGTGGTCAATGCCGTCGAAGCGGCCCCACTGACCTGATTTCCAAAACCAGTCAACAAAGTCTGACTGTTATAACTGGTCGCCAGGGCAATGCGGTCAATTTCCTGAGTCAGCTGTGTAAACTCAGCTTGAATCGACTCCCGGTTGGTATCAGTAACAGTACTTGAAGAAGACTGTACCGCCAATTCCCTCATGCGTATCATAATGGCGTTGACTTCATTCAGAGAACCTTCGGCCACCTGAATTAGATTCGTCGCCTGTTCGGCATTACTGACATTCATCTTTAGACCGGAAATTTCCGCTCGCATCCCCTCGCGAACCGAGAGGCCAGCAGCATCATCAGCGGCCCGGTTTATCCTCAACCCCGAAGACAACCGCTCGAGCTTGGTGCTGAGCACCCGGTTATTCCTATCGAGGTTCCGCCTGGAATTAATGGCGGCTATATTATTATTTACTCGAAGTGGCATCTAGTCGAACCTCCTTGTTTATCAAGCTCTTATATGGCATCCATGCCCAAAACTTGCCGCTCTGTTCCCCAACAGAGCGTATAGTACCCGATCAATCAAATTTAAACCCAAAAGCTAATAGCGTTACGCACCTCCTTCTGGAATGACACTGAGGGTGCATACTATCTTAATCTTCTTATCGGCAGTACTTGCGCCAACCTTTAATATTTTTCTACAAGCTAGCTGAGGATCGCCCCCGACCCCCAGCTAGCAAATTTGCTAATACTTATATATCGTCCGCTAACACTCCGGCTTTAGTCCGGTTGTATACTATTATTGTAATAAGCTCAGTGCCGATTGCGGCGACGCATTTGCCTGAGCCAACATCGAAGTCGCAGCCTGGCTCAACACTTGGACACGAGTAAGGCGAGTCACTTCGAATGCCATATCGGCATCGCGCAGCGTAGATTCTGAATTCGTATTATTCTCAATAGAGTTATCTGTAAAGCTGATCGTATGCTCTAAGCGATTCAGAATCGATCCTAAATCGCCGCGCGTCTGCGCCACTTTTTCGATAGCTTGGTCGAGCTGGGTTATCGCCTCACGCGAGCTGGTCTGCGTGCCCAAAGACACGGAATTCAAGTTCAGATAGGCGCCGCTCGAACGCATGTCTCCAATAGACACCTCAATCCGATCCGCGCTCGTATCATCAGCTCCAACCTGGAACGAACCGCCCGTAGACCCAGTAACTTCAATGGTTTTCCCATCTAAATCACCCGTGGCATAATCGCCAGAGACTCCTTCAACCTGCGCCCCGGCCAGCGTAACCTGAATGCCGATGCGGTCGAAATTGAGCACCGCCGTCGTGCCGGTAGCTACCTGATTGCCATCGAGTTGCGTATTAATAAAGATGGTCTGACTTATAGTGCCATTACCTATAGAAACCGAACCATCGCCATTGTCGGCCAGCGTATACGTACCGCCGGGGGCACCTGAAGTCTTAATATTTTTAACGCCCGTAGTAGCCGCATCTGTTATAGCCGTCGATGTCGCCAGATCGGCCTTATTGCCAAAACCCGTCAACAGCACTTGGTCATTATAGACCGTCGAATAGGCAATGCGATCGATTTCCTTCTTGAGCTGGTTTACTTCGGCTTCGATCGACTCGCGGTTGCTATCGTTGACTGTGCTCGAAGAGGATTGCACGGCCAATTCGCGCATGCGGATGAGCATACTGCCCACTTCGCCCAGCGACCCTTCGGCCACCTGAACCAAGTTCGAACCCATTTCCGCGTTGCGTACTCCCATGGTCAATCCCGTAATTTGTGCGCGAAATCCTTCGGAAATCGCCAGACCGGACGCATCGTCTGCAGCCGAATTGATGCGAACACCCGAGGATAATCTCTCTAACCGCGTTCCCAGATCGTTGTTGTTAGAACTCATATGACGCCGGGTATTTATCGCAGCTATATTGTTGTTTACATTGAGCGTAAGGGCCATAACCAAAACCTCCTTGTCTGGTGGCTCTACTCCCGTAGATTCCGTTCTACGGTATTTTTACATTACTCTTTATAACTTAGTATCACCTGATACTACTCTATTTATCGACCCAATTATATGAGCCTTTAGTTTTTTATTCATTTTTTACTGCAGCAACTGCAGTGCACTCTGCGGCAGTGCATTTGCTTGGGCGATCATCGACGTGGCGGCCGAACTTAGAATCTGCGCCCGCGTGAAAGCCGAAATCTCCTCCGCTACATCGGCATCTCGAATAGCGGACTCAGCCGCCGTCAAGTTCTCGATGGCATTGCCCAAGTTCGCCGTTGTAAACTGTAGGCGGTTCTGGACAGCACCCAGGTTTCCGCGCTGACGCGTGACGACGAGGATAGCGTTATCTACGCGCGAAATTGCTCCACGTGAGCTTTCTAGATTCGATACCGATAGACCGTTTAAATTGAGCTCAGATCCACTCGCGCGCATATCGCCGATATTGAGCGCAATGCGGTTGGAGGATTCATTGTTGGGGCCGACTTGCAAAATACCACCTTCCGCCTCCGCAATAACGATCTGCTTGTTGTTCAGGCGGCCATCTATATAGGAATTACCCTTTTTGAGCCCCAACAAACCGGACGGGTTTTCCAAAACTGAATTGCCCCCCGTATCGATCTGTATCTCGTTGAGTTCGGTATTAAAGATCGCCGACCCAGCCGGCGTCAATCCGGCTAAAGAGGTATTGAGACTGTCTGCTATATTAGCCAGCGATTCGCCGGCGGGGATCGTCACCGTTTGGTTGCCGATAACGACCGTACCTCCGGTACCTCCGTCGGCAACAGCACTCTTGAGAGTAGTGCTTACGGTATCGACTTCCGGCCCCACCAGCGTCACCTGCACACCGAGGCGGTCGAAATTAGCGACAAAGGTCGTGCCCGTGGCCACCAGGTTCACACCGCCATCGCGGTCGAGAGTCGAACCGACATCGATCGACTGCTTGAGCTCCGTTCCATCGGCCAACGTGACACCCAGCGTAATCTGATTGTCATCTGTACCCGAATCCGTAAATATATAGGTCCCCGGCACAGCGCCGGAAATACCCACCTCGCGCACCCCAGAAAAACCGTCTAAGGCCGTCGAGACGGCCTTGTCCTGAGTGACCGTATTGCCAAAACCCGTCAGCAGTACCTGATCATTATAGGTAGTGGAAATGGCGATGCGATCTATTTCTGCGCTGAGCTGATTGAACTCGGCAGAAACACCCTCGCGGTTAGAGTCATTAATGGTCGAGTTGGCGGACTGCACGGCCAACTCACGCATGCGCCGCAGCATAGAGCTGACCTCGTTGAGCGATCCTTCCGCCAACTGAATCAAGCTAATACCCTGTTCGGCATTGCGAACACCCTGGCGCATACCCAGGATTTCCGAACGCATACCCTCCGATACCGAGAGCCCTGCGGCATCGTCGGCACCTCTATTGATACGCAAACCGGATGATAAGCGCTCTACGCGTTTTGTGAACTCCGCACTATTGGCACCTAAGTGCCTTTGCGCGTTCATCGATGCTATATTGTTTCCGAGGCGAATCGGCATGAAATACCTCCTTGGTCGCCGGACAGTCTGGGCCTTCCTTAGCTAGGACCCTCTCATAGCTCGGACCGATTTGTAGGGGATTGTCCGAGACTACTGACCGCACTTTAGCAAGGCGCATGCCAAAGGCAAAAAAACAATACTATTAAATTCATATAGACATTTAAAACAACATCTTACGATGGCAACAAAGTCATCTCAAGCAGTGTAATTCGACCACCGTAGACAAAAGGCCGCAGAACAGTAGGGGAAGATTTGAGGGGGATCGAGGAAGATTTTACCTGCGGAAAACAGATAGTACAAACAGCTGGGACATCGCAGAGGAAGAACTTTTCTATATCGCAGCGTCAAAAGGGGCTGCCACGCCGGGCCAATCGATGATCGGACTCATCACAGCCTCGTGCAAATGCGTCGATAGACTCGGCAGTGGGCTTAAGCAGAGGGCATCTTCGCGCTTGAAGATCGTTTCCCCCAAAAACTGGTCCCCCGTGCCAAAACGAGCGTGGTGAGCAATATTTTCGTGGAATAGCACCAAATGTTCGCGCAGCACGCCCACTCGCATCAACCAGGTATAAGTCGCACTGGGGACCTCGCGCCAATGGCAGTGCCCGCTACAGAAGACCAGATAGCGATCGTCCAAAGCCCCCGTATAGCGATCCGGTCGCATATAGCGATCCGGATAATCACAGGGATGAATATAGAGTTGTCCCCTATCATAGGGCTGTAAATAGGTGACCGCACCGCGCAGCATCTCGTCTATGTAAAGCATACATTCTGCGCGATGCAGATAGTCATCCTCGCAGAAATAGACCCAGTCATCATCGGCAAACTTCAGCGCTACTTCATAGCTCTTTGCCAGCGAGGCAGGTACTCCGCGCTCCTCTGTGGCTTGTATCGTCTGCACTTTAGGTTCGAGTATAGCGCGCAATTCGTCGGAAATACCGTCTTCGACTACGTGGATCTCATATTCGACATTGGCCAGCTCTAAACTGGCCACCAGCGAGTTAAAGGTCAGCAAAATCGTGCGCCGCTTATCAAGCCCCCAAGGACGTGATAACTTGTTGACAGCTTCCACTACTTCGCAGACTCTGAACACTACTCGATATTTCATCTCAATTCTCCCCACTGTGTATATAACACATATAGAGCAGTCCTCATCGCGGCCTAACGGAGCAATGCACGCACTTTCTCGGCTTCCCCACTATTAGGCGCTAGATGAAGCACGCTCTGGTATGCCTGATAAGAGCGAGTACGGTCCTGTTGCAGAGCATAAATTTGCCCTAATACGTAATACATCTTGTAATTCGTAGGGTCGAGTGCCAACATGCGTTCAACGGACTCAGCCGCCTCGCGCGCACGCCCCATCTTTAGATGTAGTTTGTACAATACCCTCAGTGTATTTTCTCTATTCGATTGCCAAATAAGTGCCGCCTCTAAAGCATCCAATGCACCATCATAATGGCCATGCTTTTCTAAGCCGAGGGCCAAGTTATGAAAAACCTTAGCAACCATAGAGCAAAAGGGAGCACGTTCTATAGGTCCCATTTCACGACTCAAACCCAGCATATTATCTAAGGTCTGCGTTGCCTCTTCTCTGCGCTGATCATCTAAGGACTGGGATTCGACAACAGCGTAGAGCGCGATAATTCGATCATCATTAGGCAGAACGGCTCGCGCCTCGTTCAGAATCGAGGAAAAGTCACCGCCGCTGCTCAAGAGCTCGTTACAAATGACGTAATAAGCTTCGCCTAACGGGATGAGGCTCGCATCGGTGGCGATAGCTTCAAGCATGAGAGCTATACCATGATCTGGATCGCCGCCATAACTCGTATAATAGCGGCCTGAATCATAGCGGCTCCTATTGGCCACCCGCTGCTCTGCGTTATAACTCGACCACAAAATGGCCAATAGCACTAGGAGTAAGACATGGGAACCGACGCGCCCCATCTGTTTTCTCCCCCAGTTCATTGCCATAGCCAGCAGAGCGGACGTGCCTATCGAGGCCAAGTATACATAACGAGAAACTCCGGTCGGAGCCGCAAGCATGGCGATAACGAACGGACTGATAAAAAGTAGAACCCATAGGCTCCATAACCGCACCATCGCACGGCCGCTCCAAAGTGAATAGAGCAACGCAATCAGAACGCACATCCCCAACCAGAGGTCTGCAGCCCCTTGGCCAGTCGGGTCTGCAGGCAACCAATATGCCATAAAGACCAACCGCCCCAAGGGCACTACAAATGCCTGGGCGGTCTCGACAAGCAAAGATATTAGGCCCTCCGCCTGCGCTATCGAGCCGACATAGGAGTTCAGAGCAGAAGTCGTGGCCGTATCGCTGCCCATGCGGCTGGACACAAAGATCAACGCCAGGGCTAATACCGGTAGAATGGGAAGCAAATACCGGATTGCCACGCGCCATGAATCTCCTCTCCCATGCGAATAAAAGAGGCAGATTGGCCAGGTTAATAATAGAATGGAATGGGCTAAGATACTGCCAGTGAGTCCCGTGTAAAACAAATAGAGATATAGCCTGCGTCGAGAACGGGTGAAACGGGCATACAAGTATAGAGTCCATGCTGCCAATAGTGCAGCTATGGGATATTCGAGCGCCGAGATCCAGTGTACGGGCTGCAAGTGAGAGACATTGACCAGAAAAAGTAAGCCTCCGATCAAGCTCGTAACCATTGCAGCACCAAGGCTACGAAAACAGAGGGCCAGAGAGAAACTGGCCAATGCGTGAAAACAAACGTTGAGAAGATGAAGGGCGGCCAGATTATTTCCCCAAACTACGTACGTAGCCCACATGGCAAACTCGTCGATAATCCGCCCCGATGCGCGCTCTTTGTCTGGTGAAAAGAAATAGAAAAAATCTTCACTGATTGCCGCATGATTGCGCAGGGTGTCGGCATCGTCACCATCTTTGAGAAGTAAGTGACGCA
>JBLHGI010000266.1:0-8469 GCA_047616505.1 Planctomycetota bacterium
AGCCCAATGCCGATAGAGCGATGTAGGTCGGCTCTGGTAAATATCGCATCGTCATAGAGCATTTCCCCCTCTTGGCGCGTGGAAGTATCTATCAGCCGAGTGGCGACCTCTTCTACGAAGGGGGAGCGGTTGAGGGTTGTATTGCCTTCGCGGCACGGGTGCGAGAGGAAGAGGTGCTGCCGAGGGGCACAGCACGCTTGGTAAAAAAGTAGGCGATCGGCAGCCGTGGAGCTTTCGTTGTTATCTAAGTTCAGTGCTTGGCGCTGAGTTTCGTCGAAGAAGAGATCAGAGGTAAATGGGCGGGGGAATTCTCCTTCGATGAGTCCACCTAAAAAAAGTATTTCACAGGGCATTGAACGACTCTCGCGCAGGTCTACAATCTCGACTCCTGCTCTTTTGTCGGGTGCAATAAAGGTTTGGGCCATGGCGGTGCGCAGCAGCGAGCTTAGTTCGCGCACGCTCCAGCGCGGTCGTTTTAGAGCGGGAGCTGTGGCACAAAAAATGTCTAAGAGTTGTGTGAAATGTGTATAGGTGAGCACGGGAGAAGGGGCATTTCTATTGCCAGAGGTGCTCGCGTGTTGCTCTAGGTATTGTGGTACCCCAAAGGCGGTGAATGCCGCGAGTAGCGAATCGCGAAAAAGGTCGATGGTGAGGGGGCGCTCAAAGGGGCGGAGGGCGGCAAAGAGGTTTTCTAATGCGCCGCGCAGCGGGTGCAGTGCTTCGAGGTCGGCTTCGAGCTTTTGGCGCCGCTGCACGGGATCGTCTATATCCTCTGCAACAGGGTCACCACTGCGCAGGTTTTCGCGCTCGCGCTCGAGGTAGGCACTGCGACGGTCGACGGCCTGTAGCCAGCCGCTGCGTCCCTCTGTAGAGGAGAGGTTGCGGGCCCAGGCATCAAATACTTCTAGTGGAAAGGGAATACCATCGGTGCTGGGCAGCGAAATCCACGGCAGAGAGAGTAGGCGCAACAAAGAGCGCCGGCTGTAGTTCTCTAGAACGGCATCGAGAATGGCGTAGACAACTTTGCTCAGCGGGGTCGCTGCCAAGGGAATACCGCGCAGGTGATGAAAGGGAATGCCGTGCTGTGGCAAGACCTCGTATAATAGGGGTAGATAGCGGCCGAGGTCGGCAAAGGCAATGCGGGTGCTCGCTAGAGCGACGTTCTGTTCGCCGCAAAGTTGGCGTATTTGGCGAGCGATACACTCGACTTCATCGAGGCGGTCGTCGCGGCTGTGGATGTGGACAGGCGCACCGTCTTGGATATTGGAGCGAAGAAATAATTGAGCTGCGATGGCCTTTGCAGCATGGGGCTCAGGGCTAGTATAAAACTGGGTATTGGCTGCGCGTTCTTTGAAGAAATGATAGAGATGAGTGGTCTGGGCATAGAGCTGAGGGCGCTCTTTCTCGTAGTCGAGTGTGATGTGTATCTCTTGTAGATGCTGTATAAACGAATCAAAGAGAGATTGCACATGGGAAGGCCAAGCGTTAAAGCCTGAGACGATGAGTAGTTCTAAGTGAGGGAAGTTGCGTTTGAATGATCGGGCCATCTGGGTTGGAGACAGGGTGCGCAGAACATGGCCGGTCGTATTCCAGTGTTGCGCAATACATTCGAGATACGACGCATAGAGCATACCCAATTCTTTTTCGCGTACCGATAGAGAGGGGAGGTCTTCAACTGCGATTCCCTTGTAATCTAGGTCGCGAAATAGGCGGTCAATCGAGTCGGCGAGGCCAGCGGTCACTGTGTGCCCTCCCGCGAGTTCGTAGGCCTCGCCTTGACTCAGTGCATCCTCGACAAAAATCCGGGAAAAGGCGGTGGGGAAGGAGGAGGAAGGGGCGGCGGCGCTTAGGTGGTTTATCCATTCGTCTAATGTCAGAATGGATGAACAGGCCAATAAGGGCTTGCGGCTCATTTTCAACAGGCGTTGGGAGAGATGGCGAGCTTGCCAGCGGGAGGGAACCAACCAGAGAAAGGAGTGCTGGCGAGCATGGTCCATGCGCTCTAGCGCGAGACGGAATGCAGCGTCTGCTTTTTCGGGGTGCGCTGGCCCCGCTAAGAGTTCAAGTCGGGCCATGAAGGGCCTGGTCGGGGAGTCGCACGGGTATGTGTGTGTATTTGCTCACGGCTGCGAATCTATCGCGATAATACACCCCTGTCAAGACTGGTTTGTCGCAGGTAATAGGGGGTATTAGTCTGCGATTATTTTTCGAACGGTGCGCAGTAGATGGTGGGTTTTGAATGGTTTGTTGAGCACGGCGCGTGCACCGGCCCAAGGGGTGCTGTCTTGCGTGTAGCCAGTAGTAATTAGCACGCGAGCTTCGGCTTGAATGGCCAAGAGCTGTGCTAGTATCTCGCGGCTGGAATTATCCGGCTGCGAAAGGTCGATGATGACTAGTGCGACATCCTGATGGGCCAACTCAAAGAGGTTGAGGCCGTCGCGCACATCAAGTCCAACAAGTGCCTCGTAGCCGTGATATTCAAGCATTTCCGAGATTACTTTGCGCGAACGATCAATATCGGCGATGATGAGAACCTTTTCAGACCCGCGCAGGGTATCGGTATCGAATAGGGTGTCTTCGCTCGTAATGATCTCTGGTTTCTCAATTGCGGTTGGCGCATTCGCTTCGGCTTCGCTGAGGATGGGTAGATAGGCGAAAATAGTCGTGCCTTCGTCCGGAGCACTGGAGCACTCGAGCCAACCTTGGTGTTCGCGGATAATAGAATAGACGGTGGCGAGTCCCAGCCCTTTGCCACGGTCGTGGTTGCTGCTAGAATAAAAGGGTTCGAAGAGATGTTCTTGGGTATCGGCATCCATGCCTATGCCATTGTCCTCTACGCTCAATTGCACGTACTGGCCTGGTGTAGCTTGGCCACTGAGCTGACGCGTGCCTTGGACTATGTCGATGACTTTTGCCGAAATCGAGATGCGCGAGGTGTGCTGATGGTCTGCCGGTAGAGCTTCAATGGCGTCGCGCGCATTGGTGCAGAGATTGGAAATACACTGGCGAAATTGCCCTGCGTCACCGCGCACATTGGGCAAGTCGTCTGCCAACTCCACGCTGATATCGAGGGAGCGGCGCTGGTTGCGGGCAAAGACGTCGCGGCACATGGAGGCGACATCATTGATGACTGCGCCGAGGTCAACTGCCTGATGTTCGACGTTTTCCCCTTGGTAGAATACGAGCAGTTGCCTGAGCATCTGTGCAATGCGCTGAGAGTCGTAATCCGCGGCGTCGAGAAAGGGGCGCAACTCATCGGATGCCTGCAGTAGGGCCAAATCGATATTGCCCTGAATTCCCTGTAGCATATTGGTGAAGTGAAAGGCCATTCCCGCTGTCAAGCGGCCGATCGCCTCCATTTTGCGCGCCTGGCTCAGCTGTGCTTTGAGCTGCTCTTTTTCTTTGTCGATTTGGTGCTTATAGAGGGCGACCTCTATCGTGGCATGCAGTTTTTTCTCTTCAAACGGCTTGAGAATATAGCCGAAGGGCTCGGCATTTTTGGCGCGATTGAGTGTGCGGTCATCAGAGAAAGCAGTCAGGTAGACAACGGGAATATCGTAGAGTTCATGGATTTGTTCGGCCGCCTGGGTGCCATCCATCTCACCGGCTAACTGAATATCCATTAAGACGAGGTCGGGCAGCAGTTCGCCCGCGCTATCTACTGCATCTTCGCCCGTAGCCACTACGGCGGAGACCTCGTATCCCTTCGCTTCGAGCTTGCTCTGGATGTCGAGAGCAACAATGCCCTCGTCTTCGACTACCATGATGCGTTTGACTGACACTGTGTCGCTCCTCAAACGTTAGGCGCTTGCGGGGAAACTAATTTTGAATTCTGCACCACTGTCGCTGCTGGATAACTGCAGTTTGCCTTTGAGTTGGCGCACCAGCGTACTAACCAACTTCAAACCCAGTGACTTAGTTATGCGGAAGTCCATGCCCTCTGGCAGGCGGACTCCATTATCGCGTACGACGAGCAAGAGTTGGGCATCCGCATCTTTTTTAGCTCTATCCCAATATGCCCGCCGTTGCCTGCGGGAAAAGCGTATTTGAGACTGTTAGAAATTAATTCATTGATTATTAAGCCACAAGGAATGCTCGTGTCGACGTCTAAAAATATTTCGTCGGCGGATGTCGATATTTCGATGTTTGCCGCGTCGCCGGAATAGGAATAAAGCAGATTCTTGGAGAGTTCCTCAATATACTTTGAAAAATCGATGCGCGCTAGGTCGCTGGCCTGATAGAGCCGCTCGTGTATCAAGCCCATAGAAGTTACGCGGTTCTGACTATCGCGGAACATTTCTACCGTGCGAGGATCGGCGATATTGTTCGCTTGCAGGTCGAGTAAACTGGAAATTATTTGCAGGTTGTTTTTGACGCGGTGGTGAATCTCCTTGATTAAGACCTCTTTTTCCTCTAAAGAGGCGGAGATTTGTGCTTCTATACGTCGGCGCTCTACTAACTCCACCTCTAATTCGTCATGTGCATAACGAATGGCTTCATCGCGGTCCTGTATTTGTGCCAGCATGGCATTGAAGCCATCTATGAGTTCCCCCAGTTCGTCTTCGCGATACTTTTCGGCGCGCACGCCGTAGTCCTTTTCACTCGAGACAATGCGCATCTTCGAGGCCAAATCGAGCAGGGGAGTGGATATCTGGTCGCGCAAGCGGGATCCTACTAAGAAAGCGGCGAGTGAGGCGATTATCACGGCTAGGGCGACGATGCCGGCATAGCGGCCTAGCCGCTCCTGTATTTCTCCTAAGTCGACGAGAAGATACACCGAACCAATCCGTTGGCCGTCTAGCTCAATAGCGCGGTGCAAGTGGAGATGGTTGTCGATGAACGGAGTGCCATCGGTGGCCGCTTGTGGAGGTGTAAAAGGCAGCGTTTCACGTTGGTAAATAGCAAAGACATTTTTTCTGCTATCGTAAATGCAGGCCGCTATGACGTGGGCTTCGACGCGCAGTGCAGACAGGGTTTCGGCGGCGTCTTGGGCATTGTCAAAGCCCAGTGCTGCCGTGCTGTTAAAGCCAATAATATCGGCCATGGTGCCAATGCGGCGCGTCAGTGCTTGCTCTGAAGATATCCAGTCGTAGGTGGCTAGTGCTGCGCACGATAACAACAGGGCGATGCTACTGGAAAACATGATGATGACCGTCAGCTTGCGTTTGATCGATACATTGCGGAAGCGGATCATATCAGTCCTGGCCTTCTTCTACATCGTCTATTACAAGGGCGAGTTTTAGCAGTTTTGAACTGAGTTTGAGTTTGGCTTCACGCGTTTGCGGCAAGTTGATCTCAAAGCGGACCCTCTTGTCTTGGAGTACGAAGTTAATCATGCCTCCGGTCCGGGCGAATCCGGGCGTTTCGCTCACGGTTAATACGGGGCGGTCCTTGAGATGCTGAAAGATCTGTTCTAAGTGTTTTTCTTCGGAGGTGCTGATGAAGAGCACGTGACAGATGGGCAGTTCCTGTAGGCGAGTAGAGCGAACGATGCGCAGTGAGTGCCCCTTAATCTTGCGTCGTTCAAAGGGGGTAAAGGCGTTTCCGAACGGATCGTCTCCGAGAATGCCGATTGTCAGAGTTGTCGTGTCGGTGAGGGCAGCGGTTGGCCATTGCACAAAGTTGGCAAAATTAAAGAGGAAAGCCGCTTTAATTTGGTGTTCTGACGGTTGCTGCGCTGGTGCAGAGACCGAGTATAATGCACACAAAACTAGCGCGCTGATGGAGTATTTAAAAGTGCGTATACAGGACATGGTGCAAAATAGATGCCTTAGGCCGGTTTGCAGTATGGGAACTATTCCTTCACTAATAATATGTAACTAAAGGTGTAGCGCCATTTTTTAGTGAAATAGGCGCTGTCAGGCGGTATGGCATTGGGTCCTAAAGAGGTCATTTAGCCGCCGCGACTGGCCTTATATATATTGTGAAAACCGAGGCCTGAGAGGCTCCACGTGACGACTAGGGCAATGAACCACGCTATTTTACCACCTTGGATACCGAAGAGCGTGCTAAAAAGGTTGATTTGAGTAAAATGCTCTATCTGCATGTGCAGATGACCGATACCCATAACGAGAAACCCCCAAGCCATGAGGGCCATACCCTTGCCGAAAGCGCCGCCTTTGAGGGCTCGTGCTGTGATAAATGCAAAAATAACAGCACCGAATAGGAACGGGAGTTCTAAGAGGCCAAATAGGACATTGGTCGACATACCCTCGTCGGGATTGTTGGCAATGGCCGGCAGTGTTGTTGAGAGGGTTGCAATGGCCGTTACAACGAATAGTCGCATGCTGTGGCTCATGGCGAGTCTCCTTGTGTTGGGGTAAAACGCAATTCTATATGCGTTCCGGAGCTTTCGAGCTGCTTCAGCTGCCCGTGTAGCTGGAGCGCTAGGGCATTGACGACCTTTAGGCCGAGCGAGTCTCCACAATGAAAGTCTAGATCCGTTGGCATGCCGATCCCATCATCGATGACAGCGAGCACTAGCTCGCGACCTTCGCCCTGCCCCAGGGAGATTCGTATATGACCCTGACGACCCTCGGGAAAGGCATACTTAAAGCAATTCGTTATAAGCTCATTTATAATGAGTCCGCAGGAAATAGCAGAGTCTACATTCAATGGGCTTTCAATAATCGAAACCTCGATGCGCACGTTACCGGGTGTTATTTGGTAGGACTCGCTAAGGCTGGCTGCCAATTCTTCGACGTATTCGGAGAAATCTATACGAACTAAGTCGTTGGATTGGTAAAGCTTTTCGTGTATGAGAGCCATCGACAGCACGCGGTTGCGGCTTTCGTCAAAGGCCGCTGTGACCTTTGGGTCTTTGAGCGTCATCGACTGTAAGCTCAATAGGCTGGAAATTATTTGCAGGTTGTTTTTGACGCGGTGGTGAATCTCCTTTAGCAGGATGTCCTTTTCTGCTAAAGAGTCGCTTATTTGCTGGTTTGCTTGTCGTAGTTTACGCGTGCGTTCGGCCACGCGTAGCTCGAGTTCTCCCTTTGCCTGCTGCAGCTGTTTTTGCGTGGTCTCAAGCGTTGCATTATTGCGCGATAGCTCTGCGTTTATGTGGTGCATTTCTTCAATTTTGTCGTGAAGAACATACTGCATTTGACTGCGGCTGAGCAGGTCGATTTTGCACTCGTCTAAGAGCTGGTCGGGCAATAGGCGAATGATGCTGGGAAAGGTTTCGAGACCGACATAAATATCTTGGACCTGCTGGTAGGCGTGTTCAAAGATAATGCCGGTCGTCTGCTGGCCCAGTTTCCCTTCTAAATAGTGATATACTTGATGTGCAGTACGGCGTAGCTCTGTGGCCCACTCTGCCTTGTCACCGGAGACGGAGTCGTTTAGTTCGAAAGGAAGGTGGGCGCTGCTATTACCCAAAATGATATAGGCGTGATGCGCAACAGCCTCAAAGAATAGACCGCATAGGTGGCGTTCTTGCCGCAGGGCTGGTTGAAAAATAAAACCAAATTGCGGCAAGCTCATCAGGTCGTCGTAGCGAGAGCTGATCATACTGCGCAGCTGGCTGCGAGTAAACTGCTGCTGCGAATCAATTTCGACTACATACTTCTCTAATAAAAGGTAAATGAGAGGTAGCTCTCGGCCTTGTTCGGCCGCGGGCAATTTATTGTATCGCTCTATGCTGGCAAGTATGGATGGAGCTTTTCCTGGCTCCGATATCTGCTGAGTCAGGAATTGGAGAAGGGTGCTTATAGAGGGTTGTTCGACAGCGGCAGGCGTATCGCTGGATATGACCCTCTTGATTTTTTGTATCCAATACCTAAGCATGAAGTGTGGGATAGTAGAAGAGTGGATCCGTCCTAATATTTGTCAAGATACCGTCTAATTTATCAATAATAAGTCTAATACCCAAGGGGAATTCATCGCCATATGGTTTTGCCTGCTTGACAGTGGGCTTAGATACGCTGTTTTTTTGGAAATTTACTGATGCGAGGGTATTTCACGACTATAAGGAGTGATGATGCAGGGAATCGTCAAGTTTGCTCGGGGCAGTGGGCATGTGGAGTTGCGCGATGTCGGTGAGCAGCCTTTAGCACCTGACCAGATGCGCATTGAAGTGCGTGCCGCGGGGATCTGTGGTTCGGATCTGCACGTTTTTCACGATACGATTAACTACAATATCCGCACGCCCGTGGTCATGGGGCACGAGTTTAGTGGGGTTATTGTCGAAAAGGGGGAGGCCGTAGGCGATCAGTTTCAGGTGGGGGACCGCGTTACGGGCGAGCCGAGCGTTTATATTTGTGGCCATTGCGATTATTGTCTGAGTGAACACTATAATTTGTGTCCAGAGCGCAAAGTCATGGGCTATTGGCACGATGGCTGTTTCGCCCCCTATTGCACGGCAACCTTCGTGCATAAATTGCCCGAGGGGGTAGGCTTTGAGCTGGGAGCGCTGACGGAATTGTTGGCTTGCTGCGTGCATTCAGTTACGGAACAAGCGGGCGTAGC
>JBLHGI010000267.1:0-8465 GCA_047616505.1 Planctomycetota bacterium
CACTCAAACACATGCGCATAGGAATTGCTTATTTTTGATAGCAGATATCTACTAATAATAGTCGTTGCCCTGAAAGTATTCTCTGTGCTGTCCGAAAGGGTCCACAGACTCGCGAGATAGGTCAAATACAACGCTTTGTGCTACTTCGTTGGTCGGACGGTTGTCTTGCTCAGCGATTAACACAGGGCTAAATCTCTGATGGTTGCTGGAAATGCTTTGGATGGCGATAGTTGCTATCATGGCGATTGCTCCTGGTGTGGGTGGGTTTCATTATATCCTTAATATATATAACCTGTCATAAATGACAAGAATAAAAATAATAAACTAAGTAATAATTATCTCATTCGTCATCCTGTTTTTTGTAGGCGCAACAAATCAAGGTCGACAACACGCCCAATTTCATTGGAGATACTTTGTGAAAATACTCATAGCCGAAGACGACTTGGCTTCCAGGCGGCTGCTGGAAAGCTTGCTGACCAAGTGGGAATACGAAGTGACTAGCTGTGTAGATGGAGATCAGGCCTGGGAGTTACTGGATCGCGATGATGCGCCGTCTTTGGTAATACTAGACTGGATGATGCCTGGTTTGGACGGCATTGAGGTCTGCCGCCGAGTTCGTGCGGCGCAGTCGTCACATCTGACCTATATCATTATGCTGACGGCGATTGATACGCGGGACGATGTGATAGAAGCGCTGAGCATGGGGGCAGATGACTTTCTCAGCAAACCATTTGATCGCGGCGAGTTGCGCGTGCGTCTGCAAGTAGGCAACCGCATTCTGGGACTGCAGGATCAATTGGTGCAGCAGGAGCGCGAAGCGCGCAATCGGGCTGAGGGCTTGGTTGCCGAACGCACGATAGAGCTGTCCGAGGCCAATCTAAAACTAAAAGAGCAGCAGGCCCAGTTAGTGCACGCAGAGAAAATGGGTGCCATCGGCCAGCTGGCGGCAGGTATTGCCCACGAGATTAACAATCCCGTAAGCTTTATAACAAACAACATATCATCGCTCAAAGAATATGTCGAAAAATTCTCTGAATTGATCGGTCATTGCGAAGTGTTGCTAAAGCAAATGGAAGGTGGAGTTGAGCACAAAGAAATAGAACAGTCCGTCGCGGTGATAAAGCAGTTCAGCCAGCGCGAGAATATCCCCTATATACTTTCCGATACGACGCAGTTAATCGCCGACACGCAAGAAGGGGTCGGTCGAGTGCGCGATATCGTGCAGAACCTAAAGAATTTTGCCCATCCCAACAGCGATGAACCAGAAGAAGCCGATGTCAATGAAGGTATTGAATCGGCGATACGAATTGCATGGAATGAGATAAAACACAAAGCGGAACTGGATAAAAAATTGGGTGAATTACCCATAATAAAATGCCATCTAGGGGAGTTGAACCAGGTCTTTCTCAATCTTTTGATTAATGCAGCTCAGGCGATAGAAAACAGGGGTCGGATTGGCGTGGAGAGCACCTATCGCGATGGAGAGATTATCGTCTGTATCTCCGATACGGGCAGCGGTATACCGGAGGATAAACTCTCGCGGATATTCGAACCGTTTTACACGACTAAGGACGTGGGGCAGGGGACGGGACTGGGGCTGGCTATATCCTACGGCATTGTCGAAAAACACGGGGGCCGGATTGAGGTCGAGAGCAAAGTGGGCGAGTATACGCGCTTTATATTACACCTGCCCATAGTCGAAGAAGAACAGTAGTAATGCGAAGATTAATTTTAGGTCAAATTCTTCGCGAGATTATAGTCGCTAGCTGGCGAATAGCTCTTCGACCTTGCTAAGTAGGGACTCGTTGTCGAAAGGCTTTTCCAGCACATCATCTGCGCCAATTTTCAGCGCCTCTTCTAGCTGGGGCTTGGGCATGGCCGACACCACTAGGATTTTGATGTGTTTGAGCGTTTCCTTGGTGCGCACGAAACGAATTACTTCCTGCCCGCGTATGCCGGGCATCTGCAGATCGAGCGTCATCAGCGTCGGCGTGAAGGTCTCCAAGATGGATCCCGCCTGAAAACCATCATTGGCAATGACGGTTTCGAAACCGGCGCGCTTCAAGGTGCGATATATGGAGCGAGCCAAGCTTTCGTCGTCGTCGACAATGAGAATGCGGCGGTCGAATTTGCGAAACTCCTGTGGGACCGGAATATTGTTTTCTTTTAAGAAACTGAGAAAATCCTCTAGAGAGACGCGATTGTCGCCACGGCCGGGTAATTGATAGGCCTTGATCCTGCCTTGTTTGATCCAGCGAATTACGGTGCGAAAATTGACGCCGCAATATTTGGCGATCTCCCCTGTCGTTAGAACGGTATTTTCCTCCACTTATCTCTCTCCGCAATAATGTTTGGCTTAGTATTGTATCAGTATGTTAATATATGACTATGATGCCATTTGTGCCAATATTGCTATTCGGAGGTCTGGTCAAAGTCGATGATGCGATCGTTATTGCCGTATTCTTTGGTTGTATAACTGCAGGCTCTCTGCATTTTCTTCGTTATAGTACTTATGCGCTTTCCCGCTTTTTGCAGGATTTCAGCTGTGCGTATGGCTTCGGTACAGTTCGTTCTACGTTGTAATAACTGTGTGCGCCCGACGATTACGCTCAGAGGTTGATTTATCTCGTGGGCAATAGCTCCAGCCGTCTCGACTAAGGTGCGCAATTGGCGTGACCTCCGCTTGGCGCCGGCGACTATCTATGATGCGTTTGCCGGTGCAGAGGCTGGCGTGGAGGGCGATGTCTGGGGTGGGCATCTGAATGAAATTGTCGGCGCCGGCCTGAAATGCGGTCGTCATTTCGTCCGTTGTTGAACCATAAGAAAAGACGAGTAGATAAGGTGCCTGCGTCGGGGGAGCCTACGTGGCGCGCCAGCAAAATTCTGCCGCACTCATGCCCTTAATTTGCCAGTCGAGTAAGACCAGTGCGGCTGAGTCGATTGGGCACAAGCATCCCACAGCGATTGACTGTCGGTGAAGTAGTTTATCTTATAGTTCCATTGCCTAATTTTATGATTTATCCCTGCAGAGCGGACGGGCACGCTAGTACCTAAGAAGATTTCCATTGTTTTCACTTATTTTTCTGCGATCTGAAGGGCATTCAGCACGCGGTTGATGAATGTATCGGCTCTGAGTGGTTTTGCCATATACCCCTTAACCTTGAGTTCGATGGCTCTTTTTACGTCCTGTGCAGAGGTGCTGGACGTGAGAATCAAAACGGGCAGATTCCGCCATTCCGGCTGGCTGCGCAGGTGGCGGCAAAAGCGAAATCCGTCCATTTCCGGCATTTGTAAATCCAGCACGATCAGGTCTGGATCAAAATCGGCAAGCATCGTCAGTCCACTCTGACCATCGTCTACGGTCGCGACTTCAAAGCCAGCCTTTTTTAAAAAGTGCGAAGCGATTAGCCGGGCATCGGGCATATCGTCGATGACCAACACGCGCTTGGGACGATTGTTCTGGGGCGGAAACAGCGCGCTTTGCACCATGCCGGCGAGTTCGTTGAGGTCGACCGGTTTTTCGAGATAACCGGCTATGTCCTGGTTGCTCAGTAGTTCCAATCTCTCTGAGTATGAATGTGTGAGATATGGCAGGATACTGGCTTATCAAATATGCCAAGCGCATTGGTGTTGTGTGCTACTGGGATTCTCTGTCAGTAAGGTAGCCAATGCAATCTCCATATAATTAAATATATTAATTTAATGTCATACATGACTAATATAATATTCGATGATATAATGTCAATAAAAATTAGTAGGATTTCGCTGATGGGCAGAATTTTCCGGTTGTTTGCTAGGCTTTTATATCGAATGATTGGAATCGGGCGAGCGCTCTGCGACAAAAGCCTAGTGGGACCGTTTTATCATCCTCAAGTAGAACTTCTCCCGAAGGAGTGCTGTGCAGGTAGTCATTGCTCCGCCAGACAGGGCGGCAGGGGGGAGGGACGGGAGGAAGGGGAAGGAAGGGGGGGAGTCTATCTTCTCGAAGTGGTAGAAAGCTACTTGTTAATGGCTTCGTGCAACGCTTGTAACAACTTGGCAGACTGCACCGGTTTAGTTGTATAAGCATCCATACCGGTGGCCAAATAGCGCTCGCGGTCTCCCGCCATCGCGTTGGCCGTCAGTCCTACAATTGGCATGTGGCGGCCGCTGTCTTTTTCTTTGTGGCGAATGATCCGCGTCGTTTCCACTCCGTCCATTACCGGCATTTGCACGTCCATTAGCACTACGTCATAATGGTTTTCTTCAAGAGTTTCCAACGCTTCTCGACCATTATTAGCCACATCGATAGAGTGCCCGCGTTTTTTTAGTAATCCTATGGTTGCCATCTGATTGAAGGCATTGTCCTCGACCAACAAGATGCGCCATATTGATGGCGCTCCACCTTCGGTGGCAGTCGCCGTTTCCACTAGCTGCACATCGCCTTCCCTGTAGGCGGATTGCTCGATCTCATCCGCCATGCCCAAATTGACCGTAAAATAAAAGGTGCTGCCCTTGCCCACCTCGCTCTCCAGCCAGATGTCCCCGTCCATCATGGATACCAGCAAACTGGATATGCTCAATCCAAGGCCCGTACCGCCAAAGCGGCGCGTGGTAGAACTGTCGGCCTGTGAAAAAGCGGCAAATATCGCCTTCTGTTGCTCAACGGATACGCCAATACCCGTATCGCGTACTGTCACCTCAATGTCGCACCGTTCCTCTCGCTGAGATAGGCAGCGCACATACACTTCGATGCTCCCTTCTTCGGTAAATTTTATCGCGTTGCCCACTATATTGACTATGATTTGCCGCAGACGTCCCGCATCGCCAACTGCGCAATCAGGCACTCCAGGTTCAATATGACAGGTGAGTTCAACGCCCTTTTCTTTGGTGCGTAGGGCGAATACTTGCAGCGCGCGCTCCATGCACGTTCGCAAATCAAAAGTGGTGTGCTCCAAACCCAGCTTACCCGCCTCGATTTTGCTCAGGTCAAGGATATCGTTGAGGATATCTAATAGTGCGGTGGCCGATGACATCACTGCCGACAGATGCTGCTCCTGCTCCCCATTCAGTTCGCTTTCGAGTGTCAGTTCCGTCAATCCCAAGATGGCGTTCATGGGCGTGCGAATCTCGTGGCTCATATTGGCGAGAAAATCACTCTTTGCCCGGTTGGCTTCTTCGGCGGCAAGTTTGGAGGCTTTTAATTGTTCCTCCGTCTCCTGGTGTTGGCGTATTTCGGCTTCCAGAGCTTGGTTGGTCGCTTCGATCTGCCGGTTTAGCTCTATCGTTTTGTTGCGCTCGGTGATACTTTGCTCTGCCATTTTTTCGGACACTAGAAGCTGGCGCTCGAGCAGTTTGAGATTAGACAGATCCAGTGCAACACAGACTATACCGGTGAGGGTGCCGTCTGTGTCATACATCGCCGAGCTAGAGAAGAGTACCGACACCTCAGTGCCGGCTTTTGTTTTGTATTTTATTTCCTGGCGCAAAAGCGATTTTCTGCTGGTCAGTGCGTTTATATCGCGAAGGTTTACACCGACAGCTTCTACTTCAATCAGCGAAAGCGGCTGACCAACTAATTCTGCCGTGTCGTAATCGAGAAGCTCCAGCGTCGCCTCGTTGGCGATCTTGATGATTCCCCGGTCATCGGTGACGATCAAACACGACTGCATCGACCCGATGATATTCTCGAGATATTCGTTGGTATTTTGAACTTTTTCGTTTGCTTGGAAAAGTTCGCGACTCTTGTCTTCGAGTAGCTTTTCCATAGCTGCAAGTTTGGCTTGAGTGCGGATGAGGCGCTTTTCGACGACTGGTAAATTCATCGTTCAGTTTCCTTAAACAAAGATCAGATGGTACGTCCATACAGAAAGCCCGTCTCGCTGAAGGCATTCACGCGAAGCTCTGATCTCGACTTTAAAGTAATTACTTACGGATTCAATCATTCCGTCCATAAAGTCTGCAATTGACGGTCAGATATATAGTGGACAATATAAGCTCAATGGGATTTTCAGACCCCCAGTAGAGTTGTCGCGTGATAATATTTAGCCGATCGATTTTGACCGGTCGCATTTTTAGGCGGCGTTGTTGAGGTGGAGATTCCATAGGCCACAGGCTACGAGCATGAGTTGATCCTCTATGTTGGGTCTGTGATTGCGATAGGGCAGAGCGATCGCCCCGTAGCGTTTGACGCCGCCGATGGCGTGTTCGACCCGGATGCGGATAGTCGGCTTTCATGCCTTGAAAGCCGTTGTCAGTCCAGATCACTACCCCGGGCGGCAGTCTGGACGGACAGGGCCAATCTTTGAGCAGGGCATAGTCATGGCGGGTGCCCGGCTGCGTGGGCGACAGCGCCAGAATGCGTCGGTGTTTATCGCAGGCGATCAGATTGGTCAGGGTGTGCCGTTTTTTTTACCACTGAAATGGCGCTTCTGTTTCGTCGGATCTTGGGGCCGGCGTATAGGTCTTTCGGTGCCATCGAGAAAGAGATCTTTGGCCTGGGGAAACCGGGTGAATAAGGTCTCGATATCGTGGATCTTGCGCTCGGGTAAAACGGCTTTGCGGCCCAAGGCTTCTTCTAATGCGGGCAGCCAGGTATGCATCCAGCGATTGGGCCGAGACCGATGCACCCGATGCACCCGATACAGCACCCCGGCCACATCGACGGTGGGATCGCATTTGACATAGAAGAGGATGAAAAAAGCTTGTCGGCGGCCGAGGCTAACCGATATTGACCGCCCCCACCCGGTTTCCGCTGCCGGTCAGGTCGCCGGGCCAACGTCTGCTGCTGCAACGCCTCAGCGAAGGCCGGCAGCAGAACGTCGAATTCGGCGCGACTTAAGCCGGTGAGCGCTTTCATCGTGCGATCGGAGCGAAGGGCAAAATCAACATCAAGCATGGTCACCTCGGGGGCTACGAGAAAACGAACCCCTGAATAATCGGAAAATAGTTACCACGCGACAACTCTAAGCCAAATATTGCTGCACGGTAATCTGAATACCTTTATGGATTAGCGTTTTCAGATCGCGCGTCGGCTGCCAGTCCAATTTGGCCATGGCGTGCGCCGGATCAAAGAAAGATCGATGGGCGCGTCCTCTTACGCTGCTAAGATTGGGTTTGCGCCGCTGTGGATCACGCCCCAGCATCTTGATCATCCACTTGGCCATTTCCTCCAGATAGGTCCGCCATGCCGGGGTGGGAATACGCTGGATCTTGACGCCGGCGCAGCGTTCGACCTCGTCGAGGTACTTCCATAGATGGAGCATTGTACCAGGTTTGGTTGATAGTACCGCCGCTCTGTGCCCAACTGGTGAATTCGGGATAGGCCGTTTCGATGGATATAAACTCAACCGGGTGGGCAAAATAAGATTGTCCATTGACGATCTCTATGCTCCAGGGCAAGCCGCTTGCGGTCTTGTACCAGTTGTTTTCTGTAGAGCCGTCGTCTTCTATGCCAAAAAGCTGCATATCAGCGGCTGACGAAGGGGGGAAGCCGGGCAGGTGGATTTCGTGGTTGCGCTGATCGGAGCGGTAAATGAAAAACTCGCCGACCAATCCCTCGGTATAGGCTGCAATATTTTGCTGGTCGAAGTCGACCGTGAAACGCAGCACCTGAGGCGTGCCATCGGGGTCGACATCGCCGCTAACGGCTTCAATAATAGTGTTGTTAATAAGGCTATAGGTTGAATTATTGCCGTCTAACTGTGTAAAGCGCAGGGCCAGGCCATTGTGGTAGAGCGCGCCGAGCGCGCGAACCTGCACTTCTACATCGGCTCTGATCAGTGCGCCTGAGGCGCTGTAGGCAAAGTCGGTTTTGTGGGCGATGACCAGGTCGTTGAAGTCGTAGTCGCCCTGCGGCGGCCACATATCTTCAAAGGCAATATGAGCGTAGCCGCTTGAGGGGACTGAGTTTCGCACGGCGACGGTCGGATCATCCGGGTAATCGTCTTGTGGGTCGTAGATGCCATCGCCGTCCGCGTCTTCCCGATTGATACCGGTGGCACTGGCCTGGTCAAAATGGGTTTGCTTCGAGCCTTCTCTAACGGCAATGACAATGCGAAAGGCACTGGCATTGGCCGGCAGAGTAGCGGTGAGGGTCACATCGGTCCAGTCCTTGTACTGCTGACCGTTTTCATCGGTGATCTCTGTGTAATTGAGCATCGATACATACTGGTCATTGTCGTTCGGGTGGGTCGCCAAGAGGGTGATATAGGCGCGCAAGGTGCCTTCGTCATTGCCTGCCGGTTGCCGCACGGCTATTGAGAAGGTGAGCACATCACCTGCGGCGGCTGGCACATCCTGCAGGACATAACTTGCTTCCGCCATATTCGGGTGCCCCATCATCAAGCGTTTGCCCGCCAAACTGGGGTTCCAGCCATTCCTACTCATTTCGACGCCAAACCAACTTCCCGTGTAACTTGTAGTGCTATAGATGTCGTCTGCCGCTATTAGGGAGAGCGAATTGTCGTCAAAATCACCGTTGACGA
>JBLHGI010000268.1:0-8448 GCA_047616505.1 Planctomycetota bacterium
AAAAAGTCACAATGAGGCAACGTGGTCACACGTATTGGAGATCTGTTCTGCTATAGACGACCTGAGTGGGGCTTCCCTTCACTCATACCGTGCACATTCTGTGCACATGCTCGCGGCACATCCAGTGCCGCTCCGAGGTATAGCCCCCTACGCCACATCCTGTGGCTTCGGGGCTATAAATCCGTTACGGGAATTCCCCATTCAGGCCTACGGACAGCACATACCTATAAGGAGAAGAACTCTATATGATTATTTATTAAGGGTTTGCAGTGAGCTGCAAAGGGGATTGGGGAACCGTGGAAGGTATTTTCCCGAGGAGTGGAAGGGAGAAGTGGGGGGACGGGTGGCGGAGAGCGTGCGCGCCAGCGCCTAGCTCGGGCCCAACCACCCGGGGACTGGGGAAAATACCTGGAGCGATCCCCCAATCCCCGCCACCTACCAGAGCCCCCACTGGCACATGCCTTGCATACCAAAACGTATCACCCCCTAATCGCAACGCTATACACAGGACAAAACTTATGACGATGACACCGCTAGATTCCGCAACGCTGGCGCGCTACGACAAGCCCGGCCCCCGCTACACGTCTTATCCAACCGCCGTCGAATTCAACAAGGACTTCACGGCTGATACCTACGCTAGCCGTCTGCGCCTACTCGGCCCCGAGCAGTGTATCTCGCTCTATATGCACCTGCCCTTTTGCCAAGAACGCTGCGACTTTTGCGGCTGTTATGTGATAGCCACCCGCAAGCGCGAAATAGGTGCGCGCTATCTGGAATACCTCGAAGAAGAGATGAAGCTAGTGCGCTCGCATTTGCCGGCGCGCCCCGCCGTAATCCAATATCACTGGGGCGGCGGCACCCCGACTTATTTTGATCCGGACCAATTGCGCCAACTCAACGAGACCGTGCGCAAATACTTCGCCATCCTACCCGATGCCGAACGCGCCATTGAGATCGACCCACGCGTAACCACTCACGAGCATATAGACCTTTTGGTCGAACTCGGGTTCAACCGTTTGAGTATGGGCGTACAGGATTTCGACCCCAAAGTACAGCACGCCATCGGCCGCCACCAAACGGAAGAACAGACGCGCTCGCTCTACGAGTACTGTCGCGATAAGGGTTTTAAATCCATCAATATCGACTTGGTCTATGGCTTGCCAGGGCAGACACCCGACAGTTTCTCCCGCACCCTAGCCTCTGTGCTCATGCTGCGCCCAGACCGCCTTGCCCTCTATTCCTACGCACACGTGCCGTGGGTGCGCGGCAACCAGAAGCGCATCGATACGGACCTACTGCCCAACCGCGACGATAAGTTGGAGATCTTTGCCCGCGCCGCCCGCGCCTTTTCCACCAGCGGCTACCGACAAATAGGCATGGATCATTTCGCGCTACCCGAAGACGAATTGAGCCGAGCTCTCGATAACGGCAGCTTGCACCGCAACTTTATGGGCTACACCGTCCATCGCACACCCAACATGATTGGACTGGGGCTCTCTGCCATCGGCGAGGTCTATAATTCCTATGCTCAGAACGTTAAAAAACTCAGCGACTATTACGCCGCTCTCGACGCCGGCGACCTACCGATCGAAAAAGGCTACTCCCTAGACCGCGACGACCGCATTCGCCGACACGTAATCACCACTCTTATGTGCAATGGCCAGCTCAGCTTCACCGAAATAGACCGCGCCTTCGGCATTCGTTTTACGGACTATTTCCAACTTGAGCTAAAAGAGCTGAAGAGCGATGAGATAGGTAGCGAGCTGCTTGAAGTCAGCGCCAGCGGCCTACAGGCTACAGAACTAGGGCAAATATTTATTCGCAATATCAGCATGATTTTCGACCGTTACCTGCGCGAAAAACAACGCGAAAAACCCACGTTTTCGCGCACGGTGTAAACCGCTAATGCACTAGCGTAACACGAGGTAGTACGAGCCTATGAGCCAGCGTGCCTTTACCCGTCCCGATCGCAGCGCCGAATGGCGCCGAAAAAGCGCTATTCTCGTCTCAGGCCTACTCCTCTTCGAAACATTAACGGGGCTCGGCATCTGGCTTTTACCCTTCAGCCTGCCACTGCAATTTTCCGTGCTCGTACATACCGCCGTAGGGCTGATCTTCGTATTGCCCTACGCCTGGTATCAATTGCACCACTGGCGCGTCTATCGCCACGCCCCCATGACCCACGTCAAGCTGACGGGTTATCTAGCGTTGGTCTCGACCCTGATCTGCTCCGCTTCGGGCCTAGTGCTCAGCTACCAAGCCGCTTTTGCCACGCGCATCAGCTATGGCTGGGACCTAGCCCACATCGCTTCTACTCTGGCCTTGGTCGCCTGCGCTCTGCCCCACGTCGTCGCCCTGCTCTTACGCGACCGCCGCAGCGGTGCAAGCCAAGCGCCCGTACTAGCGGCCGAACGCTCCTTCGGGCTCGGCACGGCCCTCTATACCCTGGGCGGTCTAGTCCTGATTGCCGCGTGGACACTCGCCTACGACAAGGTGGAGTGGACCAACGAATTTCCGCCGGACTACGATCTGCAGTACGGCAACGAGCGCCCCTTTGCTCCCTCGCTGGCAACGACCGCCAGCGGCGGTGCCTACGACGGCCGTTCATTGGGCGGCTCCCAATCGTGCGGCACTTCGGGTTGCCACGAAGAAATTACGCGCGAATGGGAAGTCAGCGCCCATCGCTATGCGTCGATGGATGTAGCATTCCAAGCCGTGCAGAAGACAATGGCCGAACAGAATGGCGCGACGTCGACGCGCTACTGTGGCGGCTGTCACGATCCTATTTCGCTCTTTTCCGGCACGAAGAATATTTTTGTCGAAAACCTCACAAGCCTCGACGGCTACCAGGAAGGCATCTCCTGTATCGCCTGCCATGCCATCAAACAAACGGACGTCAAAGGCAACGCCAACTACACGATAGCCCAACCCGAACGCTATGCCTATGAACTGCGCGAAGGCGGAGGCAGCACCCCCGTATTTCTGCGCGATTTCCTCATTCGCTCCTACCCGCGCCACCACGTCGAGAGCTTGAGCCACCGCCTCTTTAAAAGCCCCGAATTTTGCGCGGCATGCCACAAACAATTTATCGATGCCGAAATCAATAATGTCGGCTGGGTGCAATTACAAAACCAGTATGACAACTGGCGCAAGAGCCGCTGGAACCACCGCGGTGACCCCACTAAGACCGTCGAGTGCCGCGAATGCCATATGCCTTTAATCGCACTTTCGGCCGAGCCGGGCAGCGGCGATCCACTCGATTACAACCGCGCCAGCGACGACGGCAAACACCGCAGCCATCGCTTTCTTGGCGCCAACCAATTTTTGCCTCTCGTCCACGAACTGCCCGGCGCCAAAGAACAGGTGCAGCTCACAGAGATGTGGCTGCGCGGCGAGATCCCCATTCCCGAGATAGCCGACAAGTGGAAGCACGGCCCCGCCGTGCCCATCGAATTATTACTGCCCGAAAAGGCCACGCCTGGCGAAAAAGTCGATATCCGCGTCGTGATTACCAACAACAAGACCGGACACGACTTTCCCACGGGTCCGCTCGATATTATCCAGGCCTGGGTCGAGCTCGAAGTCTACGACGAAGAGGGCACCTTAGTGCATCACTCCGGTGCCATCGATGATAAAAACTTCATAGAGCAAGGGTCGTTTATTTTTAAAGCGGAAGCCGTCGACCAATACGGCAACCTCATCGACCGCCACAATCTCTGGGAAATGGTCGGCGTGCGTTTCAAGCGCTCACTCTTTCCCGGCTTTGCCGATGCCGCCGAATTTTCTATGGTCTGTCCTACAGCCGTCGTCGGCGAAGAACAAACAGCCCTGCCGCCAGAAGAGCGCTTCTCCGTAGAAATGCCACAAAAGCAGGGCAAGCTCTATGTGCAGGCGAAACTCCAGTATCGCAAGATAGACCAGTATTTGCTCAACTTTCTCATGGGTGAAGACTCGGGCATTACCGCACCGATCACCACCATATCCGAAGCACACGGCACGATCCCCGTGCGCGATGACGGACTCGGTATGACCGCACCACCGGGTGTACCTGCCACGGCGGGTGGCTAAATTTGCACACAAAACGCCAGCGCCTGATCGCGCGCACAATAATCATTGCCCTCTGCGCCTGCGCGCTCACCCTGGCTTTTATTGTATGGCGCCCCGCACCCGTACAATATGTGCCCGGCGAAGAATTGGCAGGGCTCACAGACGATCTCAGTCGCGACCTACCACCGGACTACCCGCGCGCTACGTTTGTCGATGCGACCAAAGAAGCGGGGATCCACTTCCGTCACTTTTACGGCGAGCGCTCGCACCAATTGCCCGAGGATATGGGTTCGGGTGCAGCCTGGGGTGATTATGACGCCGATGGCGACCTCGACCTCTATATAGTCAACACCGCCGGTGCCCTGACGCTCTCACCCGATGAACTCGCCGCCTCGCCCGCACATAGCGCACTCCTGCGCAATGAGGGAGGCACCTTTACGGAAGTTTCCGCCCTAGCGGGCGTCGAACAGCGCGTCATAGGGCAAGCCGCCGCTTGGGCCGACTACGATGCCGACGGGCACCTCGACCTTTTCACTACCGCCTACGGTCGCAATACCCTCTTCCACAATGCGGGGGACGCAACCTTTTCCCCAGAGCAGTTCGACGCAAGCGAAGGTTTCTGGGCCGGTGCCACCTGGGGCGACTACGATGCCGACGGCGATCTCGACCTCTACGTGACAGGTTATGTGCAATACACTTTCGACCCCGACCATCTGACGACGAGATCTCGACAATACGACACGGCCATCCCCGCCTCGCTCAATCCGTCGACCTATGCCCCAGAGCGCAATATGCTCTATCGCAACGATGGCGCAGACCTGCCGTTTGGCGAAGTGGCCAGCGCCGCCGGCGTACAGAACAAAAAGGGGCGCAGCCTATCGGCGGCTTTCTGCGATTTTGACGAAGACGGCCTGCCCGAACTCTACGTGGCCAACGACCTCTCCGACAACGCGCTCTACCACAATCTCGGGGATGGCACTTTTGCCGATATAAGCCACCCTGCTCACGTAGCCGACTATCGCGGCGCCATGGGATTGGCCAGCGCCGACTGGGACAACGATGGCGATATAGACTTATTTGTCACGCACTGGATCGCTCAGGAAAATGCCTTCTACTCCAGCATGCACGCGGATTATCGCGAGGCTGGACTAGATACCTCTTCAACAGCCCTGCGCTTTATGGACGTAGCCGATCGCTTCGGACTCGGCCAAATCGCCCTCGATTACGTGGGCTGGGGCACGGCCTTCATCGACTACGACAGCGACGGCCGCCAAGACCTCATCATCGCCAACGGCAGCACTTTTGAGCAGAGCGATGACCCCACTCGCCTAGTGCCCATGCGCCCCTTACTGTTCTGGAACAAAAGCGACGAAGATGGATTCTTTGAAGTCGGCCCCGCCAGCGGCGAGGTCTTCACTCGTCCCCAGGTGGGACGCGGTCTAGCCGTCGGAGACTACGACGACGATGGCGACGATGACGTGTTCATCGTCGCCAATGGCGCAGAGGCCGTGTTGCTACGCAACGACAGCAACAACACCCACCATTGGTTCAAAGTGCGCCTAAAGGCTCGCGAAGCAGCGGGGGTCGAGTTGCGTCTTTGGACCGGCGGCCAGCAGCGCATTCGCCAACTGGGATCTTCGCCGTCCTATTACTCGCAACACGCCGTCGGCGAGGCAATCTTTGGCCTCGGCACTCAATCTAAGGTCGATTCACTCCAAGTAACATGGAGCCATGGCGCACGCAGGCTCTACAAGGATCTACCCGTCGACCAAGTATTGGAAATAGCAACACCGTGAAACGACTATTCTTTTTAACCCTCTACCTCTGCGCCTGCAACGGCGGGGAACCGTCGCCGAACGCCACCGCCACTACAGCGGCTCCTGCCAATGTGCAAGCAGCGCGCACCCACGCTCCTACCTCCGCGAATCTCTCACCCGAAGAGAAAGAACACATAAAACAATTTTGGCTTTTCTACCGCCAAGCCACCCAGCTACGCGTGCAGGGTCATTGGCAACGGGCTCTACCCATTTTTCGCCAGGCACTAGCCTTGGACCCCACGCACGAAGACGGACTCTATTATCTGGGCAACGCGCTCTTTGAAACGGGCCACTATACAGAAGCCGCCTCTCATTGGGAGCAATTAATAAGCGTCAACCCCCGTTCAACGCGTGCCCATCTGCGTCTAGGATCTCTGTTTTCCAGCACTTTAGCAGGAGCACCATTTGATCTCGAACGCGCCGAACGCGAGGTGCGCACAGCATTGGCTATGAACAAGGAAGAATCCGGTACTGTGCTCAAACTAGGGGAAATACTCTTACTAAAGGGAGATATAGCAGGGGCACAAACACAGTTTGCAGCCGCCAGCCGCACCAATGCACGCAGTTCAGCCGCCTTCTACTTACTCGGGTACACCCATTGGCAAACGGGTAATAGACAAGAGGCACTTGCCTTATTGCGCACCGCAATAACCCTCAAAAATAGCGCCCCCCGCTCGCACAGCGCTTCGAATGAAGGCGATACGCTCAATGGCCCCATGCTGGCAGCCGGAATAGACCGGGGAAATATATTTGCCGCGCACTTAGCTATGCTCAAACCAGAAACCACCGAGAACGATGCCAACACACAGCGCGAGTATGGTGAATTGGCCGCGGTCCTCGCCGATTTTGGCCGCGAATAGGCTTATTTTTTTATTTTTGCTCTTGCTTTTTATAACTTGCTATTAAAACTTCTTTTTATCATATTACTAAGACATATGTTTTTGCAATACATGCAGAAACGAACACCGTGGTAGAGTCGTCCGATGCAGCAGATTCCTGCCTGGCTCAAATGTAGTTCCCTACCGAATGTAGTTTACTCCTGCAGTAATCCTACCGAAGTAGCTCCCTACAGCAAGCCCGAAGCAGTTGTTCTCTCCTGTTCGAAACGCTCTGTGCTCACGTAAACCTGTCAGAAAAAGGATAATTATTATGGCAGATCGCGAGACCGGAACCGTAAAGTGGTTCAACGACGCCAAGGGCTTTGGCTTTATTCAGCGCGAGAGTGGTGATGATGTATTCGTTCATCATAGCTCGATCCGTTCCGAGGGCTTCCGCTCACTGGCCGAAGGCCAGAAGGTGGAGTTCAGCGTCGTCCAGGGCCAAAAGGGCCCAGCCGCTGAAGGCGTAGTCCCCGTCTAGTAGGAGCTACGACTACAAAGTTTGTTTGGGCCCCGTACCTTTTGGTACGGGGCCCATTTTGTTTAGGTCCCACAGCCACATAATCCACAGATTAACCGCCAGCGCCGCGACCGCCAGCCATCCGCAAAGCCCCGACACCCCGAAAAGCTGCATCTGTATTTCAGACCACCAAGTAGTCGGAGCGAAATAGGGCAACAGGCGCAACGACACCGCAGCCATACCCAAAAAGAAACTCAGATCTACGAGCAGCGGAGAAGCCGGACCGCGCCGATGCACAAAACCAGGCACCATGCGCGGAGCCATGCCCAAGAGCAGTAAGGTGCCAAAACCCGCCAGGTATACGTGGCGCAACGCACTTGCATCAAAAACAGCCCATTCCCCACCCAATATTCCCAAAGCGCTATAGATATCCAAGAGCGCGGCGCAAACTAACCATCCATAGGCCGCGTAGACCAGCCATTCAAAATGCCCAAATTCACCGTAATCAGGCATACCCGGTCGCGGGCGCCGATGACGCAGCGGTTCACTTGGCGGTTCCCCCTCACGTTCTACGATCCAGGCCTTCACGCGCCGAGTCAGAAGGTCTAGCTTCCACACGAAAACCACCAATACGACCCCCTTGCCCAAGCGAGCACAACCCTCCACTAGTTCCACTTCTCTGCCACTCCACAGAGAATAGGCCCCAGCGAGCATCGCCAACAAAAAACACCCCATATAAACGAAAAAATAGCGTTCAACATTCCAGCGCACGGCCGTCAAACGCAGGTAGAGAGGAAAGGTGCGAATAGAAAAGGCAAAGGCCACAGGCAATAAAACAGACCCGACAAAGAGATCAATACACCATGCGTTCCAGTGCGGATGCAGCAGGCCACTGCGCTCTTCTATTGCCTGCAGCGTCAACAACTGCACGATAATAGCTGTCGCCGACCAACCACATAGAGCGGCAAAAAAATAGGGGAAAAGTGGGCGAATCGCGGTGCGGTGCGGATCGACAGCGCGCAGCGTGGAAAATAATAAGAAGATATAGGCACCGACACCGGCAAGAAAAGTCAGCGCACTAAAAGACAGCAAAGCCACCCAATAGGGAGAGACGGCAGCAAAAGCAGCAAAGGCCAATGCGCGCAATACTATACTGGCGGCAATACATGCGGCAATCCACGACCCCAAAGAGGCAAAGCGCAGTGGCACACCGGCAAAACGAGGTATAAAATAGAGGCTAACGCCA
>JBLHGI010000269.1:0-8447 GCA_047616505.1 Planctomycetota bacterium
CATTAAACGATTCGATATGTGCATTATCGGTTGGGGTAGCCGGTCTCGAAAAGACCAACTGGACTTCGTTCCAATACGCCCATTGGTCCAGGGCAACGGATGTAAATTCTGGACCCTTATCTACCTCTTGCACCTTGCCGATCAGTCTATCGATCAGCACCTCAGCGGACAAACCTTCAACACAAGCCTTCAGCACCGTCTCCTCCGTATTAACTCGCCGGAATCCGTTCTATAACCCTACAGGAGCGCCTCGGTCGCGTGCGGGCACCCTCGATACCTATAGAGCGCTACTGTTGCCTGTATACCGTCTCATCGAGCTTTAATGCCGTTCTGTAGCGTATCTCCCACTACTCGCGGCGGTAGCGAGGGACTTATGGATGTCAATGGGGGGATTACAATGGCATTGGGGTTACTGTCAGGTGGCCACACAGCGACCGTGACGGAAGCAAAACAACGGAAAACGAGCGGGATGTTAGACGGATGTTAGATATTAAAAGAAAGGGGTTACGAGTAAAAACTCGTAACCCCTTTAAAATTAATGGTGGAGCTGAAGGGAATCGAACCCATGACCTCCTGAATGCCATTCAGGCGCTCTCCCAACTGAGCTACAGCCCCACAACAAACTTAAAAGATAAGGCATCGCCCGCACTCGTCAAGAGTTTTGGCGGCTGTTCGCCGTATTAATTTTTCCGCAGATTAGCGCCCCTGTGCAAAGAAGCCAATCTGCCAGTTCTACTGTATAGAGCCTTCTATTATTCGTTGACGACAACGCCCATTTTTAGATCGCTGGAACTGTAGTCGTCGCGGTCGGAGAAGCTGGGGCCGACAGAAAAGAAGTCCACTTGGATGCGGACCTGTGTATTGGCGTCAAAACCGTTGGCCGTCTTGAGTTTGAGCGTGCCGAAGGTCGCCTCGCCTTCGAGCGGCTTCGTCACGCTGGCGCCGCCGGTGCGCCACAGACCCTCTTCCGTGACTTCGATACTGACGGGTGGGGCGATAAAGGGCTGTAGTGGCACAAAAGAGGACGCGCTAAAGTCGAAGGCAGAGGCCGGGTCCAAGCGCAGGCGGAATTCGAATTGTTTGACGTTGCTCAAGCCTTTGGCGGCAAAGGTAAGTTCGACCTCTTCGCCAGGGGCGCTGGCCGTCAAGCTTTCGACGTCGATGCGTATGGTCTGCACATAGCGGCCGTTGAGTTCGGCATTGGGGCTCAATGTGGTATTCCCTCCATTGTCGCTGCCGCCACCGGGGCCCGGAAGCGATGGTGAGGCGCTGCCGTCTTTGCCGGAGTCGCTACCGCAGTGCAGCAGGGACAGAACGCAGGTGAAAAGGAGGGGGAAAAGCGTCAAACGACGGTACATGGCGGACCTCTCGGGATAAATGGCGATAAATCTACTGTGTGAAAATAGGAGTTAGGGGGATCAACTACAAGGGGATGCTGTGATGCAAATCAACTATGATATATCGCGCTAATATTATATTATAGAGTCTTGAATGAACGCATTGAAATTTGGAGCGTCCGTAGAAGGACGTCTAAACGGCCTTGGGTGATATGGTATATCGCGTAAAAAATAAAATGATTTATAGCTGGATCGTGCTCCTTTGCACATTGCTCTCCACCGCGACGGTGCAGGCGGGCTCCAATGCGGGATTTGCGGTTGCGCTCGAACCGGCACAGGTATCGGGGCCGGCCGTTGGTGCGCAGGTGGACTTTGTGGTGCAGATCGCGGGGGCGGTAGCAGCCAAACACGCGCTAGTGATCGCTCAATACGATTCGACTTTTTTTGAATTTGTCGAGTTTGTGCCGGGGGGTCTGATCGAGGCTTTGGTCGCCCCTGCGGGCATTGCCGAGGCGGTGACCGGGTCGCTAAAAGAAATTCAGAGCGGCGGCACGCAGCTAGAGGGGACGCCAGGGGTGGGCGCGGGCGCTTTGGGCACGCTGAGTTTTGTGGTCGTTGGTGAAATACCGGCTGCCGGCGCGACCATTTCCATTACACAGGTGCAAATCAATGCTGCTTCAAGCGATGCCGATACGCTGGTCTATGCACTCGGAGAGCTGAGCTTTAGCGCCGCGCGCCGCTTTGCCAACAAACTCTTCAACTTTGCCGTGGAGCGCCGCCACGATGGGGCGGACATCGCATGGGAGAGCCGCTGGCCTGGCGTAGAAGACACACTGCGCTACCGCGCTGTAGGCGACTCGGTGTGGACGGCGGTGGCCAATCCGCTCTTTCTGAGCGCGACGGCGGCCGATATTGCGGCAGTAAAAGTATTACAAGCGGCTGGCGTCGAAGCGGAGACGGCGGCCGTCGCTGAGATGGAGGCGGTGCTTTTAGTTGAGATCTCGGTGGTGCAGGCGGCGCTCTATGCCGACTTGGATGTAGCGCTGCGCGAGCGTCGGCACGCCTTTGCATTGCAAGTTTTAGCGGTCGATACGCAGTACGAATACGAGGCGTGGTCGACGAGTTTGTCGCGGCAGTTTAGCCCGGTCGAGAGCGGGCTTTTTCGCACGCGTCTGGCGCCGGACTTACGCGCGGCAGCGGGCACGGATTTGGATATCCAGACGACGACGGCATCGGCGACGGCGACCTGGTTTACCAATCGACCGGCCGATACGCGTTTTGCCGTCGCGCTGCCCGACTCGAATTTTGTCGACGATGTGGCCATCTATGACGACGCAGGGGCGCTGGTGCACTTGGCGCAGGTCGAGGCGCTGCTGCCGGGCACGGAATACAAATACAGAGTGGTTTCGCGCTTGGTGGGCGTAGAGAGCCTGATTACAGCGGGGCTAATGACGGAGGATCGGGTTACGGTCGTCAAGACGGGGACCTTTCGCACCAAGAAAGAAGGGGTGCCGCTGCGTTTCTTAGGGCCGCCGTCGCGCGTTATCAGCACCGCCGGGGCGATTATAAGCTTTCGTTTGAACCAGGTCGCTGGTGCTTTGGTGGACTATGGTCTGGTGCGCGAGGGCGAGGGCGACGACCCAGACGAAGTGACCTACGATTGGAATGCCTCGTCGGCCGATGTGCTCAATGCCCACAGCGTGACGCTGGCGGGGTTGGAATCGTCGAGCCGTTACCGCTATCGCATTCGCGTGGTCTCGCCCAGCGGCGACACGCTGAGCACGGGGCCCGAGGGCGACGAGCAGTGGAACCGCGATCTACAGCTGCGCACCTCGGCGGTCGGCGATACGCTGCCGCCGGTTATCGTCGAAGGGCCGGTGGTCGTAGTGCGCGACGTGCTGGCTATCGTGCGTTTTACGACGGATGTCGAGACGAAGGCCACGGTGTTTTTTGGCACCAGTGGCGGCACGTATGGCACGCCCGACGAGTTTGAGGGGGTCGATCGCGCGCCCGATGGCGGGCCGCGTTTTGCGCGCGAACACAGCGTGACGATCTCGGGCTTAGAACCGGGTCTGGCCTATGCCTATGGCGTGCAGGTCGAGGGGGCCAACGGCAAGAGCACCAGCTTTGAGCCCAGCTTGGCCGCGGCTAAGCGGGTGGGTGTTTTGCAGCCGCCGGGTGGATCGGGCAGTTTTACGACGAATAACGATCCCGATACGCAGTTCCCGGTGATCCTCTCCGGTCCCGCCGTTACGTCGAAGACGCACGATACGGCCATTGTCGAGTGGACGACGGACGAGCCGGCCAATAGTGCGGTGCGCTTTGGCGCAAGTGCCATTGACGAAGAAGAGGGTTCGGGCACCAATGCGCTGAGCCATAAATTAGTGCTGAGCAATTTGTTGCCGGGCACGACTTATCGCTATGTGGTGGCATCGACCGATGCCGTTGGCAACGGCGCTACGGAGAGCGCGACGTCGACGTTTACGACGGACCGCGAGGTCGATTTGGCCGCGCCGCGCATTACGCAAGAGCCCGGCGTTATTTATAAGAGCGACAAGACGGCGACGATTGAATGGCGCACGGACGAAGATGCCAAGGGCGTAGTCGAGTTTGGCACGACGGCGGCACTGGGTTTTATCCGCGAGCTGCCGTCTACGGGCCAGCGCCACGAGGTTGCGCTGACAAACCTGTCTGCGTCGACGACCTATTTCTACAAGGTTTTTTCGACGGACCTGAACAATAACGGTCCGACGGAGAGCGCCGTGTTGCAATTTACGACGGACGCGCTGGCCGATCTGACCTCGCCGGTTGTCAGTGGCATTCTCGCGCTCGCCGCCGATTCGACGGCGATTGTGCGGTGGGACAGCGACGAATTGGCCGATAGTTTTGTGGAGTTTAGCACGGACTCGCTACTCTTAGATCTGAAAATAGGTGTTAGCAAAGATGTCTTAGAACACGAGTTGACGCTGACTAATCTGACGCCGGGCACGCGCTATTATTATCGCGTCGGCTCGACGGACCGCGCCAACAATCCGCCGACGGAGAGCGCCGTCTTTTCGTTTACGACGCAGACGCAGGCCGATACGCTGGCGCCGTCGGTGCCCTTTGCATTGCGCGCTACGCCGGGTGCGCGCCAAGTGCTGTTGGCGTGGGATGCCGAACTCGAACTCGATCTCAATGGTTTTAACGTGTATCGCAGCGCCGGTGGCGACTTTGAACTGCTGGCTTCGGGTTTGCAGAAAACGACTTTTACCGACCCCAACGTAATCGACGATTCTACCTACTCGTATCAGGTGACGTCGAGCGACCGCCAGACGCCGCCCAACGAGAGCGCTGCGTCGGAGGCTGTAGCGGTCGTGCCAACGGCTTCGGCGGCGCCGTCGGCGCCCAGCGAGTTGGGGCGCACAGGCGATTTCCTGCGCCCGACGTTTTTCTTTACCAATGCGAGTCCCTTTGGCCTAGGTGGCGAGCTGACCTATACGGTGCAGGTCTCCTCGCGCGCCGACTTTTCTAAGGTGACGGCCTCTGTTTCGGGAGTAGTAGAAGGAGCAGGGGCTATCGGTACGGGGCAGACGGGCTGGACGACGGGGCGCGGCCTGAACGAAGGGCAGAGCTATTATTGGCGGGTGCGCGCGGTAGAGGGTAGTTTGGTGGGCCCATTTTCAGATGCCGAGGAGTTTGTTGTAGCTAATCCACAGGGCTTAGCCGGCGATTTTAACGGCGACGGCAGCGTGCTCTTCGACGACTTCTTTCTCTTTGTAGACTTTTTTGGCCAGCCGGCGGCGGGTGCTGCCGAGCCCTTTGATTTAGACGGCAATGGCGATGTCGACTTCGGCGATTTCTTTGCGTTTGTCGATAATTTTGGTCGCAGTATAGCGGGCAAGCGCTGGGCTGGTGCCGGCGCGGTCGACGAGCAGACGCTTTTTGTGTTAGAAGCGATCAAAGAGCGCGAGCGCGGGCGTGAGGTCACGCTGCGCTTGTGGGCCGAAGAGGTAGACGCGATCAAGGCTTATGGAGCGGTGATAGAATACGATCCGGCGCAGGTTTTTTTTGAGGGTGCTGGACCCGGTGCGGGGGATTTCTTGCAGAGCCAGGGGGGGCATGCGCCGCTCTTTGGCGTGCTGAGCCGGCGGTCTGGGCAAGTCGTATTGGGCAATGGACTGGTGGCGGGTGAGGCGGTGTCGGGGCAGGGCTTGTTGGCCGAGTTGCGCTTTCGTTTGATTGGCGATTATGCCGAGACGGCGTTTGCTCTGCGCGAAGGCTATGTGGCTCACTCGGGGCAGGTCGTGCGCTCTGTAGCGCAGTTGGAGTCGGCGCGTGTGCGGCCGGAGTCTTTTGCTCTCTATGCCAATTATCCGAATCCCTTCAATCCATCGACGAGCATTGAATATGCGCTGCCAGAAAATGCAGAGGTGTCGCTGGTCGTCTACGATATTATTGGCCAACAAGTGCGGCGCTTGGTTGCGGCACAGCACCAGGCGGCGGGTTTTTATCGTTTGGCCTGGGATGGTCGCGATGGCGCGGGCCGCGCCGTGGGCAGCGGTGTTTATTTTTATCGCTTGAGCACGGCGGGTGCGGTCCGTTTTGTACAGACGCGAAAGATGACGCTGATTAAATAGAGTAGTTTCTGATCTGAACTATAGCAGCGGTTTCTCTATAATGAGAACCGGAGTTCGCATGTTTTATTTTTACTTATATATATCGTTCTTAGTGCTTTTCTGCCTCTGTGCGGCCAGCTATGTGCTCTTTGCGTGGTATCGGGTGCACAAGCGCATGTGGCAGCTCTGTTTCCGCGTCGGGGTCTTGGCGCGCGGCCGTCGCCTGCCGCTCAAGGAGGCGCTGGCAACACACCCTCTCTTCCTATTTTTCTTTGGTCGCTTGCAGTTGGTGCTCGAGCGCGAAATTGCCCGTTTGGAACAGCGTTACCGCATTCGTCCGCACGCGCGCCACTGGCGTTTGACGATGTGGCCGGGAGAGCAGTTGCGCTCTATGACGGAGCGGGTCGATCGCTTGGAAAAAAGGCTGGTTTCTTAGCGCGCCGTCCTGTTCGACACTTCTTATACCGTACAGAAAATCCCGAGCGCACTGCGTGGCGCGTCGGGATTTCTTTTTATAATCCTCGCAATACTTCCCGGTGTAGGTCAGTCTGCAAAGGCGGCTTTGACGGCCTTGAAGAGTTCTTCTTTTGTGATGGGCTTGATCAGGTAGCCAGATGGATTGGTCTCTTCGGCTTGGGCGCGAATGTCCGGCTGTGAATAGGACGTAATATAGATGAGGTGCATATGTGGGTAGCTGGCGCGCAGTTGCCTACCGGTCTCGATGCCGTTGAGCTCACCCGCTAATTTTATGTCGAGTAGGACCAATTCGGGCTGAATTTCCTCGACGAACTCTAATGCCTCTTCGCCCGTGATGGCGGTCGAGGTTATTTCGTAGCCTTCCTCTTCGAGGATAGACTGCAAATGGAGGGCTGTAATGCCCTCGTCTTCGACTACGAGAATTCGTCGTTTAGCCATGGGATTACTCGTGAAATAAATAATAAGGTCGGATGGAGTACTAAGGTCGTATGAGTACAATAATGCTCTGAACGGAAAGAGGCAAACGGAGCTCGACCTCGCGAGGAGAGGTTGCGATTGCAGGCAACATGGAGTGCTACGCCGGTATTTATTGGCCGCGCACAATATAGCGGTCGTCGTAGCCGCCGCGCGGAAAATTGGCCAAGTCCAAATCGCCCGGTATGTAGTGCCAGGCGGTGCTATAGCGGGTGCGGGTGCTGGTATTGTCGGCTGTGCCGTGCAATAAGTTAGAAGAAAAGAGCACGACCGTGCCTGCCGGCATGGGCAACATAACGGCCTGCTGCTCGTCGACGTGTGTCCAAGAGCCGTGTGTGCTGGGATCGCGCTCGTGCTCGGCTAGGCGCCCGCTGCGATGGCTGCCGGGCACGACCTGCAGACAGCCGTTTTCGGCATCGGTATCTTGCAGATAGATGCCACAGGAGATAATTTGGTCCGAATCGGTGCCGAAATAGTAGTTGTCCTGATGCCAGTGAGTAGAGGTGCCACCACCAGCCAATTTGGGAAAGAACTTGCTGCCAAAGAGGTCGATATTGGGTCCGAGCAGTGTTTCGATGCGGTCGAGGATGGCTCGTTCTTTGGCCAGTTCGAGAATGCGCGGCTCGATGAGGCAGACGCCCTGCACTTTGTGCAGCATGCCGGCAATTGGTTTTTCTTCGGCGTCTAGCTCCAGAGAGAAATGCGGCTCGGACTCACTCAGGGAACGGCTCTTCTCGACTAGCTCGTCGAAAGCGGCTAGGTAGTAATCGAGCTGAGGGCCGTGTATCAAACGCTCGAATACGAGATAGCCCTCTTCGCGAAAACGGACGACTTCTTGGCTGTCTAACATCGTATACTCCTATGGTGGTAGGTCCACATGCAATGTAAGCAGTGCGCCCTCTGCACGCACCTGAGTACTCCAACTGCTGTTGAAGTCGGCTAAATGGGCATCTATGTAGGCATCGAGGGCGGCAAAAGTGACGGAGAGGGCAAAGAACAGGATGCGCGTGTTGCGGCGGGCCGCGCGATCTTCGGACTCTAGTGGAGTTTGCGCGTCGCTGAGGGCTGCCTGTTCGCTGATTACGCTGGCCAATAAGCCGGCGCTAACGCTGGCAAAAAATGCGGCTTTATAGGGCTTGCCGTTGTAGAGTTGACCCCAACCGGGCAGGAAAGCCGAGCGCAAGAGGGCCGTGCGGGGAACGAGGCTATCACTGTGGGTGGAATCGGCTTGTATGCCGGTGATTTTCTCGGCTAGGGCGCGATTGCTGGGAGGAGTGATAGATTGGCAGAAGGCAACGGCGGGCCAGAGCAATAACACAAATACTGGGAAGGCCCTGCGTATATAGCGCGTATACAAAACGGCCTATCTGGGCTCAGGAACCCAACTCTGCGCCTACTTCGACGGGATTGCCGAGTAGGAAGGCCGTGCCCTGCATGGCCGCTTTGCCCGCAGGTTGGACCTGTTCTAATAATAGAGCACCTTCGCCGCAGGCGACGACGAGCCCAACGCGTGGATCGGCTCGTAGAATAGAGCCGGGTGCTCCTTTGCCATCTGCCAACT
>JBLHGI010000270.1:0-8436 GCA_047616505.1 Planctomycetota bacterium
CTGCTGAGGATGCGGTCTATGCCTAGGGCTATGGCCGTCTCTAGTGTCTCGTATGGATCGGGGGTTGCATCAAAGGCGCGGTGTAAAGTGACCTGTAGATCGAACCCTTTGGCACGCGAGACGATGTCCTCCATGGCGGCGTGTAGTTGCTGGTCTTCTTCTTCCAATGCGCCGAGCACCACTCCATCGGCTCCAGCCGCAGCGGCCATGGCAATCTGTTCGTGCATTTGTTCAATTTCTCGCCGATTATAAAAAAAATGGCCGCCCCGGGGTCGGATCATAACGACCATTCCGGGGCGGCTCATAAAGGCCTTGCGTGCGATTTCTATACAGTGCTGCGTAGGAGTGAGGCCCTCTAAATGCATTGAGGTGCAGAGTTCGACTCGATCGGCTCCCCCTGCATATGCGGCGCTAACAGACCTCTGGGTCTGCGCTGGGTCTGCCGCATCTATGCAGATCTCGAGGTCGGCTCTAGGCACGGCGTGGTCTAGTGGTCGTGGTGACCATCTGGCCCGTGGGCATGGCCGTGCTGCAACTCTTCTTCCGTTGCTGCGCGCACTTCGGCAATGCTACCAACGAAATTTAGCACTTCGCCGGCGAGCGGGTGGTTGCCATCTACGGTAACGCCTTCTTCATCGACGGCAGTGACGGTGATCAACTGAGTGTCCTCGTCTTCGCCACGCGCCTCGAACTGCATGCCAGGTTCAACCGTTTCGACGCCCTCAAAGGCGCTGTGTGGTACGGTCTGAACTAGTTCCTCATTGACGACGCCATAACCGTCCTCTGGTTGGATCGTAACGTTGAATTCGTCGCCCGCGCTCTTGCCCGTCAGTTCGTTTTCCAGGCCCGGGATAATATTCTGGGCACCCTGTAAGTAGACGAGAGGCTCGCGGCCGTCGGATGTATCAAGTGTTTCTCCGGCGTCGTTGGTCAGCGTGTAGTGAATAGATACGACGCTGTTGTCGGCGATTTGCACAATGGGCTCCTTAGGTTGATGTGTAGTGCAGTGTATTGCCATTGGATATTAGCAATATATACTGAGACATTCTCTGGTATTTGTTTGTTAGTTTAGCTACTAGCGGCGGTTTTTTGTCCACCGCGTCCACGTCCACCGCCGCCGCCGCGCCGCCCGCCACCGCTGCCACCGTTGCCACCGCCACCTCGTCCACCACCGCCACCACTACCGCCACCACGTTGTTTGGCGCGCACATTTTCGAGGTCGGGTTCTTTACCGAGCCAATTCGCTTCGATTGGGTAGGATTTGAAGAGGCGTTTTAGATCGCTCAAGTCGCGGTCGCCGACAAAAGTAACAGCAGATCCTTCTCGCCCCATGCGCCCGGCGCGCCCAGTGCGATGCGTGTAGGCTTCCGGGTTAAAGGGAAAGTCGTAGTTGATGACATGGGTGACATGGCTGAAGTCTAGACCGCGGCCAGCTACATCCGTAGCAACCATAAAGCGGACCTTCTTCTGCCGGAAGCGGCGAAAAATCGATGTGCGGCGATCTTGTTCGAGGCCACCGTGAATAAGATCCACCGAGTTCAAGCGATTTTGTAGGCTCTTGAGCAACTCTCCGGCTTTGTCGCGTGAATTGCAGAAGATGATGGCCTGTTTGACATCGTTGGCTTCGATATAATCGACCAACTCATCGGTGCGGTTGCGCCCGACATGCTGGAAATAGTGCTTGAGCGACTGCGGTGCGCGCTGTTCGTTATTGAGTTCGACGCGCACTGGATCTTTTTGATATTGCTGCGTCAGGCGCCCAATTTCCTTGGGCATGGTCGCCGAGAAGAGCAGGGTCTGATGCTCCTGGATCATGCAGGACATGATGAAGTCGACATCGTCTATAAAGCCCATTTTGAGCATTTCGTCGGCTTCGTCGAGGACCACGGTTTTGACCTGCGTCAGGTCTAGTCGGTGGTTCCAAATTAGGTCGATTAGGCGCCCGGGAGTTGCGACTAATACATGCACGCCGTGCTTGAGTTTGGCCTTCTGTATATCCATGTCAAAACCGCCGAAGACGGCAAAGGGCACGACTTCGGAATGTTTGGCGACTTCGTCTACTTCTTGCACATACTGTAGTGCCAGCTCGCGTGTGGGCACGAGAATAAGTGCCTGAATATTGCGATTTTCGACATCGACCACAGAGACCAAGGGAATGGCGCAGGCGCTGGTTTTTCCCGATCCTGTTTCGGCGAGTCCGAGTACGTCCTTGCCCGCTAAGATATGGGGCATTGTCTTTTCTTGAATCGGCGTCGTTTCCTCGTAGCCCATTTCATCGAGAGCTTTTACTACGGGCTTTGGTAAATTTAATTCGCTAAAGAGCATGTAACCCTTTCAGTAATAATGCGTTGTTGCTATCGAGGAGACGCTGTTAACGGTGGGCGTAAAACGGAACGCGGCGGCGGATCTTCGAGAGGCAGGACGTACTATAGTCTATATAAGATGATTAAATTGAGCGAATAATGCAACCGCGTTCCGTTGCGTTCGCGCCGGCAGATATTACTTTTAATACTTTGTTATCGCTGGTTTTACGCCTTAGAGGAAATACGATATGAGCGAAGTTCGCGTCCGCATAGCACCTTCTCCGACCGGCCCTATACATGTGGGAACGGCTTATCAAGCGTTGTTTGATCGCATTCTCAAGCAGAAATACGGCGGGCAATTCGTACTGCGGATCGAAGATACGGATCAAAGCCGTTCGCGCCGGGAATACGAAGAGCAGATCATTCAATCGTTGCGCTGGTTGGGGTTGGACTGGGATGAGGGGCCGGATGTCGGGGGACCATACGGACCCTATCGCCAGAGCGAGCGCCTGGATCTGTATCTGGAACACGCGCGCCAGCTCGTCGACAAGGGGCATGCCCACTATTGTTTTTGTACGCCCGAGCGCTTGACCGAGCTGCGTGCAGAGCAGATGCGCAACAAGGATCCTTTGGGGTATGATGGACACTGTCGGCACTTATCTGCAGCCCAGATCGAAGAGAACCTGACCAATGATATAGCGCATGTAATCCGTCTAAAGATGCCCGACGAGGGTACCTGTGTGGTCAAAGACCGTTTGCGCGGTGATATCGAATTGGATTATGCCCAATCCGACGACCAGGTCTTGCTAAAATCCGATGGCTTTCCAACGTATCATTTGGCCGTTGTCGTCGACGATCATCACATGAAGATCACGCATGTGATTCGCGGCGAAGAGTGGATTACTTCGACGCCTAAACACCTTGTGCTCTACGAGGCCTTTGGCTGGGAGCCGCCCGAGTATATACACATGCCATTGCTGCTCAATCCAGATGGCAGCAAGATGTCGAAGCGGCGCAATCCGACCTCTGTCGAATATTATCGTCGCGCCGGGTATCTGAGTGATGCACTGCTCAATTACTTGGCGCTGATGGCGTATCCGCCTCTGGGGGAAGAGGAGAAATTTAGCTTTGAGCAACTGGCAGAGAGCTTTGATCCCGATCGGATCAGCTTGGGTGGGTCGATTTTTGATATAGAGAAGCTCAATTGGCTCAATGGGCGTTACCTACGCGAAGAACGCACTCCTGAGCAAATACTAGACGAGCTAAAGTCTTGGCTGCTCAACGATGAATACATTGCTCAGATTGTGCCGTTGTTGCAGCAGCGCATGGAGACGCTGGGCGATTTTATACCGAAAGCGGCGTTTTTTCTGGCGCGCGAAGTCGATCCAGATCCCGGGGATCTCGTTCCAAAAAAACGCGAAGCCGAAGAGGTTGTACCGATGTTGCAAACGGCGATCTGGTCATTGGATGAAGTGTTGGATTGGGACAAGGAGCGCATCGAGGCAGCTATTCGCGGAGTGGCAGAATACTGGGAGTGGCCGGTGCGCGATATTACGGTGCCATTGACGGTGGCGATGGTTGGTACGCGCGTGGGGCCGCCGCTCTTTGAGGCCGTAGTGCTATTGGGACAGGATCTTATGCGCATGCGTCTCATACAGGCGATGAATGCGTTGGGCGGGCTGTCAAAAAAGAAGGCGGCGAAGCTGGAGAAGGAGTGGAAAAAACCTAGGAAGGTGGTAGAAGGAGAGGGTGTTTAAAGAGGGGGTGCCCGCAGGGGTATTAAGTAACTTTTAGGAGTGGAAAAAATAAAAAGGCCCCGAGCACATGTGCTCGGGGCCTTTTTACGCAGCGCTTATTGGCCCTTTTTTTGCATGCGCGCCCAGGTGTCTCGCAGCGTTACGGTGCGGTTGAATACTGGGTTTTCTGCGCTGTGGTCTTTGGCGTCGGCGCAGAAATAACCGATGCGTTCGAACTGGAAAGAAGCGCCTGGTTCGGCGTTGGCCAGCGTCGGTTCGGCATAGGCCAGCGAGATGACTTCTAAGGAATCCGGGTTGATATGGTCGAGAAAACTGCCTCCTTCGGGCACTTTGAGCGGGTTCTCTACTTTAAAGAGGCGGTCGTAGAGACGGACCTCGATTTCGGCGGCATGCTGGGCCGAAACCCAGTGCAGCGTCGCTTTGACTTTGCGCCCATCGGGTGAATCGCCGCCGCGCGTGGCCGGGTCGTAGGTGCAGCGCAATTCGGTGACTTCGCCATTTTCGTCTTTTATTACGTCGGTACAGGTGATAAAGTAGGCATAGCGCAGGCGCACTTCTTTGCCGGGTGAGAGGCGGAAAAATTTCTTCGGCGGGTCCTCCATAAAATCTTCGCGTTCGATATATAACTCGCGTGAGAAAGGAACTTGGCGCTTGCCGGCACTCTCGTCTTCGGGGTTGTTGACCGCGTCGAGCATTTCGCTCTCGCCCTCGGGGTAATTTTCGATAACTACTTTGAGCGGGCGCAGCACGGCCATGCGTCGCAGCGACGTTTTGTTGAGCTGGTTGCGCATGCAGTATTCGAGCAGCGAGATATCGATATTATTGTCGCGTTTGGCCACGCCGACTTCCTGCCAGAAGCGGCGAATGGCCTCGGGCGGGCAGCCCAGACGGCGCAGGCCGCGCAGGGTATAGGTGCGCGGATCGTCCCAATCCTCGATATGCCCACTCTCCATCATTTGCCGGATATAGCGCTTGGAAAGTGCCGTATAGGTTATATTGCCGCGTGCGAACTCGATCTGACGCGAGGGGAAGATGCCCAGTTTTTCTATGAACCAATCGTAGAGCGGCCGGTTGTTGGCAAATTCATAGGAGCACATCGAATGCGTAATGCCTTCGATGGAATCGCTCTGCCCGTGCGCCCAATCGTACATCGGATAGATACACCATTCATTGCCGCTGCGGTGGTGTTCCATGTGCAAAATGCGATACATGACGGGATCGCGCAGATTGATATTGGGCGAGCTCATGTCGATCTTGGCGCGCAAGACCTTAGCCCCATCGGAGAACTCACCTTTTTTCATGCGCTCGAAGAGGGCGAGATTCTCTTTGCTGGAACGCTCGCGGTGGGGACTATTTACCCCCGGCTCCGTCAGGGTGCCGCGGTTGGCGCGGATTTCGTCGGCCGATTGGTCATCGACGTAGGCTAAGCCTTTTCCGATCAGCTCGATGGCCCATGCATAGAGTTGTGGGAAATAGTCCGATGCGTAGTATTCGTGTTCGCCCCAGTCGAAACCCAACCAGCGGATATCTTCTTTGATGGCATCGACAAATTCCTGTTCTTCGCGGGCGGGATTAGTGTCGTCAAAGCGCAAGTTATACTGGCCGCCGTATTCCTCGGCGATGCCAAAATTGATGCAGATCGCCTTGGCATTGCCAATCGTCATATAGGCATTGGGCTCGGGTGGAAAGCGGGTGACGACTTTCGCATAGCGCTCGTTCTTCAGATCCTGGTCTATTTCTTCGCGCAAAAAGTCGCGCGCTTTTTCGCTGTTTTCTTCTGCTGAGTTATCGTCGGTCTTGGCGTTGCTCATTTTTCCTCGTCTATGCTGTATTCGGCCGCAAGGGCGTGTGAAAATTTTATGGTCGTTTTGTTCCGACAAAAGAGCTTAAAGAAAAAAACCCACTGCGAAATGCCTCGCAGCGGGTGGATACTTAGATCGGGTCGTGGTACTTGCTACGAACTATACCAGGTTATCCGCCGCTGGGCATTGCAAATGTCAGCTGAATTTGCTGTCGCTGTTGGAGGCGGAATGACGGAGCGCTCATAGCACATTCTTTAGTTGTATATATCTGTTATAGGCCGTTCTGTAAGAATATACTACAGAACGGCCTATGGCAAGGAAAGCTTTGCTGCTCGCTAGGAGCCGCTGCGCGTTATTTTCGCGTTTTGGCTCAAGGTGTTTTGCGCTGCCAGCCGCTGGTCTTCCAATAGTCGCCCGTGCGCTGATACTGCGCTTCTTTGGGGGGCAGTAGCTGCCGCAGGTGTTTGCAGCCGTAGGCAAACCCCTCTAAGCCGGGGAAACCGCGATCTTCGTTTTCGACGCAGAGCACGTAGTCGTAACCGGACTCCCACAGCGCGCCGATAATGGTAGACCAATCGAGTTGGCCACGCCCCGGTACGCGATATTGCCACCACGAGTTGCCGATGATGCCTTGGCGGTAGCGCATGCGCTCGCTGATTTCGCAGTCCTTGACGTCGGCGAAATACCATTTGCCAGCGAAGTCGCGAATGACGTCCTCGACCGGTAGCATGCCCATCCACAGCCAGTGCGAGGGGTCGCAAGACAAACCCAGGTGCTCTGAAGGCACGGCGTCGAGGATTTTTTCCCACATTTCGGGGTTGCAGCCGATCTGTCCCATGCGCACAGCTACGTCGAGTGAGACTTTGATATCCAAGTCTTCGGCCACGGCCATGACGGGTTCAAACATGACGCGGAAGCGTTCTACTAACTCGTCGGAGCGGTCGCTGGCATTGCCCGGCGGTGAAGAGAACATGCCGTAGAACTGGCCGTTGCGCACGGGTGAGCCACTGCTGGTGATAATGACGGGACACTCGAGTGCACGGGCCGACTGAATGGCTTTGATGAGCCTTTGTTGTTCGGCGGTTGCCATCTCTTCGTCGTCGTCGAGTAGGTTGTGATGGGCGGTGATGCAAGAGAGATAGATATCGTGTTCGGACAGCGTGGCGCGGACTTCGCCGGCACCGCCGTCGATCATTTTCTGCGAATCGAGCGCGCCGCGGTTGGCTAGGCGGACGCAGTCAAAATCATTTTTTTTTGCCCAGAGTGCGCATTCCGCCAGGCTCCAATTGCCCTCTTCGCCGGCGCTAGCCATAAAGCTGATATCCATAAAACCTCGCTTGATTGAATGGAGCTACTGCATTAGATTTTTTTTCGTTTAGATACATACAAGTTAACAGAAGGGACTAAAAAGAAAACAAATACTATGGCACACATCAACGAAAATTACTTGAAGCTAGCGGCGGGTTATCTCTTTCCAGAAATCGGTCGTCGCGTCACAGCTTTTGCCGATGCCAACCCGCAGGCGGATATCATCCGCCTCGGCATTGGCGACGTAGTCAAGGGTATCCCGCGCCCTATGATAGACGCGATGAAGGATGCGGTCGAAGAGATGGCATACGACGCGAGTTTCCAGGGCTACCCCCCGGACCAGGGGCAGGAATGGCTGCGCCAAGCCATTGTCGATAACGATTTCGCTGCGCGCGGAGTACCAGTAGATATCGGCGAGGTTTTTGTGTCCGATGGCGCCAAGTGCGATTCGGGCAATATTCAGGAAATTTTTGGCGATGACTGCATCGTCGCTCTCACCGACCCGGTCTACCCAGTCTACTGTGATAGCAATGTTATGGCGGGGCGCACTGGCCGTGCTCAAGACGGCCGTTACGACGGTCTGGTTTATATGCCGTGCACGGCCGAAAACGACTTTATGCCGTCGCTGCCGAGCGAGCACGTCGATATTATTTATCTGTGCTCGCCCAATAATCCCACCGGAACGGTTATGACGCGCGAAGTAATGGCCGAATGGATTGCCTATGCCCAGCGCGAAAAGGCCGTTATTCTCTTTGATGCTGCCTACGAAGGCTATATCACGGATGAGTCGATCCCCCATTCGATATACGAGGTCGAGGGGGCACGCGAGGTCGCTATCGAGTTTCGCAGCTTTTCCAAGAACGCCGGTTTTACGGGCGTGCGCTGCGGGTATACGGTCGTGCCGAAAGAGCTACAGGGGTATACCAAAAGCGGTGAGAGGGTAGACTTGCATCGCCTATGGGCTCGACGTCACTCGACCAAGTTCAACGGCGTCGCTTACCCCGTGCAACGCGGTGCCGAGGCTGCTTATTTGCCCGCAGGTAAAAAGGCCATCGCCGAGATCATTGCCTTCTACTTAGAAAATGCGGCGATCATGCGCGAAAAGCTGACGGCGGCCGGCATTGAAGTCTACGGTGGCGTGCATGCACCCTATTTGTGGTTGAGAGCTCCAGAAGGGCACGATAGCTGGGGGTTCTTTGACTATATGCTGGAGAAGGTGCATGTAGTCGGCACACCGGGCGCAGGTTTTGGTGCGGCTGGTGAGGG
>JBLHGI010000271.1:0-8429 GCA_047616505.1 Planctomycetota bacterium
GCCATACGCATCGTGCACCGCAGCGATGCGCTGCGCCTGTGAGCATTCCACCGTAGCCTCCACGACACCTGTAGCATTGCGTCCAATCCGTATATCGCGTATCTGCGGCCCCGTGCTGCTATAGGAAGCCCCCTGCACCAACGCCTCGCAAACAGCTTCGGCCGTACGCTCTTTTACCCGCACCCAGCTCCAGCCCTGATACGTGTCGCGCTGGGCTGCATCTACAGCGTGCGCGTCGTCGTTGGCCAGGGCCGGATAGAGGCGGTTTTCCTGCTCCATCCAGTCATCCCAATGCACCGAAGACTCGCCGCGCCCAGCGCAACGGCACGTCGTATTAAACACTTCGATACCGGCAAAACCGCTCAAGGGCTTGGTATCGCGCTGGATATTAACCGAACTCCAGTGCGGGTGCGCCAGCCACACCGCCCCGCCCTGCCTATTCACCTCGTCGATGACGTGCTGCGGCGGCATATTCTGCGCGTCCATATCCTCGTGAATATTCAAGCAGACAAAGTGGTGCTTCTGGCCGCCAAATGGATTGTCCGGATGCAGTTCGGCCCCCTGTATCGCGATAAATCCGTCGGGCACCTCAACGCTGTCAATGCGGGTTATGTTGTGGTGATCGGAAAGACAGAGGAAGTCGTAACCCTGGCCGACATAGCCATCTAGGCGTTCCTGGGGCTCCGCCTTGCCATCGGAATTCGTGGTATGAGAATGGAGATTACCCTTGAGCCAGCTATAGCCGTCCTCGTCTTTGAGCACAAATGGATTGGTAATTTCGCCTGTTCTCTCTTGCATATTGAATCTCCTTTTATTGTGTCGGTGCCTGTGAAATAATTTCCTGCCAGCGCGTCTCTGCAATGCCGCCTAAGCGCCGAGCCATACCCTCAAAGGCGGCGCGGCGATAGTCCCAATTCTCCCAGCGCGCGACCTGCTCTAACCAATCGCACAAATGCATCAATACTAAATCGTCAAAGTCGCGCTGCGTCATTTCGATGTCTTGCCCCGTCAGGCGATCCCCAATCACATAGGGAGCTTCACGCTGGGCAAAGAGCGCATCAAATGAATCGCGTACCATAGCGCAATTGACGTACACCAGATACTCGGCGCGCTCGCCGATAAGCGCGCGCACTTCGCCGCGACGCGCCACGGGTAGGGCAAAGTCCTGGAAAAGTTCCGTGCCGTAAATCGAATGGTAGAGCCCCGCCCGACACATCTCCTCGTCACAGTCCCATTTTTTCATATCGTTGTGCACGCCGATGCAGTGGGCCAAATAACTTTTGTTGGTATGGCTCACATCGGCGGCACCGACTTCTTTAAAAAAATCCGTCAGCTCTCTGAAGCTAGCTGGCATGGTATTTCTCCTTAGACAAAATGGACCGCGCTTATGACAAATAGATTTTGCCCTGCATATAATAGACACTGCGCCCAGTCAACAACACGCGCTCGCCCTCCAAAGAACAGACCGCCGCCGGTTTGACGCCAAAAAGATGGCCAGTAAAGGCATCCAACTGGTAGATCGTTATTTCTTGCATACTCGCCTCCCTACCAAGGCCACTCCTGCCCGCGCCAATCTTTCATCACTAACTCGTCCTCGGCTTTTTTATCGCTATAGTTTTCGAGAAAATGAGCCAGTGCCGGCACCGCCGCCTCTTCCGGCTCCATCGCTGCTCTAGTGCCTTTGCTGCCGCCAATATACGAACGCATCCAACCCGGGTGATAGAGCCGGAAAGTATAGCCTTCTGGGCGCAACAAATTAAAGATATTTTTGACCCCCATATTCAGCGCGGCTTTTGACATACAATAACTATACCACGCCTTGCGCTTGGCACGGCTTATACTACCCGCCTCCGAAGAGACAAAGCACAGCCGCTTATCAGCAGGTCTACTCTCTCGGCCAATTGCCCAATGGACTGCGCCGCCGCCTGCACGGAATCCTGCGACGCCACATCGAGCGGCACGATTTCCAGCTTATTGCCGTAGCGGCCCAACAGAGCACCCAACTCTGGCCAGTCGCTCAAGTACTGTCCGGCAAAGACCCGCCATCTCCGTTCTAAAAGGGCGGCCGTCAGCGCCAAGCCCAACCCCCGATCGGCCCCGGTTATTGCGGCTATTTTTTCCAAGCCAAAAATCCCCACAGATAATTTCCCCACCTACAAGCACTCAGCCTAGCGCTACGCTATCCCATGTCTCCTGCCATTCGCAGTCGATTTGACCGTAATTATGGCGAATATCCCACATCGAGGTCCAGAAGCGCGCGGCGGTGGCCTAGTCATTGCCTGCAGCAACGTATTACAACCAGGCACTCATCTCAAAAACTATTTGGCGGGTGCCAGGCTACCCGCGATTGGGGCTTATACCCCCAGCCCAATTGATGATTGTTCAGCAATGGCTCTTTTATTTCTTCATTCTTTTTTTCAACAGATTCTCGACCTGTCTTTTTCGCACTGCCGGCGTCGCCATCACGTCGTATTCTCCGCTCGTCAACTCCCGCCCTACGATACGCTCGATATCCTGCAAAAATCGCATGCGCACATAGGCGTTATCCTCACCCAGATGCTCTATCATTCTCGGCAGCGCCGCCGCACCCGAGTCCGAGCGAGCATAGGCACCAGCGGCGACGGTACGCGCCATCGAAAATGGATACTGCAACCATACTTCGCCCGTCGCTTTACTCAGGTCCGGACCAAATTGTTTTTCTAACAGCGACGATAGTTCCACATGCTGCCCCCAGCCCTTGGCCAATTCGTCGCGCGTCCACAGCAACGACTTATCCAGATGGCATAGATTACAGGCATTGGGCATGCCAGTAGCTAGAATATGGGGCTCGTTGGGCGAGGAGATTCGATGCGTGCGATTATATACATTAAAACCCTGCACAATGCGCGGCATATGGCAATCTAAACAGGACACCTGGCCCGTTTCATGGCGGCTATGCACACGCAGCACCGCCTCTTCTCTGAGCTCGAGGTGGCACGAGAGACAGGCGTCGATATGCTGCTGGCGATCCGGCGCCCCTGCTTCCGGTCCCCTCTCGTGCGTGCTATGACAATGCGTACAGCGCAGCTGCCCCTGACAGGCACCGCGATCCATCTCCACCGCTTCCATCGAGTTGACGCTGGCCGATCCGTCGGGCCAATTGTCCTCGGCCCCAATACCCGAGTGGTGACACTGCCGGCAAATGGCGTTGACGATATCGGCCTCCTCGCGCGCGCCCTCGTGGTCCGGCGTCCACTTTTCCAAGAGCGGATGCGTCGGCACAAAACGAATCTCACGCGCATTCTCGGCGTGTTCGCGCCCACCAAAATGACAGCTCTCACAGCTAATACCCACCGTCACAAAACGCTCGACAGGCAGACCTTCTTTGCCCAATAAATCGAGATCTCCTTGCGCACTGGCCAACGCCTTAACGACCTGCGGACTCAGCCCCGGCCCCGGCGCAAAACCGGAGAGCATGCCATTTTTCGTATATATCTTGTAGAGTCTTAAGTCGTAGGAATAAGTATTATGACAACGAGAACAGCGTTTATTAAAAGAGACCCGGTCTGGCTCAAAGGGGTCGTAACGCAAGGTTTTGTTGGCCAGATATTCCGAACCTTGATATTCGGTCGGCTCCATATAGCTCTGCGGAAACCAGCGCTGTTTTTCCAACGAATAGGAGAAGCGCAGACGGATCTCTTCGCGGTAGAGTAAATCGCCTGCCGGCTCCGGCCCCTTCACCTGCACGGCGACGTAGTCCTGCTCGTAGCGCCAGCCAATGACTCGCATTATCTTGAATTTGCGTTCGAACGTGCCGCCGCGATAATACTCGACGACAAAGTCCTCGCCCTCGCGGCTAAAAACGGCGCGCCCGCCGCCGTATTCGACCTCGACACCAGAAAAATCGCCCAGCACCGTTTCAGCACTAGCCAAAGCATTCATCTTGCTATGCGGATGACGCTGCCAATGGGCGTAGTTTTCCTCGTGACATTCGCCGCAGACCTGCGGCCCAACGTAGTCGGCGGGAAGGATATTACTATAGGGAGCCGTGCTGTCGGCAGTGGATAGGACCAACTCTTCTACAGAGTGGGCAGATCCAACTAACGCGGCAAAAAGGGAGAGAGCACAGGCTCCCAAAAACAAAAAGAGAGAGATAGCGACAAAGAAAGGTCGACGCCAGAAAGTCGCCATTAGCTAGCTCTTCTCATGCCAATAATAGGCGGGCATCTCACAGCCCAGTAGCGCCTTTTTTAAGAGATATCATTTCTCACCCAGCGCGAAAATGCGCGATGGCCTCCGCTATGCGCAGCGCCCGCCCGTAGATGCGCAGCGACTGCACCGCCCCATCGACGACCAATCGTTCGCCGCCATTGGCCTCGCGTAAATAAGGGCTAAAACGCCCCCAGCCGTATTGGCGAAATTCACCGCCGTCACAGAGCCGCCCGTCGACGACAAAACTGATGATCTTGGGCCCCCCATCGACAATAATGGCCACGTGGTGCAATTTGCCCACACCGACCGTGCCCGGATCGCAATCCCAGCGGTTCTCGCTGCGCCCGTCATTGAGCACTATTTCCAGCTGGCCATGGCCCGTATAGTGCACCATGAGACCCTGGCCATTTTCCAAGCGCGTATCCAACAACACGCGCCCCACCGCCGAACTCTCCAACAGCAGCCAAAAGTCCAGGCTAAAACCCGCGCGCAGATCTTGGCAACCATATGGACTATGCGGACCTCTCTTATTAAAGAGCGGGAGTAGCGGCATATCAAGCACGGCGGGACCGCATTCTTTTAATTCTAGCAAAAGATCCGCACGCGTAATTTCCGTGCTCTCGAACTGCGCCCACAGCCCCGCTAAGAGCCCCTTGTCCAGCTTGTGCACGCGCGCGACATCCTTCTGCGTTTCCGTTAGAAAATACTCGCCCCCTTCTTCCACTAAATCCGGATAGCTCATGCGGATATAGGGATCGTCATCATAAAGTACAATCTCCGGCTGACTCCAGTGGATGAGCTTTCCATCTGGCCCGTCAACTTCAACGCCGCCGCAGAGCCAAACTGGATTGCGATCTTGGTAGGCATTGCCGCGCGGCTGCGGATGCTCGCGGATAAAGCGCCCGCCGTGGTTGTGATACCAATAGAGGTAGTGGCCATTTTCGCAGCGCCAGGCAAAATTAGCCGCACGCGGATGTTTAAAAACGCGCCCATCGGCATATTTTTTGTATTCCGGCTCCGACCACGTATGCCCACCATCGCGCGAATAGGCGCAGGCCGGGTAACCATCAATCGTGCGATACACGCAATAAAACGAACCGTCCGAAAGCTGCGAATAACTGTGCTCAGAGGATACCGTATCGCCGCCCTCGGGGGCGCGCAGCCCGCGCTCACCGTCGGGCAAGGTCTGCCAAGTAATCTTTTGCGGATCGCGCTCGGTTAAGATATTCTCACTCTTGAGCAACACGCCCTCATTGCTGGTAAAAAAACCATCGCCAAACCCACCCACCTTGTGCAGCGACACATAGGCCGCTTCTTGCGTTATAAGCGGCTTGCCGACATTCCAGAAATAGCGCAACCGCCCTCCATCCGCATTCTGTCGATCGATCTCCATTTCACGCACCGGAATATCGTAGCGCTGCTCCGACCAACTCAGACCACCATCGTCGCTGTATTTAAAAACGAAGTGCCCCAAACTATCTACCCGCGCACAATAACCATCCGCATAGGGCGGATTATCCGCCTTCACCTTGCGCACATTGTCCGTGTTGTGGTTATAAAAGGCATAGACCCTGCCCGCAGACACCTTCATAATAACCGCATACGAAGCCTCCGGCCCGTCGATCGGTTCGACATCGACCAACTCCGACCACGTCTTGCCCCGATCCATGCTACGCGCCGAAACAATATGCTGCCCGCTCGCCCCCTCTACCCCCGACGCCGTCGTCATAATACACAGCCAAGCCCCATCCTCCGTCTTAACCACATAAGGTTGATCACAATAGCCCTCACTCGGAATCACCCACCCATTACTTATATGCCGCCCATCGGAAACACTCCCCATCTCATTCACACTCATAAACTCTCTACTCTCTATTAATTTCAAATTATTTCATCTCTATTCCCATAAGATCTCAAATCGGCGCCGCCGCATCCAACGGCCTCTCCGGCATCACTATCCGCTCATCGCGCGCCGCATCAAAGACCTTGCGCCCCGCCACCCAGGTCTCGACCACTTCCACCTGTGCCCCATCTTGCCCCAGCGTATACACCGTCAGCGAAGCCTCCTTACCCACCTCCAGCCCCAAGCGATCATCCATGCCCATCAAATTCGCCGGATTCAAACTCGCCATCGCCCAAGCCCGCGCGTGTTCGATTTTACCTAAGGCCGTAGCAAACTCCACGCACTGCAACAAATGGCTGCCGCTACCCGCCAGATTCGGCGTCCCCGGTATGACGATGCGCCCCGACTCCAACATTTCGATCTCGCGCCCGCGCACCTGGTATACCCCCGGTTTCATACCGCCTAAGAGCACCGAGTCCGACACCAGTACTGAACGCTCAAAACTCTTGGCGCGCAGCATCGAATACAAACACTCCTGCGGCAAATGCTGGCTGTCGGCAATAAACGAAGCATAGATGCGCTCTTCGGCCAACTGATACCATAAATAGTTGTTGTGGCGCTGGACCTGGTCGTGCGCACCGTTGCCCAAATGCGTCGACAAGGTCGCCCCCGCGTCGACGGCGCGCGCCAGTGAATCGCGATCTAGGTCCGTATGCCCCATCGCCACGACAATGCCCGCAGCGATACATTTTTTTATAAAAGGCACGGCCCCCTCCACCTCCGGCGCCAAGGTCAGCAACTTGATCCGCCCGCCACAGGCTTCCTGCAAACGCTGCACTTCGTCCCAATCAGGTGGCCGCACGTGCTCTAAACCATGCGCACCGCGCGGCCCATCGACCTTCGATATATAGGGCCCTTCTAAGTGCAGCCCCGCTATCGAAGCGGCCGTGTCGGCATCGGCATCCAGCGCTCGTCCACAGCACTGAAAAGCCATCAGCAAATCTTCCGCACTCGCCGTCGTAATCGTCGGCATCCACCAGCCAATACCGCGCTCGCGCAAAAGCCGTGCGATATAGGCCAGCGCGTCTTCTTTTTCTGGCGCGGGAATCCGACAGGTGCGACCGCCATAGCCGTTGACCTGAATATCGAAGAGCGTCGGCCCCGCGCACAGTTTGGTCTCTACAGCCGACGGCTTTAGCGCAGCGATATGCTGATTTTCTATCGTTATTTCGTAGGTGCCGCTCAAAAGCGGGATATGGGCAATCAAGGTCGTGGGCACAGTTATGTCTCCTATTTTACCAATGCTGCAATTCTTCTATTACAGCGCTCGCGCATCTTCAACAGCCAGTCCATATCGCGCGGGTAGCACTTCATCGTAATCGCCTCGTCCGCGCCCTGCTCTAAGAGTTTGAGCGTCTTGGCACGCCCCTGCAATTTTTCCAAAAGTTGCAGCGCGCGCTGGTCCTGCAGCGCCTCGCGGAACACTTCGCTGCGCAGCGAGTCAATCGGCCCTTCTACCCCCGGGTATACCAAAAACGCATCGCCAGCCGGAAAGGCGCGCCCAGCGTCCGTCTCGACAAAGGGATTGACCGGCCGCGTCGAATACTGCGCATAATAAAAATTAAAACCCCACTGCAAAAAACCCTTGAGATCGTATTTATAGAGCTGTGCCCCCAAAATTCGATTGCGCGCCGAAGGCATATTAAAAAAACGGTTGGAGACCTGATCCCACTGCGAAACGCAATAATAGGTCCATAGGTTTTTGATGCCCTTTTCGACAAAGGGTTCGATATGATTGCTGGCCGGGATCGGCAAACGCACTAGACCGCGCTCGTAGTACTCAATATTGGACAGCGCATCTATAAAGGGATATCCCTTGAGATGACCATGCACGATCGCAGCGGCTTTCGAAAAAGCTTCGAGATGGTCCTTGTGCGGCTCGTCAGATACGTGAAAATAGCAGCGTTTCTTTAAGCCTCGCTTTTCGATAAAGCGCACTAATTGCGGCAAAAACTGGTCCAGAAAATTGCGATACTTATCGCCCGAGGCGCTGTCCTTCCAGCCAAATATCTTGCGCTCTTTGCCGTTCTCTATCGCGATAATTTTGGGACAGTGTGCCGCCCCCCACTGCGTAAAGAGATGCGACATCTCAAAAAAGCGCACGCCGCAGCGATCGGCCATATCCACCCAGCGCCCGAGCTGCTTAAAATCAAAGGAGTAATGATCGGCCTTCTTTTGTACGCCCACCAGCTGCACCGTCGGCCGTTCGCCGCCGACCTGCGTATCGAGTGGTGGCGTAAAGAGCGGTGTCAGCAACAAGTTGACCCCGTGGTCAACGGCGCTCTCGACAAACTGCTCGACGCGCGTCCAGTGCGCCTTGCTCCACACCGCATCG
>JBLHGI010000272.1:0-8351 GCA_047616505.1 Planctomycetota bacterium
ATGCGTGACGGGGCTCGATAGATCCAATATTACTAATCCCCCTAGGGTAAACTCAAAATAGTCGCCGCCCTGCTCCTGCCAATAAAGCGGCATCTCCCATCCCTCGCTTTGCACCGTTCTCCAGCCGTCATCGAGCCAGTGACGAAAATCTGCATAACCGCCATCGCGCACAAATTCCAGATACTCGCCGTTGCTGACAAGGCAATTGCACAGTGCAAAATCGTTGACATATGCCTTGTGGTGCGGCCCTTCATTGTCGTAGGCAAAGCCCTCGCCGCGCCAGCCGATATCGCGTAGGCCGCCGGGGCAGGGGATAAATTGCACGGGGGGTAGTTGGGCGCTAGCGCAGTCCGCCAAGTCTGGTCGATAGGTGGGTTTTTCCGGGTTGCAGGCCAGGATGTACTTGAGGTCGGTCAGCAGCAGCTCTTGGTGCTGTTGCTCGTGGTTGAGCGCCAGCACTAAGAGATCGGAAAAGGTGGAAAACTGCGCCTCATCCACACGGTCGATTAGTGCCGTCATCTGCTCGTCGATATAGGCGCGATAGGTCAAGACTTCTTTGAGCACGGGCCGTGATAAGGTGCCGCGCAGTGGACGTTCGACGCGGGTGCCGAAATGCTCGTAGTAGGAGTTAAAAATAAATTTGTAGTGTGGGTTAAAGTCTTTGTAGCCGGGAATATAGTCCTGGAGAAAAACGGCTTCGTAAAACCAGCTCGTATGACCCAAGTGCCACTTGGGCGGACTCACATCGGCCATGGGTTGGGGAACGTAGTCTTCGGGAGCGAGAGGTTTGCAGATGGTTTCGCTATGACTGCGCACGCGTTGGAAATAGGCGTGCAGGTCGGGGCGATTCAATAGGTAACTCCTATAAATGTGTATCGGGAATTTATGGGTTATTTGCTATCAAATGAGTGTGGTGAGAATATAGTGCTGAGTCAAGGGGTTATTTCTCTCGCGGCCGTTTGTTATATTTATGGCTTATTAATATTAGCACTATACGGAAAGGTCTTATTGTCCACTCCATGATTGAGCTTAGAGGTGTCAACAAATCTTTCGCCGGTGCTCCGGCGCTGGAGCCGACAGATTTGCAGATAGAAGTGGGTCGCACCACGGTGCTTATCGGACCGAGCGGCTGCGGCAAGTCCACGTTGCTGCGGCTTATCATTGGGCTGATTCGTTCCGATGGTGGGCACGTGTCCTTTGAAGGGGAGCAACTAACGCAGGCCAATGCCATGCAGTTCAGACGGCGCATGGGGTATGTCATTCAGGACGGCGGCCTTTTTCCCCACCTGACAGCCGAGGGCAACGCGGCGCTCATGGCGCGCTACTTGGGCTGGGACGAGCGTCGGGTAAGCGAACGCCTGCACGAACTCGTAAGGCTGACGCGTTTTCCCGAGGATGGGCTGCAGCGCTATCCGGCCCAATTGTCTGGAGGACAGAAACAGCGCGTGAGCCTGATGCGGGCGCTGATGCTGGACCCAGAACTGCTGCTGCTAGACGAGCCGCTTGGCGCTCTCGATCCCATGGTGCGCGCCGACTTACAGCGCGACCTGCGCGCGATCTTTCAGGATCTGGGTAAGGCCGTAGTTTTGGTGACGCACGATATTGGCGAGGCGGCCTATTTCGGTGACGATATCGTTTTAATGCGCGCGGGAAAGATCGTGCAGCAGGGGGCTTTCGGCGAGTTGATGAGTAATCCGGCCGATCCTTTTGTAACGCAATTTATCAACGCGCAACGCCGCCCCTCATTAGAAGGAGATGCCGCGTGAAGCGACTTGCAAAAGTTTCTTTGTCCAGGTCCTTTGCGTCGATGTCGGCCATGCTGTGCGCGCGCGTGCTCTCGTCCGTCTCACTTTTCGTCCTCGTCTCACTTCTCGTCCCTTGCTGCCTCTTTTCTACGGCAGCGCTGGCCCAAAGCCCGCCGCTCAGAGTTGGTTCGAAGAAGTTCACCGAGTCCGTCGTGCTCGGCGAGATCATTGCGCAACTGGCGCGGAGCACCGGTGCTCCGGCAGAACATCTACAAGAGATGGGCGGCACGCGCATTCTATGGAATGCCCTACTCGAAGGCGAGATCGACGTCTATCCAGAATACACGGGCACGATTGCGCAGGAAATCCTCTCTGGCGAAAAAGTCGACGATGTAGAAGCGATGCGTCGGGCCTTGGCTAAACGCGATATTCTCGTCAGTGCACCGCTGGGTTTTAATAATACCTATGCTATTGGCATGCGCGAAGAAGTGGCGGCTCGGCTCGGCATAGAGAAAATCTCCGATCTGCGGGCGCATCCCGAACTGCGCTTTGGTTTCAGCAACGAGTTTATGGATCGCGGCGACGGCTGGCCCGGTCTCAAGGCGCGCTATGGTCTGCCGCACGAAAATGCCAAGGGGCTCGACCACGATTTGGCCTATCGCGCGCTCGAAGGCAACTCGCTCGACGCAATGGATCTTTACTCGACGGATGCCGAGATCCGCTATTACGGTCTGCGCGTGCTCGCAGACGACTTAGGCTATTTCCCCGAGTACAAAGTCCTCTTGCTCTATCGCGCCGATCTGGGGACGCGTTTTAGCGCCGCACTAGCCGCACTACAGCGCTTGCAAGGACAGATTTCCGCGGCCGAGATGGTGGCCATGAATGCGCGCGCCAAGCTCGACAAAGTGCCATCTGGGCAAGTGGCGGCCGATTTTTTGCGCGCCAAATTCAACGCTGCGGTGCACTATGAAGAAAAGACGCTTGTCACTCGGCTCCTAGAGCGCACAGGCGAACATATGGTATTAGTTGGCCTGTCGCTAGTGGCGGCTATTCTGCTGGCCGTGCCGCTGGGTATAGCTTCGGCGCGCTATCCCAATCTGGGCCAACTGGTATTGGGCGCGGTGGGCATTATACAAACGATTCCCGCCCTAGCTCTGTTAGTACTGATGATTCCGCTCTTGGGCATTGGCGCCCCGGCGGCTATTGCCGCGCTCTTTCTCTACAGCCTATTGCCTATCGTGCGCAACACGCACGCCGGTCTGCGCGATATTCCCCCACAGTTGCGCGAGTCGGCCGAGGCCCTGGGGTTGCCCGCTGGGGCCCGCCTGCGCCAGATCGAACTGCCGTTGGCGGCGCGCTCGATCCTGGCCGGTATCAAAACATCGGCCGTAATCAACGTGGGTTTTGCCACTCTCGGCGCCCTCATTGCCGCCGGTGGTTATGGCCAGCCGATTCTCACGGGCATTCGCTTGGACGATACCGGGTTGATCTTAGAAGGCGCGCTACCGGCGGCCCTATTGGCCCTTGTGGTGCAGGGTGTCTTTGAACTCGTTGAAAGATTTTTAGTGCCCAAAGGGTTGCGCATAGAACCAGAGGGAGAAGCGCTGTGAGAATGATGTATTTTCTTTCAAAATATTTGAAAAATTAAGGAGACTAAAATTGACTGGAAGTAATGAATGTCCCGCCATTGGTATAACGGTTGGTGATCCGGCGGGAATAGGTCCGGAGATCGTCGTAAAAACCTTGTTAGAAGAGGGCACCTACGAGGTGGTGCAACCCGTGGTCTATACCGATCGCGCCATTTTAGAGCAGACGATAGAAATGCTGGGGGTGGACGTGGAGCTCAACCAGGTCAATCACCCGAGCGAAGGTCGTTACGAAAGGGGCTGTATCGACTTTGTTGAATGCGGGATTCTCAAAGGTTCCATCCCCTACGGAAAAATTTCCGCCGAAGGGGGACAGGCCGGGTACTCCTATCTAGAACGAGCAATCGAAGACGCGCTGTCGGGTGCCGTTGTCGGTTTGGCTACGGCGCCGCTGAACAAGGAATCGCTACAGGCGGCTAAGGTGCCCTTTATCGATCATACGGCCGTGCTCAAGGCGCGCGCCGCCCACCACGATCCCATGACGCTCTTTGTCGTGCGCACGCTGCGCATCTTTTTCCTTACGCGCCATATCTCCTTTCGCGAAATCCCCGATGCCATCACGCGCGAAGGCATCCTCGAAGCGCTGCCCTTTTGCGATCTATATCTACGCCAGCTTGGCATCGCCGAACCCAAGGTCGCTCTAGCGGCGCTCAACCCACACGGTGGTGAGCAGGGGCTGTTTGGCACCGATGAAATGGACGTGATCGGACCGGCGATGCAGGAGGCCAAAGACAAGGGCTGGCGCGTAGCGGGTCCGGTGCCGGCCGATTCGGTCTTTAACCAATGCTATGAAGGCCGCTACGACGGCGTGCTCTCGCTCTACCACGACCAGGGCCATATTGCGGCCAAGACGCTGGACTTTCACGGCACGGTCAGTCTGACGATGGGCCTGAAATTTTTGCGCACATCGGTAGACCATGGCACGGCCTTTGATATTGCCGGTCAGGGCATCGCCGACGCGCGTGGCATGGTCGAGGCGCTGAAGTCGGCGGGGCAATACGCCGCTTCGGTGCGGGCGAGTATCGATTTAGCGCCTTTGAGCTAGTTTTTTAAGATGGAGATCTCTCTTCGTCTAGCTGGTTCGGGCGATCTCCAGGCAGTTTATGAGATACGGCGCGCGGCCATCCCGGGGATTTCGTCGGCTGAATTTTCGCCGGCTGAACTCCAGGCTTGGGCCGATAAGAGGTCGCCGGAGTACTTCTTGCCCATGCTTGAGCAGCGTTTACTCGTCATTGCCGAGCGCGAAGGCGCAGCCATTGCCTGGGGCTCTAGCGCAGAGGACAAAATCGAAGGGTTGTACGTGTGTCCATCGGCTGGACGCGCTGGCGTAGGCCGCCGTCTTATGGCCCATTTGGAAAATGAGATTGCCCGTCGCGGCGGCTATGAAGTAGTTCATCTTGCCGCGAGTTTAAACGCCGCTTCGTTCTACGAAGAGTTGGGCTATCTCAAAACGCGGCCTGAAAGCGTGGGACAAGCTTTCCATAGGCAGAAAGAACGGTTGCCTTAAAGAATCCCCCAGCCTCACCGATACTCTTGGTAGATATAAGTGGCTGTTTTTGTGATATTTACACCTTATATATTTTACTATGTGATGCCAAGCAGAGAGAGAGAGATGGGAGCATGCTCCGAATACAGGCGGTCAATGTGAATCGTGCTATAAGCCGCAACGAGTGCACGACGCACGGGCGAATGCAGGCCTTATCGTCTGGTCTGCGAGGGAGCAAGGCTTCTATCGACGCTTCGGGAACGGTAATAGATGAATCGCTTGGCGACTTGCTACAACGAAATAGAGCATATGACGGAAGCGGATTCGACTATTCGCGATGCCGATGTGGCGCGGGAAACCTCGCGTCTGACGCGCTCGCAGGTTTTGCGTAATGGCTCGCAGGCGATGCGGTCTCCGGCCTTTTCCACGACGTGCCTTTCGCCGCTTCTCCTCTAGGGCTAAGAGTGACGGAAAGAGTTGCTGAATCAGGACTTACCCATATGATAAACACCGCTGTATAGCTTGCGCCTTTGCCGCTCTTTGAATATTTTGTGGGGACTTCGGGGAGCAAGTTTATGACCGCCCGCCTGGAGCGCGTCGCGCAAGAGCGGGCAGAAGCCGTTCTGGGAAACGTGCTCCATTTTCGCGACAACTATGCCCGGTTCGAAAAACCGGATGACGTCAATGCCCTGCTAGAGCTGTTTTCCGGCGTGCATGTGCGCTCAGGTTATGTACTGGACTACGACTTGGTGCAGGAGGGTAAGGCGATGATCCGGATTCGCCCCTTTGCGCGGCGAGCCGAAAGCGAAGAGGCCGTATTTTCGGTAGAAGAGCCGCCCGATCAAGAAGGCCATGGTGAACAGGCCGTAGAGACCCTCTACCAGTACTTGAGCTATGACAAGACGCCGGTGGGCCTCTTCGAATACGTCTTTTTCGTGCAGGAGCTGTGGTCGACGCGAGCCAGCTGGCACGAGGCCGAGTGGTTAGCTTCTACGCCTATCTTTACCCAGAGGCGCTTTGATGAGATTATTCACAGTGCGCGCAAGGTCGAGGATCTCAAAACGCCGGACTGGTGTGGCCCCGAGGTATTGGTGGATGCAGAGGGTGGGCGGGTGCGGTTTTTAGTACATACTCCGATGGGTTGGGAACGCATTTACTGGCTTGAAGTAAGCGTCGAGGCGGATGGTCGTCTCGATGTGCACGCTGGTGATATCGTCGCCGATCTAGGGCAGGGCGAAAACTTCTAGCCGATTTGTTTTAACAGCCGCTGTGCTTCGCCGTTCTTCGGATCCATCTCCAGCGCCCGCTCAAGGGCGCTGCGCGCTGCCGCACCCTCGCTGAGGCGCATATATCCCTTACCCAGATTGAGATAGATCGTCGCAATATGCGCGCGGAAGATGTCGCCTAAACCCGAGGCATCGCTACGGCGTAGGGCGTTGTTAATCCACTCGACGCTGCGCGTGCTAGTCGTTGGGTCCTCTGTTCCGAGCACAGCGGCAATAGCTCCCAGCATATAGTCACCGGGAAATCGCTCTAGGGCTTCGCCCACTTCGGCACGCGGGTCGCGGCCCAAGTAGAGCAAGGCCATACAGCGGCGCAAATAGGTGTCCTGTAACGGTATCGTATTATCGCCCTCAACGATTGCTAAGCGCAGCCGGTAGGCCCCCTCCTCAATGCGATTGGCGGCGATATTATGGCGGCCCGATGTGTAGTGCGAAAACCCCTCTACGCGCTTGATGCCGGTATAGCTCAATAGTAGCAAAGCCGTCAGCCCTACAAGTGCAAGTATCTCTCGCCAGCGCGGTCCGTGCGCCGCTAGTGCGTTCAACCCCAGAGCTATTAGCACGGACGAACCGGCGCTGGCTAGATACAAGTAGCGCGACGGCCCTTCGGGCAAAAACTCGAGCACCAGTTTTTCGGGAATAAAGACGAAGGGCAGTAGGGTCAGCACGATCCAAGCTACCCATACCGCTGCGCGGCGCTGTTGCCACCACGCCATACCTAGAAGGCCTAGCAGCACAGCGGTGCCAAAGAGCATTTCCCAGGATTGCAACTTGTAAACGGAAAGCGGCGGAACCCAGTGGGCTGTGCTCAGCAGGCGACCGCTAAACCAAGCCAGTACACGCAATGGGCTCAAGAGCGAGACTTCAGCCGCTTCGTAGTGGTCTATGGCCGCCCAAGTACTCGTGGCTTTAGGTGTGATCGCTAGGCCGTAGAACACCAACGCCGCCAATAGGATGCCGAGAGGAGCGACGCGCAGTACGGCATGGCGCAGATTGCCGCTGCGTTGCCACGACCAATACAGGCAAAGCGGTCCCAGAGCTGCTGCCGCCATATGGGTGAGTGCTCCGAGGGCGAAGAACAGGTAGGTCAGAACGAGGTCACTGCGCTGCCCTTCCTCGTTGTAACGCAAAAAAAAGAGCAATGCTGCTATCCCCCAGCATAGGGCTAGCGGATAGTCGAGGGCAGAGATATGATGGACGGCTTGGAAATGGGTGACGTTGACCAAAAAGAGCAGGCCGCTGGTAAAAGCCCAGAATCGGTTGTCGTATAACACATCGACTAGGCGCGCCAACAAGAGAGCTGCCAACGCGTGTGCCGCGATGACTAGGAGATGGAACCCTGCGGCACTATCGCCAAGGGCCAGCGAGGCTAGCCACTTGCTCAAATCGGCGGCGGGGCGCCCCGTTATTTGTTGGCGCTCGGGGGAAAAGAAATAGCTGAAGTCTTGGCTAATGCGCGCGTTGTCGAAGAAAGTTTCAGCGTCGTGGTTGTCGATGCCGTGGTCGGCGACGCTGGAAAAAAAGATCGCTGCCAGCGCCGCGACGAGTGCCGCGTAGGACCACCAAGATGTCGTCGTGCTAAAAGAGTGGGTATGCATTCTCGCGCGTAAGGTTTCAGCGCTCGGCGCGGTGGCCGGGCCAGTAGGTGTCTAAGATCTCTTGCGCTAAAAGCGCGCTGTGCTTGTTTTCCGCCAGATCCATCAGGTCGCTCACAGCGCCAATGCGGCCGCCTTCTTCGTGGCCAAATTCGGCAATGGCCTGCTCATAAGTCGCGCGTGTTTCGGCGCGGTGCCCCAAGGCCAGGTGGGCGAGTCCGAGGTTGAAGAGCCCGTGGCTGCTATGCTCTATTTGTAGGGCTGTGCGATAGTGGGCAATTGCCTCGTCATAGCGAGTCTCCACGTAGTAGAGCCAGCCCCAATTTACATGGGTTGCTGCGTTTTGCGCGTCTAACGCCAATGCCTGATGATAGGTGCGATGAGCCCGTTCGTAAAGTCCCTGGGCTTGTAGCGCCACGCCCAACAGCGTCTGGGCTTTGCTCAAGCCCCGCCGCGAATTCTCTTTGTCGGGCACTAGCTCCAATGCTTTGTTGTACGTTCTGATGGCGAGCGCTGTCTCGCCGCGCTCTAAGTAGTGGTTGGCCATATTGTGATAGACGCTCGCCGCGTTATAAGCGAAGAGTGGTCCGTCGCCT
>JBLHGI010000273.1:0-8289 GCA_047616505.1 Planctomycetota bacterium
GCGGTAACGATAGGCGCTAATTTAGCGTAAATCGTGCTCCGGGAAAGACTTACTGCTAAAAAATATCTTTCTCGAAGCACGATTTTCCGCTGTGAAACGATATATATTTTTAATGTCTTTTGACCTGACTGTCAAGTTTTTTTTTTACAAGTGCAATCGTTTGGACAGGAAAACCTAAAGAAAAGAAAATTAGTGACTTAGAGGTAAAAAACTGTCGCGTTCTTGTCGCATGAGACAAAGGCGCTCAATAGGCCACGGAAACGATTTGCTGAATACTCTCGTCGCCGGAATCGCCCTGCACGTTAATTTCCATTATGTATAGACCGGGCACTACGCGTTGACCGTCGTTATTCGTGCCGTTCCAGTTGAATTCTTGCTGTCCGGCTACACTGTCTAAGGAGTGTTCATAAACTGAACGTCCCGTCAGATCGTAGATGCGGAGGCGCAGCGGGCGTGGCTCCAGCAGATTGACTAGATCAATGGCGATTTTTAGTTCGTCATTGATGGCATCGCCATTGGGGGTGATCGTTCGCGAGTTAAACTCTATATTGGCCAATAGCGCGCGACTAACGGGCAGGCTAACGACATTGGTACTGCTCTCGATGAGATCATTGGCATCCCCCGGATCGACGCGTTGGCGCACGCTTTCGTCTTGGCGGCTGTCTTGGAGAAATACGTCGAAACGAGTCGATTGCAGAAAAACGGAAGAACGGAAACGAAGTTCGAGCAATTGGTCTTGGCTGATACGGTTAGGCAACTGCACGACAAAACCAGATCCCGTAGTATCGGACTGGGCATCGAGCTGCGCACCGTTTAGCGCAACACCTACGAAGTGGACCGGAGCCGTGGCCTCGACGGCGAGACGGTCAAAACCAATGGTGTCTTCCGGGCGCAAATAATAGGTGAATTCCGTCATTTCTCCTGGTAGCGCCTGCTGTGGCGTAATTTCGCCAATGGCGCGGCGCGCCAGCGGCGGCGTAAAGTTGACGGCTAAATAGTCGAGAGAAGCAGCGGCATCCGGCGAATTGGACACTAGGCGCACATCAATCTCCATAAAACGTCGGGGAGAAGGCGATTGAAAGGCGGCACCGGAAGCGCCATAAATATTGCTCCAAGGGCTCCAGTCGCCTCCTGGCGTAGAGCTTGTATCGACCGCGCCGCGAAAAGAGGGGATGAGTTTTTTATAACGCGATTCCGTCACCTCTTTGCCGTTCTTGTCGTGAAATGTATAGGTCTCTACCACTTCGTTGCCCGTGCGGGTGCGAATTTCAACGCGCGTGCCCGCCGGTGCATCGCCGCTCCATTCGATGGAGTTGAGATTGCGTCCTTGACTTAAGTCGATGAGGGGCGAGGTGAAACCGACTTGCTGCGGAAAGCCTCGACCAAAGATCTGCACCTCGTCGGTTGTGCCGCCTGCGGCACAACCGGGTATCGTGCCCACAGGGGTATCTTCGCCGGGGGTAAAGAGCGAAGAACAGGTCGTGTCCCAAAATTTCCAGAATACGCGCACGTAGCGGGTGGGGAGCAGATCGAAGTGATGATCGACCAAACCCTTTGCGGTTTCGTTCGACGATGAGTTACCCGAGAAGTGTTTGGTGTAGATGCGCGAACCATCGGGTGCAATGGAACCATCGGAGGTCATAAACTCATAAAAGCGAAAGTCCCAGCGCCGACGGGATATAAAGTGGGTGGTGGTGATACCGCCGCCGAAACCGGAGCGCACGACAACGCCGCCAATCAGGCGCACTTGGTCTATCCAATAAACGGCGCCGAGATCGAGGACCATATGGGCGAGGATATCATTGGCGCCACGCGATGCGGTACCGGCGCGCCAGCGTGCGTAGAGGTCGCCGTCGACCAATGCTGAGGCTTTGCCCAGTGGCTGTGACTCGATATTGTCGAGGTTGATATTGACGTCGATAAGGCCGCCGCGCTCGAGGAGGCCGAGAGAGATATTGTCGCCAATGGCCTCTACTTCTACTTCTACGAGGCGAGCCCCCGGCGTGATCAGGAGCGGCTCAAAGCGCACGTATTGAATCAGCGAATCGTCGACATTCTCAAATTCAAAAGTAACGCGGTGGCGACCGTTTTCCTTAAAACGCTCTTTTATGCGATAGATTAACGACCCGGCTATAGGAGCGGCGATAAAGTCCGTTTCGGGTTCACCCGTCGACAAAAGTAGGTCAAATAATTCGAAGGGAGGGGCATCCGCATCAAAAACAAGTGTAACGCTATTGGCTGATACGGCGCGGCCGAGGTCGACTTCGAGAAACCATTCTGTCGGATCGGCCTGTGGATCGGGAGCCCAACCAGTCGTCGGGTCGTTGTCGATGACCAAGCGCGCGTCGGCGAGATTGGAACCGGCGTTGCGAATGCCGCCTGCAAACCGGGCGAGATCGGTTACAGCATTGCTAGCCTTGCGGATTTCCGTGGGGATTATCGTGCCATTAGAGAGCAGGTCAACGGCCCCTAGGGGCAGCTCCCATTGACGCCAATCGCTCGCTGAATCGTAGCGCACCTGCTGCGCATCGAGCGGAAATGCAATAAGTGCACTAAGGGCAAAGGTGGTGCTGAGCCATGTGCGTAAAGTAGTCATAACGCGGGTCTCTCCGATGCGCGGACAAGCTAAGTATATGTCGTCGACTTACTATTTAGAATGTCTCTAATAAAGTTAAATTACGTCTAATAATGCTTTTATATTTTACAGTTTTTGTGCATTATCCACAAATCGTACGCCTAGCCACGCTGCTCTCATTCGCCGTTTATAGTGCTATATTAAGTGTGGTAAGAATTTTATAGGATTGCAGAAAAACAAGGCACATGCGCGCCCCATCGAGCTCCGTGACGCAATGGCCCTACTTGACATGGATCTACTCCCCTGTATAATATCGGCGTGAAAATACGCTCATAAAGCTTTACTTTGAGTGTAAAACGATTTTTCAAACACGGCCTTAAAAAATAGTGGAAAGCACTCAATATACAATGAAATTTATAATTTTTTCTTTGATAATCCCCCTATCTGCTTGGGCACAATCCGAAAATTTGGACCTCAGCGTGCGCTTGCCAACGGGCTATACTACGGAAATGGTGCTCGTGCCCACAGGTTCGTTCCCGCGCGGAGCCGAAGGCGAAGAGTTCGACGAACAGCCCGTGCGCATGATTCACCTCGACGCCTACCTAATCGACAAATACGAGATCACGGTAGAACAGTGGAATGAGTATCAGGAGGCAACGGGCGAGCAAATCGGCGAGTGGAACCTGCAAAACACGGCCAACCGACAGAACCATCCCATAACGTTTGTCACTTGGGCGGATGCCGACAATTTCTGTACCTGGGCCGGTAAGCGCCTGCCCTCAGAAGCCGAATGGGAGCGCGCGGCCCGCTGCGATGATGGGCGCAAATATCCTTGGGGAGACGGCTTAGACTCTTTCCGCACCAATTATTTCCGCAGCGGCGACCCTTTTGAGGCGGGCTTGGGCACTATACTGAATACTACAGAGGTTGGTTATTACGATGGTTCTCTGCGCGGCGACTACCAAACGCGCGATAATTCCAGCCCTTTTGGTGCCTACGATATGGTCGGCAATGTATGGGAATGGACCAACGACTGGTATCACCCCAGTTATTATACAAATGGCCCTGACCGCAACCCCACGGGGGCCGAAATCAGCAATGTCAAAGCCGTTCACGGAGGGTCGTACGCAACAGATGCCAGTCATATCAGGCCTACGTATCGAGCGCGTGACGATCCGAAGTTAAAAGGCCCAGATGTCGGCTTTCGCTGTGCCAAGAGTGTCGTGCCAGGCACGGCGGTAGAAGCGCGCTCTTGGGGAGCTGTTAAGCGCCAGCCACGTCCCATTTCTGCTGCAGAAATCGAGGGGCACTAGACATGAATCGATATCGCTTTGCCAATGGAATGAGGATGCTGAACAAAAATATCATCTCGCTTTTGTCGTTTGTAGTGCTGTGCACGGCTGTTTCTGCGCAAGAGGATTTGCGCGAACGCTATGGTCTGAGGCCATTGCCGCCGATCCCATATCCGCAGAACAACCAGTTCAATCCGGAGCGCATTGAACTGGGCCGCCTGCTGTTCTTTGACCCGATTCTCAGTGGTGAAAAGGACACGGGGTGTGGCACGTGCCACTTGCCCAAGTTTGGCATGGCCGATGGGCGCCAACTCGGAGCGGGCACTTCGGGCAAGGGCTTTGGCCCGGATCGCGTACTGGGGTTTTCGGCCATTACGGGAGATACCGTAATCGCCGAAGCTCGACATACGATGACCATATTTAATACGGCGTACAATAAGGATGAAAGTGGCATGCCCTCTACCAAGGGGCTGATGCTCTGGGACGGCAAGGATCGCGGCCTGGAAGCGCAGGCGTTGCGGGCGATTATCATACGTGTCGAGATGCGCGGCGACGCCTACCCGCGCGAAATGGCCGTGGACAGTGTGCTGACGCGTTTGCGCAATATCCCCGAATATGTGGACTTGTTTAACCGAGCTTTCCCGGCCGAGGCCGATTCGGTAACACAACAGATTCCGCGCCACGGCTGCGCCTGGGATCCGACGCCGCTGCAGTCGGTTATTACGCGTTCGACTCTGGGGCGAGCACTCGCTGCCTTTGAACGCGAACAGGTTACGAATAACTCGCCCTACGACCACTATGTCGCCGGCGCTGAAGACGCATTGAGCGAAGAGCAGAAGCGCGGTCTGGGCGTCTTTTTTGAAAAGGGCAATTGCGCGACCTGTCACAGCGGGCCCGAATTTTCCGAAGGGCGTTTTCGCGTGCAGGGCGTCGAGCAGGTGGGCCCCGGTCAGGGCTTGGCTTCGACCAACACCGGCACGCCCCGTCCCTCGGGGGCGGATCGCGGTCGCTTTGTCACTTCGGGCAACCTCGTGGACCTCTTTGCTTTTCGCACGGTCAGCCTGCGCCAGATCGCCAAAACGGCTCCGTATATGCACGATGGAGTGTTAGAGACCTTGGAAGATGTGATTGAGTTTTACGATCGCGGCGGTGGCGACGAGGCCACGATTGATGTGGAGCGCTTGGACGAAGAGATCGTGCCGCTGGATTTGACGGACGGAGAAAAGGCCGACTTGTTGGCCTTTTTACACGCGCTAACAGACCAGACGATCGAGGTTAAAGTGCCACCGCGCGTGCCCAGCGGTTTAGAGCCGGCGGGTATCGAACTCGTCGAATCGGAGGCGGGACTAGCGGCCGACTATGCGGTTTTCCTCGCTCCTTTGCAGTCGGCGCTCAAGATGGCAAGTTATCCGAATCCGTTCAACGCCGAGACCATCGTGCAATTTGAGCTGCCACAGGCGGGCGAAGTGGAGCTGACGGTGTACAATGTGCTGGGACAGCGCATGCGGCGCCTGGTAACCGCTTTTCTACCGGCTGGAGCACACCGTGCGCATTGGGACGGGCGCGATGATGCCGGACACGAGGCGGCTAGCGGCGTTTATCTCGTAGCGGCGAGTGCACCGGGTTTACGCGGAACTCAGCGCGTGCTACTGCTGCGTTAGGTCATACGTACAGAGACAGAAAAGCCCCGGAAAATCAGTTTTCCGGGGCTTTTCTGTGTTTGCTCTTTGCTCGGTGCTTAACTCTGTGCCGGCGTATCTAAGTTTTCTTCGTAGATATGGATCTGATTGGCGTACTGTTTTTTGAGTTTAGCGACGAATTCGTCGAACATGCGCTGGCTCGTATCCCCGATTAGGTGCGCACGCACGCGCCCTTTCGCCCGCTCGAAGCCCAATTCCTCTGGGGGAATCTTCTTGAGGACTTTAAAGACGGAAAAGCCGTTGTTGGTCTTTATTGGGCCGACGACCTCACCGATTTTTCCGTCTTTGGCCTCCCAGCCGAGATTGCCGTATTTGTCGGGATTTAGTAGCTGCATACGGCCACCGGCGCGGCGGATGCGGGTGCTGCGTTTAGAATGTCGCCGCGCTAACTCATCGAGGTCGCCGCCCTTTTCCATTTCGCTGCGCAGCGTTTCGGCTTGCTCGCGACTATCGACGAGTATTTCTAGGATTGAGGTGCGTTCGGGGCGGATGTAGCGTTCTTTATTTTTTTCGTAGTAGGCGAGCTCGTCGCTCTCGTCTAGGTCTATGCGCTCGATTATTTCCGTCTGCCGCAGGCGCTCTATCAGCATCTCGCGTTCGGTGCGTTCCAGCTCTTTGGCGATGCTCTCGACTTCGTGAATGCCAATTTCGCGGCCGTGCTTTGGCAGCAAGATCTTGAAGGCATAGAGGCGGCGTGAGTAGCGGCGCAGATCTTCGATGGTGCGGATCTCGGCCTGGTCGCGCTCGCTGAGCATGGCTTTCATAAAGTGATCTAGGGTCCAGACCGACCCTTCGACGGTGAAGAGCGGCATGGTCTGTTCGCCTTTTTTGAATTCGGGCAAATCCTTATCGGCCTCGCTTAGACGTCCGAGTAGCAGCTGTAGCGTTTCGGCGTGCTCTTGTAGGTGGGCACGGTCTGCTAAGTCTTCTAAGAAGGCGAAGGTTGCGATTGCTCGCTTTTGTTCGATCATGGCGTGCTTGACGGCGGCTGCGGCATTTTCGAAGGGCGCTTCGCGCTCGTCGACTATTTTCATAATTGAGTAGCCGTCCGGCTCCTGAATTGGGCCGATCAAGTCGCCGACCTCAGCGTCGAAGACTTGCCGGCGCAGGATGTGGCTCTTAAAAGAAAGGCGGCTCATCCAGCCGATATCGCCTCCCTGCATGGCCGTTTCGCCGTCCTCGGACATGTCGCTGGCGATGGCGGCAAACTCATCACCCCCGTGCGTGCGCTGAAAAACGCGATCGATAGCCAAGGGGTTGCTGATGAGGATACGGCTGAGGCGGCGCTCCTGGTGGATGCGATGGCGGTCGAAATAGGCGCGAGCCTCCTCGGTGCTAACGTGATCATTGCCTTTGAGCACGCCGCGCTTGTACAGCTCGTCTAGCACTAGTTGTTGTTCTTTCTGTGCGATGGTGCTCTTTACTTGGAAGTCGTTGTCGAGGTTTCTCTGGCGAGCTCCCATGAGCAGCACCTCGATATCTATAAGTCTGTCGAGGGTTTTGCGCTCTTTGTCGGGCGTTTGTGCCCTGTTGCCGGAATAGAGCGCTTTGACGGCTCGGTCTAGACGCTCGCGCTTGATCGTCGTTTCGCCGACGCGGGCAACGACATCGGGGGGTACGCTCTCTGGTTCTTGGGCACAGCTAAAGGCCAGTGCGACTGCGAATAGATAGGTGATAGGGTGCTTCAAAGAAAGACTCCTGTGGATGCGTTTTGTTGTTAGTCGCCAAAGAGATTTTGCATTCACTCTTGCAACGAGTGCCGGGTATACCTTAAAAAACAATACTTTTAAATGATAAAGCCCGATGGGGGAGGTGGCAAGATAACTTCTTGACGATATCTGGGGTATGGGCTAGTATATTTTAAATTCGCGGTATGGCGTATACCGTTTTTCTTTCTCGTCTTAATCACATTAGAATTCCGATGAAAAGCCGCTTTGTAAAATGCACGCTCGCGCTGGTGTTTGCCGCCTGTGGTGGGGAGGTACCCGAGCAACCACAGGAGCAATCCAATGCGGAAACTGCCGCATTCGTAGCGTCTGCTGGCCAAGGAGAAGGGGCGGCCGCGCGCTTTGTCGATGTCGCGGAACAGGTAGGGATCGATTTTGTGCATACGAGCGGTCGCTCGGGGCGCAAATACGGGGTGGAGACCATCGGTTCGGGCGTCGTATTCTTCGATTATGACAGCGACGGGTGGATTGATCTCTATGCGGTGAATGGCGCAGATTTGCCCGGCTATACATCGGCAGAGAAACCCCTTAATGCACTCTATCGCAACGACGGCGGGTTTTTTAGCGAAGTCGCACAGGCACAGGGTGTCGCCGATGCGGAGTATGGCATGGGAGCATCGGCTGGCGATTATGACAACGACGGGGATGCAGACCTCTTTGTAAGCAATTTTGGTCCCAATGCGCTCTACCGCAACGGTGGCGAGTCGGTGGGCTGGGGCTTTACTCATGTAAAAGAGGCGATGGTCGGTCAAGATACTAGCTGGTCGACCGGTAGCGCCTTTGTCGATTACGACCTCGATGGTGATCTCGACCTCTACGTTGCCAATTATCTCGACTATTCCTTTGAAGAAGTTCGTCTCGATACGAGTGGTTCGCTAAAACGACCGCGCCGACATTTGGCGCCTACAGAATATCCGGGCCGGCGCGATTTTCTCTATCGCAACGACGGCGGGCATTTTGTCGATGCCACCGAAGAAGCGGGCCTGTTGAGCTTG
>JBLHGI010000274.1:0-8203 GCA_047616505.1 Planctomycetota bacterium
GATACGTTGGTATAGGCCAGTTGCTTCTTACTGATCTGACCCAAGCCCGCCGGATTGGCGAAAACTGCATCGGCATCATCGGCTATAGCCACGAAGCTATTACCAAGAGCCGATGAACGAGCTCCAGCACCTACATTCTGGATATTGACTACCGCTTCGGACGCTACGACCGAAAGCAATATGCCTCCGAACGCCATTGCTATATAAATTTTTTTCAACTGGATCCTCATAGGGTGCTGCCTCCTTGGCGATGAGAGAGCCTGTTTTCCCTGCATTGCGCGTTTTTTGTAATATACATGATACATGGTGCCAAGAAAAGTCTAAACGAGTAAGTTTTTTTAACCTTTGCACTCTATTTCATGCGTATTATCAGTCGATCTCCCTCTTGACTTAAGGCCTATCCTCTTTAACTTTGGAAGTTTGTGCAAAATAAGAGATTTACACTGTAGTGGGAGAACGATAGATTGACTGAGGTCAGAACTACTAATATTGTCTGGCACGAAGGCCATGTCAGCCGCAAAGAACGCGAAACGCTTTTAAGTCAAAAGGGCGTGCTAGTTTGGTTGACGGGCTTATCCGGCTCTGGCAAGAGCACAATTGCCTACACCGTCGAACATGCACTGGTGGCACGCGGGCACCTTGCCTATGTCCTCGACGGAGATAATATCCGACACGGTCTCAATAAAAATCTTGGATTTTCGGCGGGGGATCGCACTGAAAATATTCGCCGCATCGGCGAAGTCGGCAAACTCTTTGCCGACACCGGCGCCATTACTCTAGCTAGCTTTGTCAGCCCATATCGCGAAGATCGCGATGCCGTTCGCGCACTGATGGGCGAAGGTGATTTCATCGAGGTATTCGTCGATACTCCGCTCGAACTCTGTGAAGATCGCGACCCAAAGGGTCTCTATAAAAAAGCGCGGGCGGGCGAAATTTCCAACTTTACTGGAATCTCCGATCCCTACGAAGCCCCCGAACAGGCCGAACTGATAATCAAGACCGCGGATTGCAGACTCGAAGAGGCTGCATTACAGGTACTATCTCTATTAGAACAGTCCGGAAAAATACCACCCCTCGCCGATTAAGACATTTTACTTATCAATAAACCAGAGGATCTTAATCCCTCTGGGCTTTTCCATAGCAGCTAATTCTTGACACTTAATATTAAAAAAATAGCCCAATACCTGATCAGTTTTGGGCTTATGGGCTTTTTTCTTTATTGGGCTTTTGCCGACCAAGATGCTGGCGAATTGTGGCAGGCCATATCGGGTATTTCGTACTCTTGGGTCGTCGTAATAACGCTCATTACGCTGTGTACCCTGTTCATACGCGCGTGGCGTTGGACCGTACTCATGCGCCCTTTCGCGCCCCAAGTAGGAACGATCGACGCCAGTCTAGCGCTGGCTATCTGTTATGCGGCGAATGTCGCTATACCCCGTTCAGGCGAATTCTTGAGGGCCATCAGCCTAAAGTGGACTCGCCAAGCCCAGCTTAGCCCCGTCTTGGCCACCGTAGTAGTAGAGCGCATCCTCGACCTGTTTTGGCTCATTGTCTATATAGGTCTGGCGCTGCTAATTCAACGGGAACAAATCAATGCGGCTTTTCCCATCCTAGAGGTCGCCAGCATCGCCGTTATGGCCCTCTGCCTTATTGCTTTGGTATTCCTGGCCTTAATCTCTATTTACCGCGAACGGGCTTTGGATAAAATTCGTCCTATTTTAGAGAAAGTCTCCCCGAATCTAGCAGAACGCGTTTTGCACCTTTTGAGGACCTTTATTCAGGGTTTGGAGGCATTACAAAGCCCTGCAGCATATGCCCAAATAATCCTAAGCTCTCTACTGCTCAATACGGGCTATGTGCTTATTATATATGCTACATTTTGCGGGATGGGCTTAGACGAGTCCTATGGGTTAGGCATGCCGGCCGCACTCGTCATTATGGCTATATCTTCGCTGGGGGTAATCGTACCAACACCGGGCGGAGCAGGCTCATACCACATTGCATTTTCCGTATCGCTACAAGAACTCTACCACCTGCCAGAAACCCAGGCTCTCGCCTGTGCTACATTAGCCCATGCTCTGGCAACGTTGACCTATCTCGCCATTGGAGCCCCCGCCCTGTTGGTTCAATGGTTGCAAAACCGAAAGCGGGAGTCTTCTGACACATCTTTGCCTGAAGGCTGAGCGCCCATCGCATCAATTATAATACCCAGATGACCAGCATCGACCCACCGAGATAACCAAAGGCCTCCAACAGCCCAGCCCCAATATTGGGCTTTTCTTCTGTTTGTTCTGCACCTAATTGTATTCCTGGAGCAAACAGATACCCCGTCAGCTTTTTGATTAGCAATAGCACCAAAAGCCCAAAAATGGTATCGGCCGCAAAGACCGTGAGGCTTTCGCGCCAACTGATGAAATCCCCTGCTACGGCAACGCTGATGATATTGCCCAATCCTACTAATACCCCGGCAAAGGCCAACCCAACGGCTGCATTATCGCGCTCTAATTCATCGTGAATACTGTGCGGTGTCACTGCCTCATAGAGTCTACCGACTAACAATAACACAGCCTGAGCTAACGCCCAGAAAACAAGACCACTCCACCACGGCCCATTCCCCTGCAAGATGGCCAAAACGATCAAACCATTGGCAATATGTAGACCGGCTTCTACAAAAGCCGTACCCAGGTTGTGATCTTCAACTATTTCTTTTGTATTATCGAAATGAGGTAGCAATATTTTTTCGCACAAAAAGCCCGCAACCAACATCAGGAAAATGGTAATAGTGCCATATACGGCAATCCCTACCAGGTCTGCTATCCAACCAATAGAAGGGCCAGATAATGCCCCTCCCAAGGCAATACAGATAGCAAAAAAATAACCACAGGCCGCTACGGCTAGGGCGTGATTGTTGCGGTCAAAAAGCTCCGCGCGTAGGTCCACTCTTCTATATAGGTTGACGTATAGCACTTTGGCCAACCACAACAGGGCAAATCCCTCGAGCAAATACACCAAGGATTTGGCAAATATGAGCAGGTAATTTTCAAACATAATCCCCCCTATTTACCAGAACGCGAAGAACGGCTTCCCCAACTCGATTTAGTCTGGGTTTGTCCCATGCGATTAGAAACTTTGTTAGTGAATGTCTGGCGACGCTGCTGCTGGCGCTTATAAAAATTAGGACGCGTTTTCTCTGTCTGGACCCCGCGAGAACCAAAGGTGGTCTTCCCCCCTTTGCTGGGGCCATAATAAGGCTGCCCGCGCTCGCGGTTGCGACGATACCCCTCCCAATCGTTGCGCCCAACGCGCCAACCTCCCATCATGTGGCTCATAAGGGCGTACTGGCCATAAAACTGCCAGAATCCACCACCTCCCCATGAGCCATACTGCGAATTGCCGACGTATTGATATCCAGGTGGGTGTGCTTGACTGACCCCCGTATTGCGTCCGTCTTTTCCCTTGGCTGCAACGACCATACCGACATAGTTCTCGTAGCGTGCAAAAACTTGGCTATCCACTTGCATCCAGTCGGTCCTGCGCTCTTCATAAACGACGGAATCACGGCCGGCCACACGAGTTCCTGCAGCCGTCATAATCTGAAATTTTAGATAATAATCGGGGAAGAAACCATCGTCAATGCGCGTATCATCAACGATCAGCGAATATTCGGGATAGCGTCCGAGATTGTTGACGAGGTCGCGGACGGGGTCCATACGCCCAGAGCAGGCAGCTACAAGAACCAGTGCAAGGTATAATAACGATTTTCGCACCAAGCTATGACTCCTGAACTACGGGGAGTATGTCGGTAAATTGATACTCCTCAACACTCTGTCCGGCAAAAGCTGAAAATTCGGTCTCTCCCCACTGGTTTATATATAGCAAATGTCCGCCGGTTGCCTCAAAGGACCAACTGACAAATTCCCGCCCATCGCCCTCACCCTTCTCGCGATACAGTCCACCCCCACTTTCCGTCCCTTTATAGGTCTTTCCTGCGTAGATGAGTGTTTCGGGAGGGTCGCCATCCTGCTGTATAGCGTTGGCGACATCGCCCTCGATCTCGCCTATTACCACGGCACTTGTCAACGTCCACTGGAGGCGCCCGTCTTCTTTGCTGCATTCGAGAAAATGCAGATCTTGACTTGCTCGCAGTTCCCACTCGTGGCTGATAAAACCATCGTAATCGTACGTGCCATATCCCACAACCTCCCAAGTCTGCAAGTCGTAGTCCACCATGTATCCGACCTGCATTGTATCGAGAGTTGGTTCGCGATACTCCTCTGCATCATCTTCGTTATCGCTATTTAAAAAACGTCGAAAAACCATGCTCTGCTCCTTTAAAACCACTCGCTCCATCCCCGTCGATAATAACGTGCCAGAACGGGTTTATCAAGCTCATTTATTTCACTGTCGACCCTGGCCATATCGAGACTGAATACCTGCATCGCCAGCCAGACCGATTTGTCGAGGTAACGCCGGTCTGCGACGAAGTGCATATCATGAGCTTCTATCGGGTTGAGAGCGCCAATATGAAAGCCCCATTCACCAAACGAAGGCACGTTCAAATGATAGGAAAGCGTCGTAAAACCAGCCGCTTCCATCGTTTGCCCAATACACCAATAGGCCTGACGTGCATAGTAGGGACTAGTAGCCTGAGTGACGATAATACCCCCTGGGCTTAGCAGGCGCCGGGCTAGTTGATAGCCTTCACGCGAGTAGAGTTTAGTCAGGCTCTCTTCCCGCGGATCGGGCAGATCAAAAATGATCACTCCATAGGCCGGATGCTCCTCCTGCAAAAATAGAAAACCATCGCCGTTAATGACCTCTACCTGTTGCCGACTAAGAGCATTTTCGTTGAGCCGAGTCAGATGTGGATTGCGCATACCCAAACGGGTTATAGCTGGGTCCAAATCGACGAGGTCGATTCTTTCAACTTCGCCATATTTTAACACTTCGCGAGCCGTAAGCCCATCCCCGCCACCAATAATGAGCACGCGCTGGCGATTCGTCGCCAACGTCATGGCAGGATGCACCAATGCCTCGTGATAGCGATATTCGTCTACGGAGGCAAATTGCAGGTGCCCATTGAGGTATAAACGCACATGGTCCCCCCTACTCGTGAGCACTATTTTTTGGTAGGGAGATTGCTCCTCGTAAACGACGGCATCTTCATAAAGGGCACTTTCCCATCTATCAACGAGTGGGCCAGAAAAAAGGAGCAAAGCCAGAAGCACGCCCCCTATACCAATGCATTGGAAACATAATAACCGCCAAGAACGACGCGATAATTGGTGGCGAAAGACGAACAGGACCACAACGCCGACCAACCAATTGAGCAGACCTGTCAGGACCGATGTGTGCATCGCTCCCAGAAAGGGCAATAGCAAATATGGAAAGAGTAGAGCGGCAAAGAGCGACCCGAAATAGTCCATCGAAAGAACGCTCGAAAGAGCGGTACGCAATGAGCCATGTTGACGCAATATCCGCGTCAGGAGCGGCACTTCTAAGCCGATCAAGGTACCAATTATTACGATGAGAACCAGCATGCCATAGCGAAATTGATTCGTATAGGCATAAAGCGCGTAGAGACAACCCACGGTGCAACCACCTACTAACCCTAGCCATATTTCCAATTGGATAAAGCGCTGCAACAGGTTGTCTCTCACTAGCCTAGACAGCCATGCGCCCAACCCCATTGCGAATAAGAAAAAGCCAATCGTAAGTGAAAACTGTTCAACACTATCGCCCAAAAAATAGGATGACGTGCTTCCGATGAGAAGCTCGTAGACGATAGCGCAGGCAGCGGCTACCAGAATAGCCACTAGGAGCATGGCTAAGCCAAGGCGTGGTGTTTCATTCTCATCCATCGCCCAAACCTCTAAGTGAAGATGTGAACGAGTGGTTCAGATGCTGCATCGCCTCTTCTGCGGCTTGAATACCAGCGTAAAGCGCCTCTTCAAAAAGGGGTAAGCCCGAGCGATCACAGCCAGCAAAAAAAACACCTTCACACGATTTACCACGCCATGTGGCGGCTGTGCCCCACAGTGAACCCGGGCTCGGACGCAACATGCCATGCCCCCACCGATAAATATCGATGCGTTCAACACTCTGGGCTAGGTTTTTTTCCGCCCGCGATAAATCATCAATTATGAAATCGACCCAATAGCTGTGTTCGCGTTCGAGTAGACTATGCCGAGCTTCTTTCAGCTCATCGACAAAGGGCAGGTAGTAAATTAGCGTCGTTGCTCCCGATCCTGCAGTCGGCCCCTGATGATCAGCCACAATATAACCCAGCGATGGGCTGTCGTAGAGCACATTATCCCAGGCACTGCCTTCTATCTCTTGCCCTTTTTTGAGGTGAATAGCAGCCACGAGCCAAGGACTATATTCGAGTGAACGGAAGACGCGCTCCTGTTCACTGGGCAATCCCTGAACAACATAGGGAGCGGTGTGCAGTTTTCCCGCATAAACCACTGTCTTTGCCCGCAGGCTCGCAAATTCAGCATTTTCTGTATCATAAAAGCCTATTTGGCTTTCGCCATCACGCGGTGCGATATGTAAAACAAGATGGCCTCGGCGAATCTGCTCGCTAGCCAGTCTCTCACTCAGCCCCTGTGCGAGCTTGGCATTTCCCTGTGGCCATGTAAGCGTATGTGCAGGGTATTCATCGTGCAGGCGATAGTCGTAATGGCGACAGGCAAAATAATGTATGCCGGCCCAGGCGGAAACGTGGTTAGCCAAGCTACCGTAGTCGTCGCGGCAAGCGTAATCGACATACCAGCGCAGACGCGGTGAATCAAAACCCTGCTGGCGCAGATACTGACCCATATCTATCTGGTCTAGCGCTTGGACACGCGGATCGATACTACTATAGTTCAAAGGCAGCGTAAAGGCGCGGCGGCCATCGACACCGCGATGCAATGCCCAGCGCAGCATCTCGTCGCGAAAACGCAATATTTGCTCGCGCTCGTTGGCACTGGCTCCGGCCAACGGTTCGATCCCCTCTTGCCAATCACTATCCATATAGAGGCGTTCGTGCGGCCATCGCAACAGAGTATCCGCCGCCACGCGCGGCCAACCACGCTCATCATACCCTTCTATAATGCCGATATCACCCAATACTTCGTGGACACATTCAGCTTCCTGGGGAGGGATATTTATATAGTGAGCTCCCCAAGGAAAAACTGCTCCCTGTCGCTCTCCACTTATAGAGGTCCCACCCAATTGCCCAGCCGCCTCCAGTAAGACAATACGTTCAATACCAGAGCGGTGCAGTTTCCAAGCCGCACATAGACCAGAAATCCCTCCTCCGACGATCGCGACATCAAAGAGAGGTTCTCTATTGGCCGCAAAGGAGTGCGGTGAAAATTCACGACGCAGCATATGCGCCAGAGCGGGATCCGGATTGGCGAAATGACCGGGAATCGCGTAGTGTCCGTTTTGGGCCCTACTATCACTGCTACTAAAAGGGATCCCTCCGCTGGCAGCCAGCAACTGCAAAAAACGGCGCCGCCTCATCCTTGGCCCATAGAGCTATGAGCGCGTATAGCTATTACTCACCTCCCTTGGCCTTAGCCATTTTAGCTTTGAGACGTGCAAGAGAATCGTCGCCCTGCGCACTGCCACTCGAGAGCGCTTTGTCAATCTCGTCGTCGACAGAGGTCGCACTACTCGCCATATCGCCGTAAGCTTCAGCCAAGGCCTCCTGCTCCTCGACCTTTTCTTTCATGCGCTCCAACAAAGCGGTCGTCCCTTTTGAATCTACGTTGGATAGATGCTGGTTGATCTTGCGCGTGGCATTGGCCGTTTTGGCGCGCGCTTTCAGCGTGACCAGGTCATTCTCATAAGAGGAAATCTTCGTCTTTAGATCGTTGACGTTCGACTGTAGTCGCGAGGCCATTTGCTGCTGTTTTTCAGCCTGGGTCGACGTATCGGAATGCCGCTTCTGGGACTCTTCCATGCGCGTTAGGGCCTCTGTGGCCAAACGCTCGGCATCGCTACCCTCCATCTGTCCAGACTCTGCTTTTTGCAACAAGAGCATAGCCTTGCGTTCATAATCTGCAGAGCGGCTACCGTGATCACTTGTTTCGCGCTCCAAACGAATCGCAATGGCCTTAACTTCGGCCAAGGCCTTTACGCTCTCGTGCAAGTCTTTTTTGAGGTCGCGAATGGCCTGCTCGCTCATTTTAATTGGGTCTTCTAGCTTATC
>JBLHGI010000275.1:0-8187 GCA_047616505.1 Planctomycetota bacterium
GCCGAACGCGTCGAGGCTCACCGCATCCTAGCGCTAGCGCACATGGCTGGAGAACGCTACGACCTAGCGCAGCAACAAGCAGAAAGGTTGTTAGCACTCAATCCGGATTATGCAGCTTCTCTGCTCGACTCGCCTAAGTTCGCCAAACTGCTCGGTTCCGTGCGCTCCACCTGGCTCGACCCAACTCGCCAAGCCGTCGTCACCGCAACGAAAAGCGAGCAGAATATTGGCGAGGCACCTGCCGTCATTTCGCTTATCAGCGCGCGCCAGATTGAAACCTATGGTTATAGAGATGTAGGCGAGGCACTTAGCTCGGTTTCCGGCTTAGACGTCCTGACGGACCACGTGCAATACAATCTGGGCGTGCGCGGCATTAATGCAGGAATGCGCGGTGGCTCGCGTATTGTCAAGGTCATGATCGAAAACCAACCCGTATCCTATCGCCCTAGCTCGGAAAACTTCCTCGGCGAAGAGCTGATTCCCATACAGGCCATAGAGCGTATAGAAGTAGTGCGCGGTCCCTCCTCTGCACTCTATGGAGCCAACGCCTATCTCGGCGTCGTCAACATCATCGCGCGCAGCGGCGAACACGTCGATGGCATGCAGTTGACGAGTCGTTTCGGCCTGATCCAAAACAACCCCGCCTATCATATCGGCCTGCTGCTCGGCAAAAAAACCGGACGCATAGACTATTTAGTCGCGGCCAGCGGCAGCGCAACGGACCGCTCTGGTCTGCGTGCACGCGATCTACCGGGCAAGTCGCGTTACGGCGATCTCGACATTACTAGTCGCAACGATCTGGCGCGTCCCACTAGCCTCTTTGCCCGCGCCATATATGAGAGACCCGGCATCGACAAGCTCTCGTTCGATATCAATTGGCAACGGCTAGATAGCTTTGGCGAGTTCCAAGACTGGGGCGTGCTCACGGGGCAGAACCGCATCCATATCGACAATGCTTATACCCGCGCCCGCTACGAACGCCAACTGCGCGAAACTCTCAGCGCTTCGTTTTCGACGACCTATGCCCGCGGCGGCCCCACCGACAGCGAATTTCTCACCATCAACCAGCGCGGTGTCGGCGACTGGATTACCCGCGACGTGGGTTATACTGCCTTCGATTTGGGCTCTGAGCTCAGCTACGCCTCCACCAGTGGCAACCAACTCAGAGCTGGCGTGGATTTCTCGCGCGATGCGCAAGAGTTACAGACCTTTTTCCGCCACTACTTCGACCGCGAAAAACAGGCGACGGGGTTTGTCCAAGGCGACACATCTTTTGTAAATAGCGGCGTTTATCTGCAGAGCGTGCTCTATCCTTTCCGCCCTCTATCTATTCCCTCACTCAGCCGACTTGGCCTGACGTCGGGCGTGCGTTTCGACTCGCACAATATTTATGGCAATATCACCAATTGGCGCTTCGCCGGTGCCTACCCTTTCACTCGTGACTGGTACGCGAAAGTACTCTACGGCACTTCTTTTAAAGAACCATCACCCACACAACTTTTTACCACCCTCATCGTCCCCCAAGGCGTACTCGGCAACCCCGACCTCAAACCGGAGAAAGCCCGCACGTGGGAAGTCGCCTTTGGTGGACGCCTACTCGAAAACCTAGCCGTCACGCTCGTGGGCTTTACGACCCAAGTGCAAAACAACATTCGCCTCGTGCCCTCTGGCGCCAACACAAAAGCCGACAATGTCGCCGAGATTTCTTCCTATGGTTTTGAGCAAGAGTTTTTCTACAATTCGCAGCGCACTTCGGCCTATCTCAACCTTTCGCATGAAAAAAGCGAACAAAAGCGCGTAGACCGCCTGCGCGGTGTGCTCGAAGGCGATACGCACTTATATCCTGGATTTATGGCCAAGTTCGGCGCCATGCACCGCCCGGCGAGCACGCCGTTTGAGATCGGCATTGAAGGGCGTTTTATTGGCGAGCGGACCGCCAGTGAACAGAACGTCAACAATTACGACCCCATCAACCTACAAGGCTACCGCCTAGACTCGCATTGGTTAGTAGACCTAGTCTGCAGCCGTTATATACTCATCTCCGGCAACCGCGGAGCGCTGCAGTTTACCGTGCGCAACCTCTTCAATCAAACGCACTATTTTCCCGGATATCGCGACTTTGATATACCCAGTCTTGGTCGCAGCACGACCGTCAGCCTGACCTATCACTTATGAGACGCACCAGCTTCTATATGCTAAGTAATTCTGCCCTCTTCGGCGCCCTCCTGCGCTGTTTCGCCTGGGCTGTACTGATTGGACTGATATTTTTTTCCCCTATTAGCGCACAGCAATTAGTCGTGGCTGAAGCCGTTAAAAACATCGAAGTGGACGGCGACTTTTCAGACTGGCCTACGGGGATTCCCTCGCATTCATTCCAGTCGCTCGACAACCAGCTCAAGGCGGTCTATCGAATTGCCTATGATCTCGATCATGCCGCGCTCTATATCGCTTTGGAAGTCAGCGATGCCACCCCCGTATTAGATCGCTCTTCGACGGCCTCTTGGAATACGCAGGACGGCAGCGAAATTTATTTAGCGACAAAAAATGAGGTAGAATCTCAGTATGCCCTCTGGGGAGATCGCCTGATCGGAGCTAGCGAGGGGGTCGAAGTGGGGCTAGCGCGCCAAGGGGATATACAGCACTACGAATGGCGCATCACCCCAGGCACGCACGATATGGCGTTGCGCGAAGGCCTCGTCCTCCATCTCGGCATCGCCGTCAACGACAAGGCCCCCGATGGTTCGTTTAGGACGGCGCTCTGGGGATCGGGAACGGCAAAGGCCGGGCAGGTCATCCTCGTTCCGCAGGGCACCACCACCAGCATATTGCAAGGCGTAGTGAACTGGTCATCTCGGACGGCCATTGCCCGCACGACAGTCGCCGTCCATTCTACTACGCACGCAGATTGGCGCTGGACATTGCAGACGGACCGACAGGGGCACTTTGCCGCGCGCCTACCTCAAGACATCTATCGCGTCTTTCCCCTACTCGACCAAGCAACACAGACTGCGCCGATCGAACTAAAGGCTGAGGGGCTCGAACTAGACCTGCGCGCACAGTCACCAGCAGCCAAACTGACCCCAGCGGGCCGGGGCAAGACAATCCGCGCCGGCGAGGGGACCACGATCGACGCCAGTTTCGGCATACAGAAAGACCTCTGGCGCACCTACGGCCTCCCCGACGGGCTCGCATCCACCGTGGTCGATGCTATCCACCAGGACCACAATGGATATCTCTGGATTGGAACCCAAGGGGGTATTAGCCGCTACGACGGCGAACACTTTACGACGTTCACCACGGCGGATGGACTCGCTTATAATGGCGTGAGTGCAATTGCCGAAGACGCACAAGGCAACCTGTGGTTTGGCACCTGGGGGGGCGGGATCAGTCGCTACGACGGTGAACATTTTACAACATTCACCACGGCAGATGGACTGGCCAACGACGTCGTGCTCTCCATCTTCAACGACCGCCACGGCAACCTGTGGTTTGGCACCCAAGGCGGGGCCTGCCGCTACGATGGCGAAGACTTCACCACTTTTACCACGCGCCACGGATTGGCACACGACAAAGTCAGCGCTATCGCCGAAGATGCGAACGGAGACCTCTGGTTCGGGACGTGGGGCGGCGGAGTGAGTCGTTACGACGGCGACAACGACCAAGGCACCGTCGCAAACTTCACCAACTACACTACGGCCGATGGGTTGGCCAATGGCGAAGTTAGCAATATCACGGTCGGCGCCAACAAAGAGCTCTGGTTCGCAACTCAGGGGGGAGTCAGCCTATATAACGGCGAGCGTTTTACGAGTTATACCACGCGCGATGGGCTGCCGCACGATGCGGTCAGCGATGTGGCCATAGACCGGTATAACCAACTCTGGTGCAGCACCTGGGAGGGCGGCGTCAGCCGGTTCGACGGCAAAAAATTTACCACCTTCACCAGCGACGAAGGGCTGGCACACGACGAAGTCAGTGTCATTAGTCAAGACCGCGACGGCAACCTGTGGTTTGGCACCTGGGGCGGTGGACTCAGTCGTTACGACGGCGTCAACTTTACTCATTTCGACGAGACAAAGGGGCTGACCAATAACGCCGTAAGCACCCTTATAGAAGATAGCACAGGGCGCATATGGGTCGGCACAGCCAATGGCCTCAGCCGCCACGAAAACGGTACTTTCACCAATTTCACCCCGAGCAACGGGCTTATCCACGGCACTGTAAATGCCCTCTTTGAAGACCGCTCCGGCCAAGTGTGGATCGGCACGCAGGGCGGCCTGTGTACTTCCGTAGAACAAGAGCTGCGCTGCTTCACAAAAGCCGATGGTTTGGCACATGACTGGATCAGCTCTATCACACAGAGCCACGACGGCAATCTGTGGTTTGGCACTTGGGGCGGTGGGCTCAGCCGCTACGACGGCGAGCACTTCACCACCTATACCACGGCCGATGGCTTGAGCCACGATTGGATCAATGCAGCCTTTACCGATCGCGAGGGCACACTGTGGTTCGGCACAAAGGGCGGCGGGCTCAGCCGCTACGACGGTGAGCACTTTACCACCTATACTAGCGACGACGGGCTAGCGGCCAATTGGATATGGTCCATCGCGCAGGATGATGACGGCGCGCTCTGGCTGGGCACCGACAATGGTGTTTGTCGTTTTGATGGGACAGACTTTACAACACTCACCTCCAAAAACGGCCTGTCCTCAGACAAAGTAAATGCCGTGCTCCAAGACCAGCGCCAGCGCATGTGGTTTGGCACCCGCGGCGGTGGCGTAACCCTCTACGACGGACAGGTCATGCAGAGCCTGCTAGTCCGCGATGGCATGACCGACAACATCGTTACGGCCCTGCTCGAAGACCGCAATGGCGCTATCTGGATCGGCACGGGCCGCGGTCTGACCACCTTACAATCTCCTGTAGCCCCGGCTCAAATACATCTAACAGACGTCGTCGTCGACCAGCGCTACGGCCCTGTCGAGCAAGTGTCTATTTCTTCGACTCAAGACTATCTGGCCTTCGAATTTCAGGGCGTTAGTTTCAAGACTCGCCCCGGAGCCCTCATCTACCGCTACAGACTCGCAGGCATCGATACGGACTGGCAATTGACTAATCTGGGCCGCGTCGAATACCACAACCTCCCCTTGGGTTATTACACATTCGAAGTCGCGGCAATCGACCGCGATCTACAGCTTTCCACTCACCCCGTCCTCGTCGTAGTGCGCATCCACCCACCCTACGGCGATATCGCGCTCTATGCTACTCTCTTTGTCGTTCTCCTCGGTCTATTTTGGTCCGCCGGACAAATCGTCCAGCGCAATCGCCGCCTAGAGGTTGCGCGCAAGACGGCCGAGGCCGCCCAGCATGAGGCCGATGAGGCCAACCAGTCCAAGAGCGATTTCCTAGCCAATATGAGCCACGAAATCCGCACGCCAATGAACGCCATCATCGGCATGGCCCATCTCGCATTAAGGACCAACCTCGATGCCAAACAACTAGATTATATCGAAAAAATTCAGGGATCCGGACAGCATCTGCTCGGTTTGATCAACGACATTCTCGACTTCTCAAAAATAGAAGCGGGTAAACTCAATATCGAAAGAGTCGACTTCTCACTGTATGAAATCATGGACAATGTCGCCGCGCTGATCGGCCCCAAAGCCGCAGACAAAGGACTCGAATTTCTATTTGATCTGGATGCGGGGCTCCCCAGTGATTTACGCGGCGACCCGCTGCGACTCGGTCAGATCATCATCAACTACGCTAATAATTCCGTCAAATTCACCGAGACGGGCCAGATCTTAGTGCGAGTAAGCCACTCAGAAGTTAGCGACGGCAACCTGCTCCTGCGCTTTGAAGTAGAAGACACGGGCATCGGCTTGTCTCCGGAGCAACAGAACAAGCTCTTTCAGTCGTTCCAACAAGCCGACACATCGACGACGCGCAAATTCGGCGGCACCGGTCTGGGGCTGGCCATTTCGAAGAACCTTGCGGAATTAATGGGAGGCCAAGTCGGCGTCGAGAGCGCCTTGGGCCAGGGTAGCACCTTCTGGTTTACCGCCCATTTGGAAATGGGCGTGCCCAAAGAAAAAACCGATATCCTCGAGCCCGACCTGCGCAATCGGCGCGTCCTTGTGGTCGACGACAACGCCCAAGCACGCCAGATCGCCGTCGAGATGCTGTCGGCGATGACGTTGCGCGCCGACGAAGCCCCATCCGGCGAACGGGCCCTCGAGTTGATCCAGGCCGCAACCGATACCGATCCCTACGATCTCATTTTCATCGACTGGCACATGCCCCCCGGCATCGATGGTGTAGAAACCATTCGCCGACTCCACGCCCTAAACCTGTCCTCGTCTCCACGGCCGATCATGGTCACCGCTTATGGTCGCACCGAAGTCATGGAAGAGGCGCATCAGGTCGGTATCGATATCACACTAGTCAAACCGGTCAACCCCTCTCACCTATACGATGCGGCCGTACACGCGCTGCGCAACGAGGTGGGATGGGTTGCTGAGGCTCGAGATAGGGTATCTGTCACGGAAGGACTCGACCTATCCTCTATTCAGGGAGCGCATCTCCTGTTAGTAGAGGACAACGAGATTAATCAGCAAGTAGCGATCGAGCTGCTACGAGATGCGGGGTTTTATGTCGAGCTGGCCGAGAACGGCCAAATCGGCGTCGACAAGGTCGGGGCAGGGGACTATGATCTCGTTCTGATGGATATGCAGATGCCCGTCATGGATGGCATCACAGCCACGCTGGCCATTCGCTCAGATGAACGTTTTGCCGACCTGTCTATCGTGGCGATGACGGCTAATGCCATGGCCGGCGATCGCGACCGCTGCTTAGCGGCGGGTATGAATGACCACGTGGCCAAACCCATCGACCCTGTGGCACTATTTAAGGCGCTCCTCAAGTGGGTAACTCCCGGCGAGCGCGAGCTGCCCCCTCCCGCAGATGAGGCCGAGCACACTTCATCTAATAGCGAAATGGCTGAGGGCACAGCGGACGCATTGGATAAACTCGGCCAGGTCGAGGGCTTGGACACCGCCACAGGTATCCAGCGGGTTGGGGGGAAACGCGACTTCTACGAAAAATTGATACGCCAGTTCTGCGATGGAGAACAAGTAAGTGCAGCCGTTACCGCGCAGAACCTACTAACGGAAAACGATCGCAGCGGGGCAGAACGCGCAGCCCATTCGCTAAAAGGCGTCGCCGCTACTCTCGGCGCGAATGAGCTAGCGCGCAGGGCGCAGGGCCTCGAAGAAGCGATTCATAACGAGGGCGAGATCGATCCACACCTCGATGCAGCCCAGGCTGAACTCGATCGACTCCTGCCATTGCTTCAAGACGCGCTAGGCCGAGAGATAACAAGCGAAGAAAGTGCAGAAGAAGGGCTGGACCTAGCTCCTGACCAGGTGGAAAAATTGCCCCAATTGCTCGAGAATATCCAGCCCTTTCAAGAACGCATAGACACGCTCAAGGCGACACTGGACATTAGCGAAATCGAGGATTTTTCCAGCGATATTCTCGGACTTGCGGAGGCTGCAGATTATCCCCCCCTAGCCGAATGGGCAAAGCGGCTTGCAGAGGCAACGAGTATGTTCGACATATCCGCCATGTCGACAGAGCTCGAGCAATTCGCTGTGCAGGTCGACGCGATTCGACAAATCTTGCCCTAAAGATAGAATCAACGGCCATACCGGTCCGTTTAATCCTGGTGACATCGCCGTATTATTTGTTATATTATCTGCGGAATGAAATTATGACAATACCTACTAAAACTTCACTCGAACTCAACCTACAAGACCGCCTTCGCCGTCTAAACGAAATTGGCGTCGCTCTTTCAGCCGAACGAGATCTGCATGAATTGCTGCGTCTCATCCTGCTTGAGTCCCGCCTTTTTACACGCGCCGATGCCGGCACGCTGTACCTAGTCGGCGACGATATCCTCACTTTTGAAATAACGCAGAACGACACCTTCGGCAAAGACGATACACACTGGGAAAAGGAATCGCAGATCCCCCCGGTGCCCCTCGACAAGAAGAGCGCCTCCGGCTACGCCGCCCTAACGGGTAAAATCCTCAATATAGCCGACGTCTACAGCGAAAAAAAGCACGCCTTCGAAGGGCCTAAAAAATACGACCAACTCTCTGGTTACCGCACGCAATCCATGCTCGTGGT
>JBLHGI010000276.1:0-8164 GCA_047616505.1 Planctomycetota bacterium
CAGCATCTTCATCGTCTTCGCTCCCTTTTCCGCTCCCTTTTCCGCTCCCTTTTCCGCTCCCTTTTCCGCTCCCTTTTCCGCTCCCTTTTCCGCTCCCTTTTCCGCCTCCTTCTCCGCTCCCTTTTCCGCCTCCTTCTCCGCCTCCTTCTTCGAACTCCTCATCACCTTCTTCATCTAAGGTCGAAAGTTCGTCATCTTCTTCGTCGTTGTCCGAGGCGAAAAGTCCATCTTCATCCTCACCGAACTCCCCATCGTCCTCTTCAACTTCGCTATCTGATGCGAAAAGCCCCTCCTCCTCCTCGCCTTCTTCATCTACGGTCGATAGCTCGTCATCTTCTTCGTCGTTGTCCGAGGCGAAAAGTCCATCATCACCTTCATCGTTTTCGTTTTCGTTTTCGTTTTCGTTTTCGTTTTCGTCTTCGTCTTCGTCTTCGTCTTCGTCCTCGTCTTCTGATGCGAAAAGCCCATCGAGTTCCCCATCATCATCGTCCTCGCTTTCCTCTATCTCTTCTGCGGCGGGGGCCGTACTCCCATTTTCATCATAATCCCCCTCATCGTCGAAGATATCCATATCGTCATCGTCTTCTTGGCGATCGTTATCGAACTCACCACCTATGGCGGCACGGCCAATAGAAGCGAGTGTATCATCGTCTTCGTCGGTGGGTATATCTATTTCAGCTACTGCAGTGGATAATAGTGCATCAATACGCGTAGCCAACTTGCTGCCTGCGTACGTGCGGGCGATTTGTAGGGAGCGGACCGATTTGGAATTGATCGCATCGCCGTTTTCGAGCTTCTGCACTAAGCGCATGGCATAGACGCGCATGAGGAAGCGCTTTTCTTCCTGCCATATCTTCTGCTCGAGAGAATGGGGAGACGATGTCGTTTGATCCATCAGAAATCTAAGGGATAATTACGGGGTATGCGCCGGGCCATAGGCGGCGAGTTGCTCTCCAGTGGGGAATACCCATCTTGCCATGAATGGCAATCTTCTGGTCTTTTTGTACGGTGTAGACTAAATGTAACCCTTTGCGCTTCTGGTAGCGGGTAGAAGTGCAGGCGTTGCAGTTCTGCTCAAAGAGATGCTCTTCAAGTGCTTCGCCACAGATGATACGGTCGTAGATATCTTCGAGCACGGTCTTTTGCACGACTTTATTGTCTGGTAATGACCATTCACGAGCGTAGTTCTGTAGGCGTCGTTGTGGGGGGCGCAGGGTGCAGTTTAGGTAGTCGAGGTCGCAGAGAGCCCAATGGGGATGCTCAAATGTCGAGGTGTAAAAAGGGTGGGCTTCATACCAGTTGGGGGCCTTGCGTCGTTTGTAGAAATAGTCTGGGAAGGCGTGGCGCAAGCTTTCAACGGAACAGGAAATAGGGCCGGACTCGTCATCGCCCATGGCGGGATGGCGAAAGATTAACAAGGTCGAAGCAAAAATTTTCTGCAGCGTTGGCAGGTCGTAGGCTTCGAGGGCTTGGGCAATATCGGGTAGGAGGAAGAGTGTCTCCAGGAATTCGTCTAGATCCTGTAGGTAGCGATCAAAGTCATCGGTTGAGAATTTACAGCGGAGAATTTCTTCGTGTTTCTCCAGTGGGATAAAGCGCTCCATGAGAACCCAGCGCGCTTTGTCTTGGCTGGAGAGTTGCGCTAGCTCTGGTGTTGGGCCATTTAGGTTCGGTGCTTTTCGGGTTGCCCGCTTGCGGCGAACGGCCCTATCTTCCATCTCGGCGGCATCTGATTCCGAGGCTATGGCATCAAGCGAGAGGTCTTGATCTTCCTGATCGACTTCGTCTTCTTGGTCGCTGAGTAGTGATTCGAGTTTCGCGCTGGATAATTGGTCTATGACGGGTTTGACATAATGCGCTAGGTCGTAGGCCAATTGCGGATCGGTTATAGGGGAAACCGAGCCATTTTCTAGGTCTATGATTACCTGGGCAAGGTCGTCTCGATCCACTGTCTGATTGTCCAATATTGGCGTGGATAATTGACTCATCAAAGGCGCAAACGCAGGGTGGAACGCGCTGTAGGCCGTCGCCGTTTTTTACTACATCCACTTGTTTATTAAGACACTTAAATTACCTAAATTAGACGTATAAGTCAACTGGATAAGATTTGCCACTTTTGGTAGAAGCTACGCGACTGACTCCCATGACGGCCGACGAATTGTTGGCGTCTTTCTTGGCGTTCGTACATGGCGAGGCCGGTCGCGATTCGTTAGAAATCGACTTGGGTCGCCTGCGTTTTATCGATCCCTATGGACTGGTAACTTTGTGCCTGATGGGGCGTTATGCGCGCACGGTCGTTCCCAATGTGACGTACCATATGCCGCAGGCCTATGCGCTGCGTCGCTATTTGGGGCGCGTGCGTTTTGCGCAAGCCTTGGATGGAGTGTCTATGCAAGGGCCAGCGCTCGTAGTGGATCCCGAACGGGAAAAGGCCGACAGCGAAGCTCTATTAGAAATAACGCGCATACAAGGGCAAATTGACGTGGAGTCACTGCTGGGCCATATCGGTCAGCGTGTCGAAGCTATTTTGGCAGAGGAGTTGCTCTATACTGCCGTTGAAATTAATCAGTTTAAAAATGTGATTGCCGAACTGTGCCACAATATCCTCGATCATAGTATGAATTGGGGATACGTGACGGCGCAGCGCTATCTCGATGCGCGCTCGGGAAAAAAATACGTCGTAATTGGCGTCGGAGATTTGGGTATCGGCATCAAGAAGAGTTTGGCACAGCGGCACGATGTGGCGGAGTGGTCGCACGGATACGCTATAAAAAACTCGCTCAAGCAGCATTTCTCCCGTGACGACGATCGCGGTTTAGGGCTCTATATCGTCAACCAGATTTGCAACCGCTATAACGGCAGCTTGCACCTGCGCACAGGAGACACGCGCGTTTACATACGGGGTCGTCGCCAATACGAACATATCGCGGCGCACTTTCCCGGTACGCAAGTGGGTATTACGCTCTACCAGCGGGATCGCTAAAAAGGGTGCTACCGTGTTCGGCGAAGGGCATAAACCACCAAAACCTCCTCGTTACGAACCCTATCTGTTATTGCTGTTGGCCGTTTTGATAGCACTTGGGATAACGGTGGGCTATGTCCTGATCGTAGCCTTTAGCGAGCGCTAACCAACCCTTCTACTAAACCCCATATATTGTGAGTCGGTCGATCTTATAGGGGCTATTTTGTGTTCTGTGCAAGCAAAAATCACTTGACAGCCCGAGTTCCTACTGCTACTATTCTTTTTAATTGAATTCATTTAAGCTGCTTCGGCTATTTGAATTTACACCTACGATGCTACCTGGGGACTAAGGACATGCAAGAAGCTGTAGCAGCGCCGATACAGAAGCAGGCAATAGAGCGGGGAAGCCCTTATGTCTTTACAGCAGCGCAGGGGATTCTCAGCGGGCGTCCAAAGGGGGCGGAAATCTTGAATGCGCTCATGGCGCACTTGCTCAAGTGCCCCGATCTATGTGCCTTTGCGCTCGATTTTTCCCAGGTCAGCTTTGTCGATGTCTCATGCGCCGATGAGATGCTCAACAAATTATTGTTGCGGCTGCGCAGTGGGGAACTCGGCAACCGCTTTGTTCATATAGAGGGAGCTAACACCTCGGTGCGCGAGACGATCGAGGCGGTTTTACAACTGCGTGAGTTGTCCGCCCTGCTAGAAGACGAAACGGGCATTCAACTGCTTGGAGCGCTCAAACGTCCTATGCGCGAAGCGCTCGATGTGCTCTTAGAGAGAAAATGTGCGACATCGTCTGAGATTTCCGAAATACTCGACAAGAACGTCAATATAGTTTGCAACCGACTCAATGCTCTGCAGCGCATGGGGCTCGTGTGCCGCCTGCGCGATGGTTCAGTCGCCGGCGGAGGGCGTCAATACTACTATGTCTCTATTCTCTAGACTGAGCCCCCGTGGGGCTCTAGGTTTACTGTTAGTGCTGGTTAGTGGGCTGGCTGTCTTGGCTCAAGAATCATTGCGCGAGGGGATGTTGCGCTTAGAGACCAGCGTGGAAAACTTCCGTGATGCACCCAATGGACGCAAGTTGGGGACCTTGGCAGAGGGAACGCAGATCGAGAAGATTGCCCAAGAGGGTCAGTGGGTGCGTTTTCGCATTGAAGGTTGGGTGTGGGGGCCGTCGTTGGAGGGCTTTGTCGAGGAAAAACCGCCCGAATCGACGGCGGGCGCAGAGCCGCGCAGACCGCTACAGGATGCAGTGCCGCGCGCCAAGCGCCTAATAAACGAGAGTTTTGGAACCTTCTACGGCCTCAATATTGACGCGGATTTAAACGTGTTGCGCGTGCGCCTGCGGGTGGGGGATATCGGCGCGGAGAAATTGGAACGAAGGCAGCTCTCAGTACAGAAACAAGTGTGGGATTTAGTGCGCGACGAGATCGATGTCGTCGCAGTGCGCGTAGAGACTAATCGCGCCGATGGCAGTGGGGCGGTCGGCACGGTTATAGCCGAATGCAAAGTGGAAGCGCTCAAGAGCCTAAAGGTGGATGACGTCGAGCAATGGAGAAAGGCAACGCGCTTTTCTAAGGATGGGGGCAAGACGTGGGAAAGTGGCGAATAAACCATGCAGGCACCGCGCAAAAAACGCCACACTATCGCGCGTGGCCGTTCTCGTGCCAAACGCAGCAAGGGGACTAAGAATAGCGCTATGCTCGACCTCTATGCCGTAAAGACACAGATTGATGAAATGGTGGCCGATGAACGCCATGCACAGGAAGACTATCGCGAAAAGCTGGAGATCGCCGTGCGTGAGTATCGGCGCTGGAGCCCACAGTGGCAGCGCTTGGCCGAAAAAATAGCCCGCAGCCGCACGTCGTGGCTGATGCCGGGTTTGGTCGAGGCGCTCGATCGGCCGGTCCCTCTGCCAGCGCGCCCTGAGCAAATCAGTATTGCGGCGACGGACGGTTCGCAGATTTTCCCCGACCGCCACGAAATTTCCTCGTGTTTTCTCATCAATATAGGGTATATCCTGCTGCACTATGGCACGGGAGAAAAGCCGCTGATGAGCAGTAAACCATCGCTTTATTATCGCGACGAGGAGGTCTTTGAGGATTGGGACGGTCGGCGGATCTTTGTCAATCGCGAATTAGTTGGTGCCAAGCGCGGTCTGATGGAATTTACGGAACTGGCCGATCTGGCCTTGGTCGCACAGGAGATGGGCCATCGCGTGCTGGCCTTTTCCGATGGCACCTTAATTCAGTGGAGCTTGGAAGGGAAACCGCAGGACTTTAAAAAATACTTCCTCAAGGCTACGATGAAGAGTTTTGACAAGCTCGCTGCAGCGGGTATACCCATCATCGGTTATATCAGCCAATCGGGTAGCCAAGAGTTGGTGAATGCGCTCAAACTTGGGCTGTGCCCACAGCAGGCAGCCGACTGCGACCGCTGTCCGTGGCGCAAAGAAAACCAGCTCGGTCTCGATGCTGAGGAGAAAGAGATCTTGGACGAGCAGTTGTGGCGCGGTCGGGTGCCCTGTAGTCCGGTCGAGGGCCTCAACGATGCGGTGCTTCTGCGTCAAATACTAGAGCCGGGGCAGCGCACGCCTGTCTATCGCTCTTCGTCAAAAATACTCGAGGAGTATGGGCCTCACTGGATTTATTTTTTCTACGTGCACGTGGGGCCGGAGATTGGCCGCGTCGAAATTCCGCAGTGGGTGGCAGAAGACGAGGAAATGCTCGCGCTCGTGCACACCTGCGTTTGTGATCAGGCCGAAAAAGGCCAAGGGTATCCAGTCGCCCTGTCCGAGGCACACGAGCGCGCGGTCGTGCGCGGTGCCGATCGCGAGACTTTTTATCGCTTTCTCCGCGATACATTCGTCAAAAACGATATCCGCGCCAATATTTCTACAAAGAGTTTTAAAAAGCGTCATGCCGGTATATAGGGGAGATTGAGCTTGAGCACGGTCGAAGAAAAGAAATCCAATCCGCTGAGCCGTTTTATGGGTGATGAGGCCAATGCGGTCAGTGCTTGGGATGCAGAAAAAACACATGTCGGAGAGATTGTAGAGAGCAGTACGACGGAGTTGGTGGCCGAGGCGCCACAGTTGCACGGCGCGCCGTCGTTTGGTCAGTTTGTTCGCGTCGACTCGGAGATGCCCATCATCGGCATTGTCTTTAATGTTTTTACGCACTCTATAGAGCCCAATCGCCGGCCTACGGCCTATGGCAAAACGGAAGATGAGTTGCGCAGGGAACAGCCGCAGATTTTTGAGTTGCTGCGCACCGAGTTCCAGGCGCTAATCATTGGTTATATCGACGATATGGGACCGGCACAGGTCTTACCGCCGTATCCGGCGCGCATACATAGCTTCGTGCATTTGTGCAGCGACGAAGAGGTGCGCGCCTTTACGCTCACGCATGACTACCTACGCAGTATTCTCAATACGTCCAGCGTTCCCACAGACGAGTTGCTCATCGCCGCATTGCGGCAGACGATGCGTGCTCACGGTGGTGCTCAGGCCTACTTAGTGCGCATGGGCAAGGAGTTGTCACGACTGCTGGGAGACGATTATGATCGCCTGAGTTCGATCATTCGTCGGGCGGCTTACTGAAATGGCAAAAATGGCAAAGAAGGGCAACGGCAAGACGGCACCGCGGCCTTCGCGCGGCAAGGAGATAGGGGTCATTACGAAAGGCTCGCTCGTCGAGGGGTTGGAGATGAAGCTGGATCCCGCGCAAAATATTGAGGATATGAAAGCCGGTAAATTTGTAGTTATCGAAGGCGACAAAAACGACTTTTTCTCGATGGTTACGGATATGCGGTTGGACGCCAACAACCAGGACGTACTGCTGCATCCACCCAGCCAGGAAGACGAATTGCTGCGGCAAGTGCTCAGCGGCACTAGCACCTATAATATCGTGTCGCTGCGGCCGATGTTGATGATGTCCAAAGGGGCGGATGCCGAGGATGAGGGGCCGCGTCCAGTCAAGGCAATTCCCAGCCATTTCTCCGAAGTGCAAGATGCGATGGAAGAGGATGTGGCTAAGATCTTTGGCCGCGAAGGCGACGAACAGGGCAAGTATTTTTCCATTGGCAGCCCGCTCGACATGGACACGCCCGTCTGTATAGATATGGTGCGTTTTGCCGAGCGTTCGAATGGGATCTTCGGCAAGACGGGTACGGGTAAATCCTTCCTGACACGCCTGGCGCTCTGCGGACTGATCCACTATGACAAAGCCGTCAACCTGATATTCGATATGCACAACGAGTACGGCTTCAAGGCGATGAAAGAAACGGGCAATAGCAACTCGGCCTTCGTCAAAGGGCTGAAACAACTCTTTGGCGAGCGCGTGGCGATCTTCTCCTTAGACCCACAGTCGTCGCGTGCGCGCGGCGTACAGCCCGATCATGAAGTCTATATATCGTACGATCAGATCGCCGTCGAAGATATTGCCACTCTGCAAGACGAACTCAAGCTCAATCCAACGGCGGTAGAGTCAGCGTATCTCGTGTATGCGCTGTATAAAGATCGCTGGCTGCGCACGCTGCTGGCGCAGGAGGGGCCCGATGTAGAGGAGTTTGCGCGCGAAATTGGCGCCCATCCCGGTTCCTTGGTAGCCCTACATCGCAAACTAAAGCGCTTGGAGAACTTCCCCTTTATGGTGTCCAAGACGCAGGCCGATGGCGACGTAGTCGACCGCATAATGGAATATCTCGACCGGGGAGTGAATGTGGTGTTGGAGTTTGGCCAGCAGACGAGCATGTTGTGCTATTTGCTCGTCGCCAATATCATCGCTCGCCGCATTCACGAAATGTATGTCAAGAAAAGCGAGCGTTTCTATGCGACGCAGAAACCGGAAGACCAGCCGCGCCAGCTGATGATCACGATTGAAGAAGCGCATAAGTTTCTCAATCCTTCAGCGGCGAAGCAGACTATTTTTGGCACGATCGCGCGCGAGATGCGCAAGTACTACGTATCGTTATTAGTCGTCGACCAGCGCCCATCGAGCATAGACGACGAAGTGCTGTCGCAGATTGGCACGCGCATTACGGCACTGCTCAACGACGAGAAAGATATCCAGGCCGTGCTAACGGGTGTCAGTGGCACCGAGGGATTGCGCAGCGTGCTGGCCAGCCTCGATTCTAAGCAGCAAGCGCTTATTATCGGCCATGCTGTGCCGATGCCCGTCGTCGTAAAAACGCGAG
>JBLHGI010000277.1:0-8133 GCA_047616505.1 Planctomycetota bacterium
GCGTTTATGACAATGACTTGATGATATATGGCATTCCGGTAAAGAGGTAGGTAACGACTCTATGACCGCGAGAGGATGGTCATTATGGAACGGATCCAGAGCGAAACAAGCGTACATATATTTGATGAAACATATCGAATTGCCAGTCACCTCGATGCGGATATGACGCGGCAAGTGGCCGATTTTGTAGATACTAAGATGCGCGAGATTGAGGCGCGTGCGAGCCACTTGAGCAAGAGTCGCATCGCCGTGCTGGCGGCGATGGAAATGGCAGCTGATCTGCTGCAAATCCGCCAGGAGAGGGAAGAGATGCTACGGCAGACCCACGACCAGATCAAAAAGCTCAGCGAATTGGTCGAACAGCGCTCTTCGCTGCTGCCGTTGACAAGTGATTGGATCGCCCAGAGAGGAAAGAGGCAGTATTACTGAATTTATTGGATTCTAAGTCCTTGGCAGCCCCCAACTTTTATGGTTGGGGGCTTTTTTATTTTAATTGAATTTTAAATAACAATAATTGTTGATTATAGTAAAAATTTATAAATAATTTCATTTAAAATGAAAATATTGCTGGACAAGGTCCAAATGATGAAATATTAATAAAGAGTAACAGAAAGGTTTGATATGAATAACGTCTTTGTTAAGTGCCCCGCCTGTAGCGGGGGGCTCTACGCGAGCCAACTGAACTGCAGCGAATGCGATACGACGGTGCAGGGCAGCTTTGCGCTGAGTGCCTTTGATCGTCTTTCGAGTGAGAGTCTGCGCTTTTTAGAAATCTATGTGCGCAATCGAGGCAATCTCAAGGAAATGGAGCGCGAGCTTGGACAGTCCTACCAAAACTTGCGCAGTCGTCTGAACCGCATCATCGGGGAAATGGGATTCGAAGTGGGGATTGATACAGAAGTTGAGGGAGGGCCTGGCCTCCGGCGTCAGGCGATATTGGAGCAGCTGGACCAAGGGGAAATCGATGCGGCGAGCGCCGCTGAAGAATTGGCAAAACTCAAATAGCGAGGAGATCCATCATGAGCGAAGAAAGAGTCGCCGTATTGCGGATGTTGTCGGAGGGTAAGATTAGCGTAGAAGAAGCGGAAAAATTATTAAATGCTCTGGGTGAATCTTCGGATAAAGACAGCGGTGGAGACGAGCGCGGGCACCGGGGGAGGCAGACTCACGGGCGTCATCGTGGGCGGCGGGACACGGCCGATTTGGGCGAGCTAGTTGGAGAGATTGGCGAGGAGGTTCGCCGTGCTGTTGGCTCCGTGCAGACTAGCGAGATCGGCCGGGTTGTGCGACGGGAGATCGACAAGGCGGTGCATAGCGTGCAGAGCATGGATGTGGGGCGCATGGTTAACGAGGTCGTCGATCAGGTGAAAGATGCCGTCAACGATGCGGTAGAGCAGTCGGGAAGCAAAGGCGAAGTGCTCGAGGAGCAGGATTGGACGCTAGATGGCGCGGGTTTGCTAGCTGTGCATGCCAATACGGACAACGGCAATATTCGTTACGTCGCAGGTTCGGGTAGTCGGGTGCGCGTTGTGGCAAAGAAAAAGATCAAGGCGCCCAGCCGTGAAGAGGCGGAAGTTTTCGCGCGCCAGGTGCAAGTTACGGCCGTGCGTGAAGGGGATATCGTGCGCATCTACAAGGAGCACATTAAGCCGCCGAAAGGTTTTGGCGTTGAGGTCAGCTACGAAGTAACGGGGCCGGCCGAAGCCGATTTGGAATTGCGCACAGTCAATGGCAACGTCGAGGTCCAGGGCTGTGAGGCTTCGGTGCAGGGGCAGAGCACCAATGGCAACCTGAAAGTTGAGGGCGCGCGCGGGCAGGTGCAGTTGCGTACGCAGAATGGCAATATCTCTGCGCGCGTCGACGAATTGCGACACGAGGCTCTCTTTACTAATACCAACGGGAGTATTTTTGCCCGTATCGAGGCTGGTTGTGCTCCGATGACGGCTACCTCGACTAATGGCAATGTCGAACTGTCTCTGCACGGCGACTTTGCGGCTAAGGTGGATGCGCGCACGACGAATGGCTCCGTTGAGTCGGGGCTGCAGCTGAGTCGCGTAGATTTATCTAAGCGCACGCAACTCGTGGGGCAATTGGGCGTGGATAGCGAAGTGGAAGTGAGATTGCATACGCTAAACGGCAATGTGGTGATCAAGCCGCTGGAGCAGGAACAAACGGACTAGTGGTCTATGGTGGCGCGAACCTTCTGGCATCAACTCTTCGAATGTGGAGGGTTGTGCAGGAAGGGCGTGCTGGGCGGGAGGTGTTTTTTAGAGCTGGGCAATCAGCCCGGTAAAGATAACGACGATATAGAGCCCGGGGCCGCTGATGGCAAACCACCACCAGCGGCTGAGGTTTAAGGCGGCCCAAGCCGTGGCGGCGGCGTGTAGTACGAGTGCGAAACCGAGGAATAGATTGGTGCGCGCCAATAGTTGGCGCACGGTCGCATCTGCGAGTAGGGCGCGCATATTTCCGGGCAGAATTTCTGTATAGCGATCGGCCATAGTAAGTAGGGCTGGTTGCGAGATTGCCGAAGTTGCCAAGAGGACGAGTGCGGTGACGAGACCGATGGCAACGGGTTTGAATTTAAAAAAAATCGGGTTGTTGAAGCGGTAGGACAGCGCGGCGAAGACGAGTATGAGCGCGGCAAAGACGAGCGAGAATGCATCGATACCGCCTAGCCAAAAGTGGCTATAGAGCAATTCTAAGATGGCGGCAAAGACGGTACCTATGACGGCATAACGCACATTGCCCATGCTGTCGAGCACGACAAAGACGAGTAGGGGCACTAAGCCTAAGAACAGGCTGCTCAGGTCCATCAGATACCGACTCCGAACTCGGTCTTAAAGTCGCGCCAGATTTCGAGGGCTACCTCCGCGGTGGCTGCTTCGTAGGCATCGTCGACTTCGGCTGCATTAGAGGGCCCGGCCATGACGATGCCGTCAATGGGGGCTGCTAGACAAAACTGCATGGCCAAATGGCGAATATTGATACCGCGCTCTCTGCACCACGACCACATGCGGTGGGCGCGCGGTTCGCCGTCGGGGTTGCGGCGCTGCTCCGCGTCGGGATCGGGCTCTTGGCCCGTTAGTGTGCCCATGGCAAAGACACTGGCGAGGATGATCCCTACGCCGCGCTGCTTGGCTAGTGGCAGGGTCGTCTGTGCCACGGATTGGTCGAGTAGAGTATAATCGAGATAGGAGAGCACGATCTCGATATGCCCCGTCTCTATGGCGCGGCGGTGAAAATCGTGTTGGCGCACGCCAAGGCCGACGTGTCCGATAAGCCCTTCTTCTTTCATCTTTAATAACTCATCGAGCGCATGTCCGGGGGCTAAAGGCTCTTCAATATCGGACGGGTCGTGGATCAATACCGCATCCAGATAGTCCGTCTGCAGCTGCCGCAGGCTATTTTCAACACTCCAGCGAATAGTTTGGGCGCGGTAGTCGCCGCGGTGGTCTGGATGGGTGCCGGCTTTGGTTTGCAAGCGCACCTTGTCGCGATAGCCTTCTGTCAGCGCCAGGCCAACGCGGCGCTCGCTCTGCCCATAGCCAGCGGAAGTGTCGATATAGTCAAGGCCGAGGTCGATAGCGCGGCGCACGCCGGCGATCGTGTCTTGATCGGAACTTTTATCGCTGCCAAACCAGGCGCAGCCTATGCCGAGTGCTTTGGGTTGCATGCCGGTCTTGCCCAATGAGCGGCGTTTTAAATCAGACATTTTTTCTCCTTCAAAAGTGTTTTTTCATGGGAGTAGGATAGGATATTGTGGCGTAGCGTCAAGGGTAAAAATACTTGACTACTGAATTTATGTGCAGTATATTAAAAATAGTGAACATTTGTATAGTTAAGTGATTGTCTCATTGTCCTCTCCGGTTGCCTCGACCGGTTTATCCCAGGAGATTAGTCCCATGGAAAACTATGCTCCGCGCCCTTCGGTCTCGCGTTTAGGCTCTGAAGTCTGTGCTGTCATTAATCGCGTGCGACGCTCGTTTGGCTCCATTCCTATGCGCGGTCCTGCTGCTCTGCCACAGGTTCGCCAGGCAGAACAGGTCGTGGATCAGACGGCGCGCCAGTTGTTGCGTGGTGATGCCGATCTGAGCACGTGGTATCGCGCGCTGCGCCAATACGAGGATTGCTGGATGTTGGCGTTGGAACAGTTGCGCAGCGAGCGCAAAAAAAGACACGCCGCTTAATCGCCTAAAGGAGAGAGGGAGAATTTATGGACAAGGAGACGGTGTGGGCTTGGCGTCTGACGCGTCAAGGTTTCAACGAACGAGCGCCAAACGAAGGGGTGTATATGGATCTGCTGCGCTATATGCAGCCCGTCGCTCCCGTTCATTTCTCGATGCCTGGTTCGCCGCCGCGCCTTTTACATCGCACCGTCTTTGACGATGGGGAGGCCGCCGGTGCGCTGCGGGCTCGCGCTCAGTTGGTTAAGGGGCGGTTCTGGGGTGGTAATATCGGTTATGTGTTGGCGGAGGATCTCGGGCTGTATGCGGCGGCATTTTGCAAGCCGATTTCTCGCTTTACTCCGATCCAAGAGCAGCTTTTAGACATCTTGCGAGGGACTGGGCCGATAACGCCTAAATTACTGCGCGAAGAAACGGGGTTATTAAGTAAAAAAATCATGCCTGCCTTGCATCGCTTGCAGCGGGCTTTTCTCGTCTATGAGGCGCAGGAGGATAGCTCGTGGGAACGCCCATGGTCACTCTTTGGTGCGGAGTGGCCCGATGTCGACCCCGCTGCTATGCCGTGGGAGCATGCCGCTGCCGAAGTGCTGCGGCGCTTTTTACAGACGCATGTATTTGCGACTTTTACCCAGCTGCTCAACTGGTCGCAATTTGGCGTGCGGCCATTAAAAAAATTGGTCGAGCAGATGATCGAAGATGGACATTTTCTCTGCTGCGAGGTGGTCGGTCTAGGCGAGGGGTGGATATTGCCGGAAGACAAAAACTTGCCAGCGCGTCGACCTCCTCCGTGCGTTTTTATGCTGCATAAGGCCGATATGTTGTGCAAGAGCCATAGTGCAGAGCTAAAAGAACGCTTTGGTCATCGCGAGACGCTACAGTATCTATTGATAGATGGTGTTTTTTCCGGGGCTGTATGTGGGCATTGGCGCATTGGTGCACACGATGTCGATGATGTGGTTATAGATCTGAGCGAGGTGGAGGTTGCGGCGCGATGTCCTGAGATACTTGGGGCTATTGGCATGGAATATCAGCCGCCGCGGAGCACTCTTCTGCGTTACCAGGGGCGCGTTTTATGATCGAATGATCGAGAAGTTGGTGCCCCCTTCGCAGTCCAGTTCGACTCGTCCCTTGAGCTGCATGGCTAAAGTGTAGACTAACTTGAGGCCTAGGGTGCTGGGGTTTTTCTGATTTATTTCTCCCTTTATGCCGATGCCATCGTCGCTGACTTTGAGCACGAACGAGTCTTCCCCTGTCGTATTCAATGTAATGTAGATATGCCCTGTGCGGCTGTCGGGGAAGGCGTATTTTAGTGCATTGGAAACGAGTTCGTTGATGATGAGCCCCATGGGAATGGCGCGGTCTAAGTTGAGCGGTAAGGCGTCTACCTTCAGGTCGAGCAATACCCCTGTTGGGCTATAGGTGCTCATCAAGTTATTCGCTAAGTTGCGCGCGTATGTTTCAAAATCGATGCGTGCCAGGTCGCCGGAGTTATACAACTCTTCGTGGATAAGCGCCATCGAGTTGATCCGATTCTGGCTATCTTCAAAAACGTTTTTTAAGCTCCCTTCTAAATCGCGGCTCTGCAGATCGAGTAAACTGGAAATGATTTGCAGGTTGTTCTTGACGCGGTGGTGGATTTCCTTGAGTAATATCTCTTTCTCCCCCAAAGAAGAAACGATCAAATCCTCGGCGCGTTTGCGCTCGCTAATATCCTGCACGACGATCTGTATCATACTGGCGCGATTGATCAGCGCATCGCCTTCGTTTTCGTAGACGGGGAAGGCAGAGGCGGAGGCCCAATGGTGCTTGTTATCTGTGCCGGTCCAGCGGTATTCGATATCGCGCTGGCTGCTGTTGGCCTGTAAAATACTGCGTGCATTCTCTTGGTCTTCTGCGTGCACTACGCGTAGAAACACAGCGGGGTCGTCGAAAAAATCTTGGGGAGTATAACCGAGCCAACGCTCAATCTGCGGGCTTACGTAGATGAAATTGCCGTCGGTATCCATAAGTAGGATGACTAAGTTGGGCGTCTCGACTATGCGGCGATAGCGCTGCTCGGAGAGCGTCAGCTCTTTGAGGTCTTCGACGCGCCGAAAACTGTCGGAAAGGCAGTCGGCCAATTCGTCGAGGAAGAGCAGGTCTCGTGCCGAAAAACGAGTGCCGTGCGTAGTAATGGTGAGCACGCCGTGCGAGAAGGGCACGTCGGCGATGGATTCTATAGGACCATAGAGTTCAGACAGATAGCTGCGGTCGTGTCCGCTTTCTTCTCTCTCAAGCGAACGGCAATGCACTAGCGTGCCTCGTCTCCAAGTGTTGACGATGGTCGCTGCAAAGCTCTCTGAATCGTTGACCATCCACTGTGCTTTGTGCTCAACCCCTTTGCTCTGGAAGGTGCTGTAGAGCTGGACAATGGGCGGTTCATCCATATCTATGACATAGACACCAAATTCGGCATAGGGAAAATCGATGATCGCTAGTGTGTCGCCAATGCCATCGAGTACTAGTTGCACATCGTCGACGCGAGCCATGCTCCAGATAGCGCGGTGTAATTCGCCGAGGGCGCGTTGTTTTTTTTCGGTGTATTTACGCTCCGTTATATCGCGGGCGACGCCGTGGGTGCCGATAAAGTCTTCATCGCGGTAGATGCCACTGGCGCTTAAAGAGAAATGACGGATGTCTATTTCCACATCGCGCATGACGCCACCACGCGACTGCAGGCGCACTTCTACGCGGTGAGTGGCCCGTTCGCCGGTGCGTCGTTCAGCGAAAGAATGCTTAAGCGAATCGGCTTCTTCTGGGTGTAGCACCGTCGAGAAGTGCTTGCCCATGATCTCTTCTGGGCTATAGCCTAGTAAGTGTTCAATTTCGCGATTGGCAAAGGTGAAGTGCCCGTCTTTATCGAGGACATAGATAAAGTCTGAACTGCCTTCGATCAGCGCGCGATATTTGGCTTCGGAGAGCCTCAATTCTTGCGCCACGTCGCGCGACCACAGGCGATCGACCTCCTGGCGCAGACGGTTTACCTCTCCCTGCTCGCCGTTGTGTTCTTTGTCGTTTTCTAGGTCTTCGGCCATTTTACCTGTCCAAAGTGGGTAGACTACGGGTTGTCTCGCGTGCCAATCTTGTCGACGGGTATGCGTTTAAAACCGATCTCGTACGCCGGAGAATCGACGCGCAGCTGAAAATCCATACCCTCTCTATCTACGAAGAGAGGGTCTTCATCTATCATATTGTTTTGTATGGCGATCATTTTTCTGTTCGCGTGCCAGTGGATATCAATCCACGGGCCGCAGCATATATTGCGCACTACTAGGTTGCCTTCCGGAGGAATGGCCACCTCTTCGGTATAGTAGGGGGCGAGCTGTTTTAGATCTGGATAGCGCGTTTTATAAGGTGGCTCGCGGTAGTTCATGGCATCGAGGCGCTCTTTCATGGTGTGGTCGACCATGTGGCGCCATACGGGTTTAGGGTCGAGACCGCGGCCATCGATTTGCAGCGCCGGCTGGCAATCGATAAAGATGTTGTTCTCGACGCGATTGTTGCGCCCACCGCCTATAAAAACGGCACGCGTACATTGATAGAATATATTGCCAAAGATGGTTGTAGAGGAAGCACAATCGTCTAGGTAGACGGCCATCGATCCCATGCCCACACCTTGGGTGTGATGGAAAAAATTGTAGCGCAATACGTTGCCGCACTCGGTCCAGTCGCGACCCATATAAAAGGCGCCGACATCACCGCTTTCCTGACAGACGTGATGGATGTGGTTGTACTCGATGATATGTTCGTTGCCCGAAAGGAGGATGCCGTTGTGTGGGCCGTCGTGGATATGATTGTGTTCTAAGCGTTGGCCGACGCCCTGCACGCGTATGCCCGGCTGGTATGAGCGCGACCATTCGCCGATATGGTGGATGTGGTTATCTGCAGCACGGTGGCGGCCTGGTGT
>JBLHGI010000278.1:0-8106 GCA_047616505.1 Planctomycetota bacterium
TGGCATGTCTAGCCCTATCCGATCCATGGCCTCTTTAAATAATTCGCGGTCCTCAGCCGTTTTGATCGCATCGAGCTTAGCCCCGATCAATTCAACCCCATACTGGTCCAAAACACCGCTCTCTGCCAGTGCCACCGCCGTATTGAGGGCCGTCTGTCCGCCGAGCGTTGGCAGCAAGGCCTGAGGTCTTTCCACCGCAATGATCTTGGCGCAAATCTCCGGGGTAATTGGTTCTATATAGGTGCGATCGGCCATTTCGGGATCGGTCATAATCGTCGCTGGATTGCTGTTGACCAACACGATTTCGTATCCCTCCTCGCGCAGTGCCTTACAGGCCTGAGTACCGGAGTAATCAAATTCGCAGGCTTGGCCAATGACGATGGGCCCTGAGCCTATTAGCATGATCTTTTTTATGTCTGTGCGTTTGGGCATTTTAATATCTTCAATAGTCTGTTGAGAGCGCATACAAAAGCAGAGATGCGCCGGAGCACATCTCTGTTTTTGCGGAACTCCGAATTATGAAAAATGCCGACGAAAAAGATGCAATAAATAGACTGCAGCCCTTCGCCAGAACATCAGGGGGTCTGTATGAACCCCAGATAGATGAGCAAAGTAATAAGCACGACCGTAGTCGCATATCCCAACTTGAGGAATAAGATGCGGTGCTGTTCCCAGTCACGGGGTTTTTTGATCCGCAATTTGCGCTCCATTTTCACATCACCTTGGAAGCGCTGTTCGTCTATGAGTCGGACGAGATGGGGATCATAATCGGCGATTGCTTTGAGGATGAGTCGCTTGCGGCGTGCAACCTTCTCGGCAAAAGCCTCCTGCATGCCATCTGCCAGATCACCCTCAACAGCCGCGTTGACTTCACTATCGCCTTCACCGGCGTGATCGGCAATAAGAATGCAGGTCTTTTCGCGCGTCAAATCTTCCGTCAGGCCGCTAATGGCCTCGCGATTTTTGACATGGGACTGTATGACATTGAAACAAGTATCGATGAAACGCTTAAAGTCCTGGCGGATTTCATCTTCTGAGAGTCCGAGCAAATAGGACTCTTCAATAATTTCTTCTATGGCTTCTTTTACGTTGGACATACGCTTGCTCTATTAAAGTATCAGCTATAGCGAACAAAGACTTACGCATTTTCACACCGCTTTGGCAGAGCGCGCCAATCACAGCCGCTAAAAGCCTTTCATACATTACAGCATCCACCTAAACATGTCAAGTAAAACCCCACTACTGAGACGCGAGTTCCAAAAGAGTTTTCGCTACTTCTGCAGCGATGTTTTTCGCCAGAACACTCCATTCCCCCAAACTATCACGCGCCCGATCTCCCGCGGCCCCATGCGCAAAAACAGCCAAGGCCGCCGCATTTTCGGCGGACATCCCCTGAGCAATAAAACCAGCGACTAAACCCGTGAGCACATCCCCAGAGCCTGCCGTAGCCATCCCGGGATTGCCCGTCGTATTAACGGCAACGGTACCATCGGGCCAAGCCACCACAGAAGGCGCGCCTTTAAGGACTAAGACCACTTCGTGTTCTAGTGCAAAAGTACGACTGACTCCAATCGGATCTGCTATAATTTCATCTTTTGACAAGGTGCTCAAACGAGCAAATTCACCCACGTGTGGAGTGAGAACCGTCGCCGCTTTCCGCCGCTTAAATAAACCGGTTGCTCCTACGCAAGCATTGAGCCCATCGGCATCCAAAACCAACGGCACTTCAGCCCGCTGCACGAGACGTCGCACAAGTTCTGTCGTCTCGCGATAACTCCCAAGCCCTGGCCCAAGAGCCAAACAGTCAGCCCCTTTCATCAGGGCCTCGATCTCCCCCAGTGCTCGCAGCGCCAAACAGCGCCGGCGCTTTACTTCGGGCAGCGGGCTCGTCATCACTTCTGTGAGCTTGACCTCTAGTATATCGTTGAGACTTGCCGGCACCCCCAAACTGACCCGACCGGCCCCAGCACGCAACGCCGCATCAGCTGCCAGCGCTGCCGCCCCCGTCATACCCACCGAACCCGCGACAACTACAACAGAGCCACAGCTCCCCTTGTGAGCATCGCCCTGACGACGAGGCAATAGGGCAGCCATAGTGGCGCGATCCAATAAGTGAGCCACCGATGGAGTAGAGCGCAGCACCTCAGCCGGAAAACCAATATCGGCCAAGTGCAGAGCACCACAGCGCGATCGCCCGGGGTAAAACAGGTGCCCGACTTTTGGCAGGCCAAAGGTTACGGTTAAAACAGCCCGCACACTAGTTCCCGGAGTCCTACCCGTATCTGCATCGACCCCCGAAGGTATATCCACGGCGACAAGAGGGCGCCCACAGTCATTCATACACTCTATAGCACGTGAAATGAGGGGCCGCGGTGCGTCACGCAGCCCCGTTCCCAACAGAGCATCGACCACTATATCTGCGGCAGTTAGCGCGCGAACAAACTCTTCATTATCTCCCTCTCCTAGCGGTTCGACTTTCCCTCCATCCCCCTCCAATAGCGCCATATGATGCGCCGCATCACCGCCGACATCCTCCCGTTGGGCCAACAAAAATAGGCGCACCGCCGCACCACTCGTTCGCAGCAGGCGCGCAACGACATAGCCGTCTCCGCCATTATTGCCCTTGCCGCAAACCACGACTACGCGCAGTCCATCAAGTCCATCCCAACGGTCGGCTATCTCCTCGACCACTTCCCGCCCCGCGCGCTCCATCAAATCAGCGCCGGCAACTCCGTGCTCTTCTATCGTGCGGCGATCGATTTCGGCCATCTGCCGACCGTCGACTAATTTTGTCAATTCCACTTCTACCACCCCTCTATCTCAATCGCCCCAAGGACGGACCAACTCTCGCAACCGCCGCGGCTCTTCCGCGGGCAACACCTCTCCGCTATACCTGCTTAGTAAAGCACGGAAGTAAGCGCTTACCCATAGGATATAAGCCGCAAACAAACCACAGAAAAGCCCCACTCCCGTCAAGACTCCCACCCCGAGGAAAACGATACAGACTAATAAAAGCATCAATGAGCCTCCAACATGACCAACCGATAGCAAAAAACTCTGACGCAGCGTTTTCCACACGGCATCATCTTGTGTCACGAGTAGAGGGAGCAATTGAAGAGAGAGCAAAACCAAAACCAACAACAACCAAGCCATTAAGCCACTAAGGAAAAGTCCCAACCAACCAGAAATATCACTATAAAATGCCATATTAAGTAAAATTACAGCACTCACTGCCAACAAAAGAAGCTGCAAGATCTGAGCGCGAATAAAGAAGTGGCGCAGCGTGCGTAAAAGCTCACCTACCCCAATTTCTCGTCGGCGCACCCAAGCGGCAGTAGCAATATATAAGACCAAGCTGGCGGGTGAAAAAATTACCGTCTGCACTGCCAGCAACAACCCCGCTACTACACCAACCCCACCTAGGGCTAACCCGGCATTCCACAGCAAATAAGCCAATGCCCAATAGGGCAGATTCAACACACTCCAGAGCACATTATATGCGACTAAACCACCCATGTGATCATAGGCTAACCACAAAAAACCCCTCGTTAGCGGCATCAATTACCCTCGATTCCGCACAACATAAACTCGGCGTAGGTGCGCGCGGTCAGTGCGATATCGCGCACCCGCACCCGCTCGTCTACTCCATGCACATTTTCCCCTTTTACACCATAACCAACCCCCGGCAACCCAGCTTCTTCGACAAAATAGTGTAAATCGGTAAACCCAGTTGTAACGCGAAAACCGGCGGTGCGCCGCCGCACGCTGCGCACCGCACCTGCAAAAGCGCGGCATAAAGGATCCTTCGTATCCACGACACAGGGCGCAATCCGCAGGGGAACAGTCATACGGCAAGTAGCGGGATGCCGTAGCTCAGCGAGGCCTTCCAATTCTCCGCGCAGTTCGCGCTCCACTTTAGACAGTTGTTCACCGGGCACTAAGCGACGATCAATAGAGAAGTGTGCCTGTGCCGGCACGGTATTGACCTTATCCCCCTCGCCGCCGGCGAAGACACCTCCGACATTGAGCGTTGGGCTGCGATAATGCCCGTTCAAATCGCGATAACGGCGATGGTCTGCCTCCAAATTCTCTTTGTAATCTCCTAAACCTAGCGCCATAGCCGCCATCGCCTCAAAGGCGTTTATTCCATCCTGCGGTCGCGAGGCATGGGCAGACCGACCATCCACATCGACATCCAGCCAAAGTACTCCATTGTGCCCACAGCCTACATGAACCCCAGCCGCCCCCTCGCAAACAACGGCATAGTCGGCGCTACATAGCCCTTCGCGAACGATATAACCAGCGCCCAATTGCCCACCGGTTTCCTCGTCGGCCGTAAACGAACATTCGATATTAAAGGCCGGTTGGGTACCGCTAGCGCGCAATGATTCAATCGCCATCAACAGCGCTGCAATAGACCCCTTCATATCACCCGAACCCCGCCCATAGAGCACACCGGCGCCAATACCGGGCTCAAACGCGCTGTTAAATTTCCATTTTCCAGCAACGGGTACCACATCGTAGTGCGCATTAAAATGCACGGTGCATACCGCTCCCACATCCCAATGTGCGACTAGATTATAGCGCGGCCAATCAGCTGTTCCCAGCGCCTGTATTACTTCCTTTTTGGGCACCTCATGCACCTTTACCTTTAGCCCCCTTCCCTCGCATTGCTCTTTCAATAGCGCGACCATCTGGCCATAGTTTGTCCCCGGTGGATTCACCGTTGGCACGCGCACCATCTCTTGCAGCATCTGTACTAAACGTTTCTCGTTCTGCTCGATATACTCGTGTTCTTTCGTACCCATATCGTTACTTTCTATGCCGGTCGTTGGCACGAACCTCCGTTGAACTGATATCTAAGCGAAAGTGCTCTTCATTGATGGCGGTGAAAAGGTCGCTCAGCGCAGCCGGAATAACGACATCATTCAAAGTGCGATACACCCCGCCAACCTGTCGCCCCGCCACCCAGAACCGGCAGGCCCTATTGAGCAATTCCTCCAGTGCGCGCTCCATACCCATCGCACCTTCTTCGTAATATTTTTCATCGAGCAAACGCACAGCGGTATCATATCCAATAACAAAGTGCGGGCTGCAAAAGTGGCGCGCCTTGCCGTAAAATGTCGGTTCGCGCGTAAGACATACGGCAAAGCGCCCACGCGCCAATTCTAAGCGCTGTTCCAATTCTCTCTGTTCGAGAGGGGGTTTATCGACATTGTGAACTGAGATCTCCAGCGCAACTTCCCGCTCGCTCAGCCGTGCAGCGGCAGCGGCCAATTGACAATGCCCTTCGTGCAAAGGGTTAAACGAACCTGGAAAAAGCAGGCGGTTGCGACGATTAATATCCACCGCGACCCTTCCATCCTTATCAACTTCGACGAGTTCGACAATGCCGCGCAAGAGCAAATCGAGTGGATCATCCAATCCCCATTCGACTGAGTCGACGCTAGCCCATTCTGGCAACTCCAACTTTGCTGAAACTTCACATTGCCGGGCAATCTCGTTCAATGCAAAGCGGCTGAGCACTTCTTCCTGCTGCAAGCGATCGGCCATGCCTTTTTCTAAAGATAGTTCAAAAAAACGATACGCCGCCGCCGATCGCAGTGCGATGTGTCCGCGGTCAGCCCCACGCCGAATCCGACCCGTCGCCAACGCAGCGGTCAGCCCGACGCCCAAACAAGGTGCCTGTTCATCAATGCTTAGGGCGCGTGCACGCGCGTAGGCAATATTAGCCATATCGCGCGCCGTTTGCATCTCAGCTCGATGCGGCCCAAGAAAGCCCAGATATTCATCCAGCGCAGAATTAGCGTAAGGGATCTGCGCTTCGAGCAAAGCCCTCGATGCGCCGGGATGATTAAATAGCCAGTTTAAAAGCGAAGAACCACCCCCCGTTGTCGCGATTGCCATTTGCGTGCCGCTGGCTAAAATCGTTTCGACCTCGTCCCAGATTCCTTCCTCTACACGCATCGTCAACCAGCCAGAAAATCGATGGCGCCACGTATGCCCCACACCGTAAGAAAGAGGCCACTGACGATATTGAGCACGAGCAATCCCCATCCCATGCGCAGCGGCTCTGGCAAAAAGCGTCGATCGGTCCACACCATGAGCAAACACCATAATCCACAGGTCAGCACCCCACCAAAAATTGCCGCCGGTGTAACGATTGTCACGGGATTGCCCCCAGCCCACATAATAGCTACGCCCACAATCCCACAATAAGCCACTACCCATGGGCGCAGTTGATCGATCGATAGCTCTTTTATTTTTTGTGAGACCGGCCGCAAACACTCGTACGTCGTGCGTGTATAGAGTTCGTAGGCCGCCATGATCGTGCCAAAAAACGCCGTGAATACGCCAAACTGGTAGAGGTAGAGTAGCAACGGGTGTAAGCGCACGAGAAAATCGGCCTGTACAGATAGCAATTGCGCACCTTCGGGCACGATCTGCTGTGGCTTGAGCACGGCCGCTCCCAATATCACAAAAGCCATCGTAAAGAGCACGACGCAAGCAAAAGATACGGATGAGTCGATTAGCGGTGCCCGCAGCCACTGTCGGCCTAATTGGGCATTGTCCTCATCCGTCGCAATAACAACTCCTTTCTCACCCCCTTCATCCGAACGCCCCATCAAACCCCAGGCCTTCTCGCGCAGCATGCCAATATAACCGAAGTAGTCCTGTGTCCCGCCGCCAACCGCCCCCAAATACGTGCCCATCTCCAACCAAGCCGAACGCGATGCAATGGCCGGATACTTGTCTGACATCCAACTTTCATAGGCCGGCATCGTCGGTACAACAGACCCGATTAACACCGCCAACCAATCGGGCCTTGCCGCGGCAGCAGCCGTCAGAATAGACAACAACAACAAGCTAACTATATAGGTTTGTACTTTTTCTAAAGCCCCATAGCTTTGCACCATCGTAATCGCGATGGCCAACCCGACAAAAGCCGTGCCCCAAACGCGAGGGTCCCCCCAAACGCCCTGCCCTTCATTGCCCAAGATCCACACCGTCAAACCACCCAACATCTTCGGCAATCCCGAAAGCCAGAGCGGAAAACACAATATGGTCATTATGGCCAGCACCCATACGGCCCACCCGCGCGGACCGGGTAAATACTTCCAGCGCTCTATCGGGTGCTCGCCCGTCAACGTCATATAGCGCGCCGCCGTGTAGACCTGTACAAACTTCATCAAGCCCCCACCGATAAAACACCACAGCAGTGCATAACCAAAGACGGCGCCACCGCGCGAAGCGAAAACCGTTTCGCCGCTGCCGATGGTAACTGAGGCGATGATGGCCCCCGGACCAAATATGCGCAACATGGCCCCCGGACCACGCGCTTTCAACTCTTCGCTAAGTGCTGGATAACGCAGCGCTTGCCCCATATTTATCTCCTTTATTGAGCTACCGGAGGACGTATGATACCGCGCTGCCTTCAGCTTGTCAAATTATCCCGCCCCTGCGATATTAGCTTTATACACCCTATCCGGAGACTCCCATGCAGATAACAAAAGCCGTCGTGCCAGTAGCCGGTCTAGGCACGCGTCTCTTGCCCACGACCAAAGCGATTCCCAAAGAAATGTTGCCCGTCGGCCGCCATCCCATTATTCAACATGTAGTCGAAGAGTTAATCGATGCCGGCATCACGGATATTCTATTTGTCTCTAGTCGCAGCAAGGGAGCGATCGAAAACCACTTCGACGACTATTCGGAGCTGATGATCCACTTGGAACAGGGCCGTCACGAAATGGGCCAGGTAAGTCGCTTCGACTATAGGCAGCGGGGCGTCCAATTCTTTTTTACTAGACAGCAGGTCCCACTGGGGCAAACCAAACCGTTAGGCACGGGCGACGCCATTGCCGCCGCCGAAAGTTTTATCGGCAACGAATCTTTTGTCGTGGCCTTCGGCGATAGTATCATTTATTCACAGAGACAACCTTCGCTGTTGACGCGCATGGTCGAATCGCACAAAAAAAATGATTCCGCCTGTAGCATTGCAGTCTACGAAATAGCGCACGAACTAGTCCACCACTACGGCATCGTCGTTCCGCGTGCCGATGCGAATGATACAACCGACTGTCGCCTAGGCGATATCCTCGAAAAACC
>JBLHGI010000279.1:0-8053 GCA_047616505.1 Planctomycetota bacterium
ACGCAGCGTTGGCAGCACTTAGTACCGAAGAGATCCAACAGTTTATCGCGAACGGATTTCTCGTCAAAAGAAATGTTCTCGACCCCAAACTTTGTGCCGCCGCACGGGACAGGCTGTGGGCGGGAAACACCTCAAGTCATTTGCGCCGGGACGACCCTAAGACCTGGTTAAAGGGTATCCCAGAGGCGGACCGTCACAGCACGCCTGATGGCATGAATGATCGCACGAGTGAATACGCCTGGCGCTTGCGTGAACTCTCTGGCGATGAGGACATGATCGACCTGCTTCCACGCCGCGTATTCCCATGGTTCGAGCAACTGCTCGGCGCAGGCGAAGTTGTGGCACCAGAGGTAAGTTCCTCGGCAGCCGATCCGGACCCTCGTGGAAGCCGACTGCGTGGATGGCCGGTCTGGGGCGGTAAGGAGTTGCGCGGTATCTACTGCGCGTTGCCGAAAGAGCGCACGAGCACTTCCACTTCGCTGGCGGATGCCGCCCGTGCCGGTGCACATATTGACCCGGAGCCGATGCAACTGGTGGTGAGCGGTTATATTGATAAGGTGCCGCAGGGCGGGGGTGGAATCGCCCTCTTCCCCGGCTCTCACCGCTTGCTCTACGAAGCAGAGCCGGCCTCGGCAGACATCGCCCGTTATTCGATCCTGCACCCACCCCATGCGGACAGTGGCGCCGCGGCATTCGTGCTGCCACAGCCTCGAGGCCTCAGGGACGCACTCGCCGACATTGAGCCCTTTGAGTTCTTTGGTGACGAAGGCGATGTGGTCCTGTGGCACGGGCGAATGTTCCACTCGGCGACGCCCAACTACAGCAATCCCCCGCAGATTCGACAGATGATTACGTACGATGCATACAAAAAATCCGTGTATGACAGAGTATATAACGGTCGTTATGTCAAAGGGCCGCAAGCATCGCCACCGCCTTCTGTGAGGGAGCACTACGGACTTGCATTCGGGCCGGCTGCCCCGCCGCCGGAGCCGCGCGCGGAGGGGCCGGGGCTTTGGGATGATTGGAGCGAGTCCGTTGGCACTGCTGCCGCGACGGCCTCCGAAGTCTAATCTAATAAGGGTGGGAATTGCGATCCCATGCCACAGTCACCCCATCTGTAGCGAGTACCGGTGGGAAACAAGAAGCGTGCTAGAGTGGATTTAATATGGGGGATGGGGCGAGAGGCGGTGCGGAGTGTTACCTATTGGGGACGGTTGTGTTACCTGGGCGACACAAGCCAGAGCGATTCCCCATGATCCAAAGGATCAAGAGGTCTGTTGGGCAATTCACCCCTTGCGCTGATTCCCCAGAATTCGATATAGGCGCGTTCGGCTCGTGCCCAAAAGCCTCGCCGCCTCCGAGACATTGCCCCTCGCTTCTCGCACCGCCTGCTCTACTATTTGGACTTCAGCCTCGGCGAGGCCGTCATCCAAACTCTGCGGCAGGCTATTCCCTCCTACGCGAGCTTTTGCTGGCACTATTCCCTCCAGGTCTAGCGGAGTTTTATCCATCGATGCGCTTGCAACCCCATCTCCTTTTCCAGAGAACCCCAAATGCAGGTGTTTAACTTCGATTATTCCGCCCCTGCTTTCGAGCACGGCACGTTCAATTGCGTTCTTGAGTTCACGCACATTACCAGGAAACGAATAGCTTTCCAATTGATGGCGGGCTTCATCGCTCAACGCTCCTTGCTCTACGCCCATTTCATCGGCGAACATCTGCAGAAAGTGTTGCACTAACAATTCGATATCGTCCACTCGCTCGCGCAGTGCGGGTGCCTTCACCGTATAGGCGGCTAGGCGATAGTATAGATCTTCCCGAAACTGCCCATCGGCGATTCGCTGCTCGAACTTGGCGTTGGTTGCAGCAATGATGCGCACGTCCACTTGACGCCCATGCTGCTCGCCGACGCGCCAGACTTGTCCATCTTCCAAGACTCGGAGAATTTTGGCTTGCATCGCCAGCGGCATTTCGCCGATCTCGTCCATAAACAGCGTGCCGCTATTGGCCATCTCAAAATAGCCGGGTCGATCCGAAGTCGCGCCGGTGAATGCACCCTTGGCGTGACCGAATAACATGGATTCTCCTAGCTCGCTCGGTATGGCGGCACAGTTTATCGCTACGAATGCTTCCTCGCGCCTTGCGCCACCCAGATGAATAGCTCTGGCAATCAGCTCTTTACCTGTTCCGCTCTCGCCCGTTATGAGCACTGACGTCTTTGCTTGTTCCTGTAATAGCTGTACCTCTTCCAGAATGGCCTGCATCGTTTTGCTGCGCCCGATAAAACCCTCGATTCCCCAACGAGTCGCCTCTCGCGCAGAGATCAGCTGCAACTGTTCCTTGAGCCGCTGCCGTTCTTCGATCTCGGCTCTCAGGTCCTGATTGGCCCTGGCCAACTCGCCCATCAACTGAGCAATGCGCACGTGGGCTTGCACTCGCGCCAACACTTCTTGCTCCTGAATGGGCTTGGCAATATAGTCGACTCCACCAGCCGTAAAACCTGCGAGTAAATCGGTTTCCTGGTTGCGGCCCGTAATAAAGATTACGGGAATGTGCGCCGTCCGTTCTTCGGCTTTCAATCGCCGGCATACTTCGTAGCCGTCCATCCCTGCCATGACTACGTCCAACAGCACTAAATCGGGCTGTGACTGTTGCGCCACTTCGATGCCACGTTGGCCATTATTGGCTACGGAAATCGCGTAACCCGCTCGTTCGAGAAATCGACACAATACATCGAGATTGGCCGGTTGATCGTCTATCAGCAGAATCTCTGGTTTGTCTGATTGGTCATTCATGAGTGACACCCTCTAATATCTGCACAATGCCGTCAATATCGTAGCGACGCAGCACCACTCTGAGATATTCGGCTAGTTGCCGTTCCTGTGTGCCAAGACGGTCTAATTTCCGTAGGCCCTCATCAATCTCCGTCACTCTGCTCAGCTTTGCCGATTGCAATAGCTGAGCATGGAGTGTCGCGGGCAATACGAGTGTAGAAAGATCGGGGACTTGCTCTGGCGTATGAGCTGGCTCTGCGCTCTCGCTGGCCACCGCTACGAGTTCTACTTGCAATTGACTGCGCAGACATTCCACAATTTGCGCCTCCTCGAAAGGTTTTCCGACAAAGTCGTCGAAACCCGCTGCGAGGAAATCATTGCGCTCGTGGTCCAGTACAGAAGCCGATACGGCGACGACGCGCAGCGCATGCCATTCCGGACGTTTCCTCACTGCGCGCACCACTTCGCGACCGTCCATAACGGGCATGCGGATATCGAGAAAAATAATCTCGAAGGATCCGTTTTCGATCTTCTCCAACGCCTCGCGCCCATTTTTCGCTAGTTCGACCTCGAGCCCCACTTGCTCCAGCACCCGACGCAGGATCGTGCGATTGTCTTCTACATCGTCTGCCACTAGCGCCCGCACGTGGACGTCACTTTTTAATTTGAGTTTTGTACTGCTGCGTTCATTTTCGCGTAGAGCATCTGGACTTCCTTTAGCTAGTGCTATAGCAAAAGCGAAAGTCGATCCTTGGCCGGACTGCGAATCTAAGTGTAACTCACCGCCCATGAACTCGACGAGCTGTCGAGCAATCGCCAATCCCAATCCAGTCCCCCCTCTTTGAGCGCCCGCCTCGCCCTGCTGAAAGGCTTGAAATAGTTGCTCTTGCTCTGCGGCGGGAATTCCAACGCCCGTATCACGGACCTCAAAACGATAGTGCTGTTCGTGCTCTTTGGCGATGCGCAATGATACCATGCCCGCGTCGGAAAACTTCACCGCGTTGCCCAGCAAGTTAATCAAGACCTGCGTCAGCTTGGAGGCGTCTCCGCTCACCGCTACGACGCTATCGCCATCCCACGACAACTCCCAGCCCAGTCCCTTCTCTTTACAGCGCCACGCAAACATAGAGTCCAGCGAATTTGCCAACTCATTGAGATCGAAGTTCTGCTCGTTGAGCTGCAGCTGTCCCGCCTCGATCTTGCTCAGATCGAGCACTTCGTTGATTAGCCCTAACAGGTGATGACCGCTAGCCTGAATGCGTTCGATATCGGTGCGCTGGCTGGCGGAGAGATCTTCGTGGCGCAGCAATTGGGCGTAGCCGAGGATGGCGTTCATCGGCGTGCGGATCTCGTGGCTGATATTGGCCAGAAATCCGCTCTTGGCGCGGTTGGCCGCTTCGGCGCGATCACGGGCTTCGGCCAGGGCCAGATTTTGGGCTTCGAGCTGCTGGAAGTCGAGGAAGCGCAGGTAGCCAATGGAGAGGGCGCGGCCGAGATCTTGGACCATGGTCTGCTGTTCTTCGTTGAGGTCTTTGTGCATGAAGCCGATCATGCCGTGTTCAAAGGGGATATTTACGATGGATTTTCCTTCGATCCGCGCCCAAAAAGAATCCGTGTATGGCGCGTCGTCGACTAAGCCCAAGTCTTTTCTGAAATGTTCCGCGAACCCCTGTTTGTTGTGCTCGTCCAATGTCCACTCCTGAGTTTGCACCTCCCCCCTTTTCCAATAATCGTACATCGCCCTGCTATAATCGTTCTCCCTCAGCGGGGATCGTTCTGCAATCGTTACGATGGTATTTTCGTCGTATTCGACGTAAGAAGTTGAAGACCACGAAAGGTCGAATTTTTTGGGGTTGATCCTGGCCCGGTAATGAATATGCTCGTCGTCGTCTTCATCGATGAGTGCGATGTCCGTCGTCGGTGTGTCTATGCCAAGGCGATTCATTCCCGAATACAGCACGGCCACCACTTTGAGCAGGTCGTCGGTGCGCTGCATCGACAGCGCTTCGGCGCGGACCCTCTCGACAGAGCGTTCGATGCTGAGGCGGAGGTTGTTGTGGCGCAATTGCCGGTTGCGCTGCACCAGGCGCCCGCCCTGCCAGGCGACAAGCAACAGGGCAATGCTCAAGGAGCCGATCCAGGCCACGCGCTCGTAGGGCAGGTGGATCTGCACTTCAACGGCGACGGGCTTGGAGTAGTTGAGGTCGCGATCGACAGCTTTGACTTCGAAGGTATAATCACCGCGAGGCAGTTCTCCGTATTCAACAAACTCTTCGCGTATGACCTGCCATTCATCATCAAAGCCGCGCAGGCGATAAACATAGGCCATGCGTTCGGGTGGAGTGAACAGGCTGGTGCCCTGAAATTCGAAGCGCAGGTAGTTCTGCGAAGAGGGGATTTCGAGGGATTCGATAGCGCCGTAATCGCGGTCGGCTTTCACGTCTGATAGGCGTATAGAAGGTGGTGTGGTGGAGGGTCGGTAGAGCGTGAGGCCCGCTTCGGTGGCAATGGAGAATTCGCCGCTTTGTCGCTCGAGAATCTGCTGCACCATGTCGCTGACCAGACCGTATAGCCGTAGTATATGCTGAAAAACGAGCCCGTCGAAGAGTGCTACGCCGCTGCCCCAGCCGCCCATCCACAGACGGTTTTGGCTGTCGTGCAGTAGCGCTTTGATATTGTTGCTCAACAGGCCGTCTGCGGTGGTAAAGTGCCTCCACTGCTCTCCATCGAAACGCACCAGACCGCCAATAGAGCCAAATCACATAGTGCCATCGCGACCCCGATGCACATCGCCCCAGTGTCTGAAGATGAACTCTTCGCCGAGATCGAAGTGGGTGAATTGTTCACCGTCGAAGCGATCGACGCCACCCGTGCGACCGATCCAGAGATCGCCCTGATTGTCCACGGCCAGATCGCCTGTACTGTGGCTGGCCAGACCATCAGCGACGGTAAAGCTCGTCCACGACTTGCCATCGTAGCGGCTGAGATTGGGATCAGCAACCCAGATATGCCCCTCGCCATCTTCCACAATTCCTTTGGTCCCTGTGCCCGCTAGGCCATCTGCAGCGGTAAACATGTGCCACGCCGTGCCGTCGTAGCGGTGTACGCCGTCCGAAGAGGTAAACCACAAATGGCCTCGACTATCCTTTCTGCTGCGCCAGTAGTGATGGGAAACAGAGTCGGCAACTTGTGTGAAGGTCACACCGTCGTAGTGATTGATATCCCGCTTGGTGCCCAACCACAGATGGCCCTTCTCGTCCTCTACCACGGTCATGATCTGGTTGTTGGAGAGGCCGTCATCAGTCGTCAGATTGTTGAATTGATAGTCATCGTAGCGCACGAGAACACCGCCGCCGGCGGTCATCCATAACCCTTCGTGGCGGTCTTTGTATATCGAAAAAACCATACCGGTGCCCAGGGCGTCCCCGGCCCCGTAGTGCTGCCACTCTTCACCGTCGTAGCGGAAGATGCCTTTGCCCAATTTGCTGAACCACAGGTCGCCCCGGTGGTCCTCGGCGATGCTCGTCATCCATCCCCTGGTGATATCGCCGCCGTTTATCGTGCGAATATGTTCGAAGGTCTCGCCGTCGAAACGCGTGATGCCGCCCTGCGCCCATGTGGTCCACAGGTGACCGTGACGGTCGATGTGCAGGGCGAAAGTACTGTGGATATCTGGATCTCCGGGGTCGAAGTTTTCGAAGGTCTCACCGTCGTAGCGGCTGAAGCCTCTGAAACCAGAGAAATAGAGTCGGCCTTGCGCGTCCTCTGCGATCCTTGGCACGATGCCTTCGACGAGCCCTTCCCGGTAGGTAAAGTGGACGAAACGCTCGCCATCGTAGCGGCTCACGCCTCCCTCAGAGCCAAACCACAAATAGCCCTCGCTGTCCTCATGGATGGCATATACCACATCGTCCAATAACCCGTCCTGAGTTGTGAACTGGACGATGTGCTCGCCGTCGTAGCGGAAGACCCCTTGGTAGCTGCCAAACCAGAGATGGCCACGCCGGTCTTCCCCAAAACCAGTGGTGAGGAAATTTATCGGCCCTTCAGCGGTCGCGAAATGCACAAACTCTCGACCATCATAACGGATCAAATCATTTAGCGCCCCGAACCACATGCGGTCCTGGCGGTCGTGGTGCATGGCATACATTTCTCGCGCATCCAGGCCCTGCGCCAGCCCAAAGGTTTGCCAGGAACCCTGGCGGGGATCGACCGTAGCTTTCTTTACTCGTTGCACTACCTCCAACTCTTGGCCCTGGGGGAATTGGCCGATGAGCGTTGTGTGCTCGCTGGTGTTGGGTTGTAATGTCACTTCGACGTGCTGACCAAGGGCTTCGATCCGATACGCATCAGCAGGTAGTTCTACGGAAAAAGAACCCTGGGCATTCGTCTCGACCTGCACCCACGTTTGCGGATTTTGCAGCGAGTGGATGCGTACTCGCACATAGCCGGCCCGGCTCTGATCGGGCCACTGCACGGTGCCTTTTAGATGCGCCGTTTCACCTCTCACCAGCACGACATCGCTCAGTCCAGCCGGTGCATTAAAGTGCCCTTGTCCCCAAGCCATAAGAGTAGAAGAGCCGTCGGCGTCGCGATCCCACAGGCCAATCATCAGCCCAATGACCCGACCTGGGTTCAGTACCACGGGGGTTTCGGTCTGCCCCGCATTGATGCGCCACTCGTAGTAGTGCGCTGTTTCATCGCGCGCGAAGGCGACCTCGGTTCCCGCCGTCATAGCATGGCGCTCGTTGCCGACTACTACCGGCCAGGTGGGTTGGAAGACGACTGCGGATTTAAATTTTTCTTGGTCTAGGTTAATGATCGGCGTGCAGGCGTCCCGGTTGGTAGGGAATACCAGGTTTACAAAGTCTTCGCCATCGAGCACCATGGACTCGTCGCGCATTTTAACAGCCAGGTAGAGAGCGTTTTCCTCCAGGTTATAACCGATGCGAAAAGATCCCTCAAAGTCGTTGGCATCAAGGGGTAGGGATCCCCCTCGGGGCGTGTCGATGGGATAGGAAACGAAGTCTGCGGGCCAGTCGGAGAGGTCGCCGTCGAGCGCAATATTTTCGACCGGATAGGCCAGCGCTACCTGGCCGTTGTGGGCGGCAACAGGGAGCGCGCAGAGTAAGAGCAAGATCGCGCTCGACAGGTACCTATTGAGTTGATTCGTCAGCAAGAATATTGTCTCCAGCAGATCAACAGGTTACAGGATGCGGATAATTCACCCTCAGCGGCTATCGTGATCCTCAGCAAGAGGACAATTCGCTCAGCCCATG
>JBLHGI010000280.1:0-8032 GCA_047616505.1 Planctomycetota bacterium
ATTCGCGCCAAGGGGCGTCAACTGCTGCTCTTATTGGCCGCCGAAATTGGCATAGAAAAATTTAATACAGCGCTCACAGACTTTGCTATGGCGCACCGCCATACGAGCATAAGCGATCATGAGCTACTAGAACTACTGGAAGAGTTGGGCGCGCAAAACGCCGCAGAGCGCTTGGAGATATGGTACGGCCAAGCCGAGTTGCCCGGTTATAGTGTAGAAAATGTCGAGGCCTACCTAGTCCGCGACGGCGAGCGCACGCGCACGCAGGTGACGGTAGAGTTGGGCAACCCCACGGACACGGACGGCTTGGTCAAACTCAATTTTCGCTTTCGCCAAGAATCATTCGACTCCTGGCGAGAGCGCCAGCGCACGGGCTGGGATTACTCGCGCGTGGTTGGGCTACCTGCTCAGACTAAAAAGCGAGTAGGTCTTTTGCTGGATGAGCCCATAGCCGAACTCGTCGTCGATACGTATGTCTCCCGCAATATCCCCTCGCTGATTCCGTTTTCTCTGGGGGAACAGACGCTGCGAAAAAATGTCCAGCCCTTTTCCGGCTTTGAGGACCAAGCACTCGCTGCGGGTGATACATTAGAATATATCGTCGACAATGAGGATGCGGGGTTTGAACTACTGACGGTAGAAAATACGAGCCGCCTGCGGATTTTTTTACTCGATCTTTTTGATAAAGAGGAAAAGAAAGAACCCTATGTCGGCCTGCGCAGCTGGAACCCGCCTGGTTCGTGGAAGGCGACAACGGACCATCGGCTTTATGGGCGTTTTGTGCGTTCTAGCTATTATAAAGCATCTGGCGAGGGTTTGAGTCGAGTAGCATGGAATACGGCCGTCGGCGCAGAAGGCGACTACGAAGTCTACTTTTTTTGCGGTCTATTAGACGATCTGCGCAATCGAGAACGAGGGGCCAGAGGCGAACAGACCGTGCATTTTTTAGTGTATCACGAAGATGGCATCGACGACCTGCAGATAGATCGACCCGACTTGCAGCAGGGCTGGAATTTACTGGGCACGTATCACTTGGCGGCAGGCCCTGCGCGCGTCGAATTGACCGATCGTAGCACGAGTCGCATCGTCGTTGCCGATGCGGTAAAGTGGGTTAAAAGTGATTAGAAACATAGGGGTATTTTCGTTTTTCAGGAGTTGCGATATGATGTTTAGGAGTTGCTGTCGACTCATAGGGACACTGGCGGTTCTGGCGCCACAGCTGTCGAGCGCCGAGCCACTTAGTCTAGGTGAGGCGCTGGAGCTGGCCTTTGAGCGCAGCCCGACGATGCGCTCGGCCGGTCATGGTCTAGAGATAAGCCGGCGCAATCTGCAGGCGCAGCGCGCTGCGCTGCGCTCGCGTTTTGGGCTGACCTTAACGCCATACGAGACGACCAGAGATAGAGTATTTAATCCATTAGTTTCGGCGTATAATACGCAGGAACAGACTAATCTCGGGGGCTCGTTTACGGTATTACAGCCGATCGTGCGCACCGACGGCACCTTGAGCATTGTCGAAAATTTTGCTTGGCGTGAAGCAGCCAGCTCGTTTACGGGGTCGGTGCAAGAACAGACCTATCGCAATTCGCTTTTTTTGCGCTATACCCAACCGCTCTTCACCCATAATCGCACCCGCTTGCAGCTCGAAGAATTGGAATTGGCGCTAGAAAATGCCAAACTCAATTACGCGATTCAAAAGCTGCAGATCGAGAGTCAGGTGACGCGACTTTTTTACAATCTCTACCAGAGCCGCGAGAGCGCTCGCATTGCCCAAGAGGAGCTGACCAACGCGACGAGTAGTTTTGAGATCATTCAGAGCAAAGTGCAGGCGGGTATTTCGGCGCGAGAAGAGCTTTTCCAGGCCGACTTAAACCGCGCTAATCGCCGTGCTACTCTATTCAGCGCTCAGTTACAATACGATAATTCGCTCGATGAATTTAAGCTGCTATTAGGCCAAGAGCTCGATGTCGACATCGACGTGCAAGCCGATCTGCGCAAACAGTTAGTTACCGTCGACTTGGATCGTGCCATTGGTCACGGCCTGCAAAATCGCATGGAATTGCGCCAGGCCGATATTGGCGTGCGCAACGCGATGAACAGTCTGATCCGCACCGAGGCCGAGAACGAATTCAAGGGATCGGTCGACCTGACCTATGGACTGACTGGCACCGACCGCGATCTGGGCGAATTGATTAGCTCCCCCACCCGCAATCAGGGCATTTCCGTGCAATTAACGGTGCCTCTATTTGACTGGGGAGCAAAGAAACACCGGATGGCTGCCTCGCGCGAGCAAGTAGCTCGCAGCCGCCTACAAAGCGAAGATGAGCGCAACCGCGTCCGCCTCGGCATTCGCCAAGCACACCGCGAACTGCAGAACCAGCGCCTGCAGATCGAGATCGCCGAGAAAAATGTGGCCAACGCGCGCCGGACTTACGAGATCAACTTAGAGCGCTACCGCAATGGCGACCTGTCTTCTAAAGACATCGAATTTTATCAGACGCAACTATCGCGCGAGCAACTCAACGAAGTCGGCGCACTCATCAGCTACCAGATTTTGTTGCTCGACTTGAAGATTCGCGCCCTGTACGATTTTGTCCGCGACGAGCCCGTTATAGCCTCGTTCTAATTAGGAGATTCTCCATGCACATCCAACATTGGGCCCTACCCATACTTTTGCTGCTATCCGCCTGTCAGCAAGAAGGGCCGCAAATCGACATAGAGTCTTCTATCCCCGTACGCGTTGCTCCAGTGGGCCGACAGACCATCGAAGAGTACATCACGTCGACGACGACGGTATTGCCAGTCAAAGAAGCCGAGCTGCGCGGGCTGCAGTCGGGGCGTTATCAACTGCAAAACAACCCGCGCACCCATAGACCCTATGCTATGGGCGATAAGGTGCTGGCCGGTGAAACGATTGTGCGTCTGGCCAATCGCGAGTTTGAGAACTCGGTCAGCATAGAGTCCAAAAAACTCAACTTCACCGTTTCGCAGCGCGAGTTTGAAAAGCAGCAGGCCCTTTTTGCCAAGGGCGGCATTACCCAGCGCGAATTAATCGACGCCGAGCGTATGTTTATCGATTCTCGCTACGCCTATGAAAACGCGTCTTTGCAGCTGGAAAAACTCGCGGTAGAAGCACCTTTTGATGGGGTGTTGGTAGATCTGTTGCACTACAATCCAGACCAACTCTTAGAAGCCGGTGCCGCCTTGGGCTGGTTGATGGACTACACTCGCCTCTACGCCGAACTCTCTCTGCCCGGCGGTCAACTGAGCCGAGTCACTCCGGGTCAGCAGGCGCTGGTTACCCATTATAGCAGTGGAGGCCAAAACGCCGACGCAGCATCCGACACCCTCGACGGGCAAATCGACCAAGTGTCCCCCGTGCTCGACCAGGAGAGCCGCATGTTTAAAGCGACCTTGGCCGTAGCCAACGATTCACTACATATCCGGCCAGGCATGTTTGTGCGCGTAGATATCATCGCCGAGCGGCGCGACTCAACGCTGGTCATTCCTAAAGAGGCCGTGCTCGACCGGGGCGATAAACGCGTAGTATTTGTCGTAGAAAAGGGTATTGCTTTTGAGCGCAAACTGGAGACGGGCTTGCAAAATCGCTTTGAGATAGAAGTGCTCAGCGGTTTGGAAAAGGACGATAGGTTAGTGGTCGAAGGTTTTGAAACGTTGCGCAACCGCGCCAAAGTTAAGGTAGAAAAGTAGATCGCCATGCGTTCACTCGCCCAATTTTCGGTCCGCAACCCCATTACAGTACTGATGATGATCCTATCGGTTCTACTGCTGGGATATATCTCGTTTCAGCGCCTGGGGGTCAATCTATTCCCCGACTTGGCCAACCCCAGACTCTTTGTCGAGGTAAAGGCGGGAGAGCGCCCACCCGAGGAGATGGAACGCCAGTTTGTAACGCAACTAGAGGCCGTGGCCGCGCGGGCGCGCGGCGTCGAGAATGTATCTTCCGTGGTGCGGACCGGCCGCGCGCTGATCACGGTGGAATACGGCTGGCATATCGATATGGACGGTGCGTTTCTCGACCTACAAAAAGGCATGGCCGATTTTTCCCAGCGCAGCGACGCCGAAGAAATTGCCGTCAACCAGCAAGACCCCAATGCAAAGGCGGTAGTGGTTGCCGCCTTTGCACATAACGACCTCGATGACCTCGATGCCCTGCGGCGCACGGCCGAGAGCATTATCCGCAGCGAACTGATCCGCCTACCCGGCGTGGCGGCGGTAGAGTTGGTCGGTGCGCGCAGGCGACAAGTCGAGATTCGCACGGACGCTTATCGCCTAGCTTCGTTTGGCCTGACATTGGATCAGTTGGCCAATGCCGTGCAGAGCGCCAATCGCAATACGACCGGTGGCTCGTTGGTGGAAATGGGGCGCAGCTATATCATTCGCGGTTTAGGTGAGCTGGTCTCGGCAGATGAACTCAGCGAGTTGATCGTTGCTTATAAAACGAATGCAGTGTCCCCGCAGGACAGAACGCAGAGCACGCGATTGCCGATTTACTTACGCGACGTCGCCGACGTGCAGTATGCGTTAGACAAAGCCGAGAATATTGTGCGCTTGAATGGCCGGCGATGCATTGGCCTCGAGATCTACAAAGAAGCTCGTTTTAATACCATCGACGCGGTGGCCAGCATCCACACCCAATTAGACATACTGCGCCGCAGTCTGCCCGGCTACCAGATCGATGTCATTCAGGACCAAGCTCGTTTTATTGAAGCAGCCGTCGCCGAGGTGGAAGAAACCGGTCTGTTGGGCATTTTGCTAGCCGTCTTTGTGCTCTATGTCTTTTTGCGCCGCTTGGGCGTGACGGCCGTGATCTGCATCGCCATTCCCATTTCGATTGTGGCGACGTTTAATCTGATGTATTTCAACGACCTCACGCTCAATATCATGACGCTCGGCGGTCTGGCCTTAGGGGCTGGTATGCTGGTGGATAACGCCATCGTCGTAGTGGAAAACATCTTCCGACATCTGGAAAAGGGCAGCACACTGGCCGAAGCATCGGTGCGCGGCACGGCCGAGGTCGGCGGCGCCATTACCAGCTCTACGCTAACGACCATCGTCGTATTTCTGCCCATCGTATATCTGCACGGAGCAGCCGGAGAACTTTTTCGCGAGCAGGCCTGGACCGTCGCTTTTTCTCTGCTGTCTTCGCTCTTTGTCGCGCTATTGGTTATACCGATGCTGTGCTCTCGCCTGCTCGGTGGCGACCGTGCCATACCGCAACACGGAATTTCTTTTCCGCGCTACGCCCAGCTGCTCAGCAGCCTGCTGGCACGTCGGGGTAAGGTGCTTTTCATTGCCCTATTGATGCTGTTGGGCGCGGGGTTATTGCTGCCGCAAGTCGGCAGCGAGTTTATGCCGCGCACGGCCGCCGATGAGGTGACGCTCGAACTCACGCTAGCCGAGGGCACCAGTTTAGATCGCACGGAAGGCGCTGTGTCCAATATAGAACGCTTCCTGTCGCAGAACTTCGCCGCTTATATCAATCATTTATATGCTCGCGTCGGTCCGGCTGGAGCCAGCGCCAACATAGACGAACTGCTTAGCGACGAAAATAGCGCTGTGCTGCACATATCACTGCGCCCTGAAACAGGTCTTGCCGCCGACGATATCATTGGCCCCTTAGGCGACCAATTAGCCGATGTCAAAGGGGCCGAAGTTCGGTTTCCGATGCAGATGACTGCACTAGAGACCAGCCTCGGACGCAGCGGTGCTCCGCTGCAAATTGAGATTAAAGGGGATGACCTAGAAATACTCAACGATTTAGCCGATAAAATCGTCGAGCGCCTGCAGACCCTGCCCGAATTAGAGGGTGTTGAATCTTCGCTGGAGGCCGGGCGGCCCGAAATCGACGTGGTGATCGACCGGACGGCTGCTTCTCGTTATCAACTCAGCGTGCAGTCGATTGGCGATCAACTGCAGGTCATGCTCTCCGGTCGCGATGCCGGGCAGCTGAGAAACGGCGGAGAATATACGGACATTCTACTGCGTCACCCGCGTCTGTCGGCCAGCGAGCTGCGCGCGGCGCTGATTGAGACCGGAGATGGTCGTCGAGTGCGATTAGACGAGGTCGCTCATTTGGTGAGTGCCGTAGCCCCGCGTGCCATCGAGCGCCGCAATCAGATGCGCCTAGCGCGCGTCGGTGCGCAGCTCGCGAGCGACCTGTCCTTTGATCGCATCGTAACCCGAGTCCAGGCGGCGCTGGCCGACCTCGATATACCACCTACCTATAGTCTGACGATTGCCGGCGAGGAGCGGCTGCGCCAAGAAGCCTTTGTCAGCCTGCGCTTTGCGCTGATATTGTCGCTGATTCTCGTCTATATGGTTATGGCGGCCCAGTTTGAATCGCTGCTGCACCCCTTTGTAATTCTGTTCAGCGTGCCTTTAGCCGGAGTCGGCACGGTAGTGTTATTGCTGCTGACCGGTATCCCCTTTAACGTCATGTCGCTGATCGGCATCATTGTGCTGGTAGGCATTGCGGTCAATGATTCTATCGTGCTCGTCGACCGCATCAACCAAGCGCGCCGTGCCGGTATGGATCTGACTTCTGCGGTAATCGAAGCCGGTCAGACGCGTATTCGCCCCATTATAATGACCAGCGTGACGACCGTGCTGGCTTTGTTGCCGTTGGCCGTGGGCTTTGGCCAGGGCGCCGAGCTACGTGCGCCGATGGCTATTGCCGTAATCGGCGGACTCTTTAGCTCGACGACACTGACACTGGTAGTCATTCCCTGCTTTTATCATCTACTGGCTCGCTTTGACCGACTACGCGCCGATGACCTTGAGGCCACTCCGTGATCTCTGCGCTTATTCGGCGACCCATTTTAGTCTGTATGGTCTTGATCGGCGGCGGCCTGCTGGGATGGATTTCGTATAGTCGTTTGGCCGTAGAGCTGATCCCCTTCGCCGAGCTGCCAATGTTAGTGGTGCAAGTGGGTAGTGCAACCGATGCCGACCCGCGCTATATCGAACAGCGGGCAGTGATCCCGCTCGAAAGTGCCATTGCGTCCTTAGAAGAAATCGAGCGCATTGAGTCCTATGTACAATCGCAGCAGGCGACGCTATTTGTGTATTATGCAGCGGGCAGCGACCAGCAGTATGCCTATCTCAAACTGCAGGAGCGGGTCGATTCGATACGGCCTAGTTTAGGTAGCGAATTTTATGCGTTGGTCTGGCGCATTGATACGGAGCAACTGGCCAATCAGTTCATGTCTTTACAGGCGCGCGGCAAGGGCGGCTTAGATCAGATTCGCCAGATAGTCGACCGCCACGTAATGCGCGATTTAGAGCAAATAGACGGCATTGCCAATATCACCGTCTACGGTGGCCGCAAGCGCTCGGTAGAAGTGCAGCTCGATGAGGATGAACTGCGCGCTCATGGACTCGACCTGGCGCAGATTACCTCTAGTTTGTCGCAGTCGTCGCGGCCACGGCGGTTCCTAGGGCAGGTAATCGACGGCGAGCGCGAGCAGTTTGTCAATCTGGCCGCCGACTATAGCTCGCTAGATGATATTGCACAGACGATCGTAAAAAAAGAAGGGCCGCTGCGGCTGGAGCAGATTGCAACCATTGTCGACGGCGGCGCCGAACGCGAGACCATCGCACGCATTAATGGTCTAGAATCCATTACGCTGTCGTTGGTGCGCGATCGCCAGGCCAACTTGTTAGAGCTATCGAGCAGTACGAGGTCGGAGATCGACAGGCTCAATCAAAAACTGGCTATACACGGCGTCGAGTTGGTAGTGGTTGACGATGCGGCCGAGCCGATCGAAGAGAATATCGGCACGATTCAATCACTGATGGCCGTGGGCGGGCTGTTGGCCGTAGCGCTGCTGTGGGTTTTTCTGCGCCACCTCGCGTTGGTCGCTGTGGTCGCGCTGTCGATTCCCATATCTGTGCTGATCGCGCTGAACGTATTTTATGCCCTCGACATCAGCTTAAATACCCTGTCGCTAGTCGGCATCGCCGTGGCGATTGGCATGCTGCTCGACAATAGCATTGTCGTATTGGAAAGCAT
>JBLHGI010000281.1:0-8011 GCA_047616505.1 Planctomycetota bacterium
TGCCGACGCAACAACAACCACTCGAACAGATCGGGCAGGTGACACTCAAACCGCTGGAGCTAGAAAACTGTAAAGGACTCACGATCAATGCCGATGCGCAGAATGGTCGTGTGCGCGTCGAGGTCCTAGATGTGCAGGGGCGGCGCTTGCACGGTTTTAGCCGCGAAGAGGCCGTGGCCTTAGAGGGCGATTTGCTCGCGCATGAAGTCAGGTGGCAAGAGCGCACGCTGGACGACTTGGGAGCGGGTGAATATCTGCTGCGCCTGCATCTGGAAAATGCCACCGTCTATGCGCTGAGCTTGTTGGCATGAGTAGCAGAGAAATAGCGCGCCAGATATAAAAAAAGTGGATACGGGGCAGCTCCCCTATCCACTTCTCGTAGGTATACGTTCCCCTCGAAATCGGCTCAGTCCTCTATGCCCAACTCCTCCTGTACCGTGCGCACGATACGCGGATCGTATTTCAGTGCGGTCAAAGAGCACGATCTCACCCGCCGTCGGCAAGTGTCTAACATAGCGCTGGAAATACCACTGTGCACGCTCTTCTTTGGTCGGCTTGCTGAGAGCCGTAACGCGACAGCCCCGCGGATTCATATGTTCTATAAAACGCTTGATCGTGCCACCCTTGCCCGACGCGGTCGTCCGCTGGAGCGCCGTTCGAGTGCTTGTCATCTACTGGCCCTTTTTGTAGCATTTTTTCAGCATCGATGCCACGTGGTTTTATTTTATTTTATTTCTATCCGTCTTGGTAGGTGATATCTTTTTTCCTTCTGGTGCTGTGGCCATTAACATACTCAAATAAAGACGGACAGGACGATCTGATTTCGACCCTTCCGATCAGGATTTATCGCTGCGGGGAATGACCGGTAACACGATATGCGACGGATGCACCTCGTCGTGATAGATCGTCTGCTTTGCCGCCCGCAGTTCGGCATCTACTCCGTATTCGTTGCCGGTATTGGGGTTGCGATCAAAGCGCGGAAAATTCGACGAAGAAATTTCGACGCGAATGTGATGACCCTTTTTGAAGACATTGCCAGTGACGCCCACTTCTATGGTATATAAATAGATCTCGTTGGGCTCAAGCAATTTTTCTTCGCTCATACTTTCCCTATAACGAGCACGCACGATGCCATCACACAGATTTTTGGCGTAGCCACTGGGAGAGACGTCGACCAACTTGGCGGTCCAATCCGTATCGCGACCATCGCTAGCCGCGTAGAGCATAACCTGGATCGGACCGGTGACTTCGAGATCTTCACTCAATTCCTCACTTGTATAACAGAGCACGTCTCCCCGCATCTCGGCAGGGCGCTGATCATAAGGCCCCCAGGGCACGATAGCGGGCGAACAGCAGTTGTTGCCCCCCAAGGTCTGGACCGGGTAGCGTGGATCGTAGACGTAGTGGTCTGCCGGAGCGCCCTGAGGTGCAGTAAAGGAGAGCTGACCATCGCCGATCAGCGAGTTGGCATGACCGCCAGAGTCCAAATAAACCTTGCGCCACTCGGTGCGCGCCAAAGGCCATTCCCACTCGTCGCGCCAGCGGTTGATGCCCATAATAAAGAGTTTGATGGGCGGGTCGTCGACGAGGCCGTTGTCGATGCCCTTGAGCCAGTAATCAAAGTAGCGCAGTTCGGCGGCGTCGAGATCGTAGAGCGATTGCGGGCCAAAATCGATATCGCCGGTGCGGGTAGAAGCGCTCAGGGCATGTGGCCAAGGGCCGACGATGAGTTTGCTCTGTTTTGCTTCTGGCGTGCGGCCGTAGCGACGCAGACCATTAAAATTGGTAAAAGTCTGTGGCGCATAAAGGTCGTACCAGCCGCCCATATTAAAGGCGGGGACGTCAATTTCGCCAAAGCGCTTTTCTTCGTCGAATTCTTCCCAATATTCGTCATAGCTCGGATGCTGGACCCAGTCCTTCCAGAACGCCAGATCGCGACCGGCCGCTTTATCCATACTGACAACGGGCAAGCTGTGGAAGGCTTCGGTCCAATTGTGGTAGTCTATGCTCTGGCCGGTGCGCGCGTTGGAGCGCATGCCCCACGTCAGCATGACGTTGAGCTGGAAAGCGCCACCGGGATAGGCTAGACCGCTGTGAAAATCACCGCAAATGACGCGCGGGGCCATACAGGTGAGATAGGCACTGCGATGCGGAGCAGAGGCCCACTGCACCGAAGCGAGATAGGAACCACCGGCCATGCCTATTTTTCCCGTGCTCCAAGCTTGAGCACCGATCCACTCCTGCGTATCGTAGCCGTCTGCCCCTTCGCGAAAGGGATAAAAGTCTCCGTCCGAATCCCAGCGCCCGCGGCAGTCTTGGATCACACAGGCGTAGCCGTTGCTGGCGAAACGACGGCCGTTCTCTATCACGGGGTCGATATTGTTGCTATAGGGCGTGCGGATGAGAATGGTGGGGAAGGGGCCTGTCCCCTGCGGCAGGTAGAGATCGGCCGAGAGTTGGACGCCATCGCGCATCGGCACTTTGACATCGAGGCGCATTTCTACCTCGTAATGGGTCTGCATAGACATCTCTTTCCGTGACATTATTGAAAGCTCGTACCATCAGTTCGCAGCATCATTTCGCACAATCAATATCGCATTATAAAGGCTCTTTGTAGCATCGGGTCAAGTCGTGAATATTTTTTATCCATAGACTACGCAGCTTGACATAGTCTGCTGCTTAATCAATTGTAGACAAAGACGGGAAGCATATCCCCCAGACCGAGACGGATGCTCTCAGGAGAAGCGATTATGAAAACAAAGACCCTGCTTATGGCTGGCTTGCTGGTGCAGACATTGGTATCAGCAGAATGTGTTATAGCTGGTGAAATGCATACGGAAAAGCAGACGCTACAACGAGAAGGCGCTAAAGAAGTGGCGGTACACATGGAGATCCCAGGTGGAGAAGTCAATATTGCCGGCGGGGCAGAGGCATTACTGGAGGCCAGGTTCGAGTATAAAAAAGTCGAGTCGGCGCCGGAGATTGACTATCAGGTGCAAGATCGCAAGGGGATCCTCAAGCTATCCGTTGCTAATAAAGAAAGCTGGAACTGGGACTTTCCCGACGAGGGCAAGGACTGGAATTCGGATGGAGACCACAATCAGTGGGATTTGCAGTTCAACGACGAAGTGCCTCTCGATCTGTCTTTAAAAGTCGGCGCGATGGACGGCGACTTGGATTTACGCGGCTTGACGTTGCAAGGGTTGCGTATAGAAGTGGGCGCCGGGGATATCGAAGTAGACCTGCGCGGCCAGTGGACAGGCAATACGGAGGCCGTAATCGAAATGGGCGCCGGAAATATCGAGTTGGAATTTCCGCAAGATATTGGCATCGCAGTCGTGGCCGAAAATGGCGTCGGCTCTGTCCATATAAACGGCCTTTCCAAAGTCGACGGAGAACAGGTCGAATCTGAAGGGTTTGAGATCCCCTTCTTAGGTCTCGAGTTCAAACCCAAGAAAGGCGGCTGGTTCGACCTTCACCTCGGCACATCGGGCGTCTGGACCAACGAAGCCTATGGTAAGGTCGATACGAATCTACGGCTGCGCGTAAAGCTCGGCGTGGGAGCGCTCAATGTAGACGTGGAGGATTAGTCATTTTCCCCGCGGGCACGCCGAGATTAACGCCCACCATGCCACATTGAGCCTGGCGCGCAAAGTCTCGCGACCGCCGTGCGCCACATTAAAAATGCCGGGGGGCAAACCGGCCTCCAGAAATAACTCGGCGAGGCGATTGGCGGTAAAGGGCACCTTTCGCTCGGTTTTAACACAAAAAAATTACCGCAGGCGATGGCGACGGGATACATCCATATCGGCACCATCGCCGGGAAATTAAACGGCGTGATACCGGCGCATACACCCAAGGTTCGCGCGTAGCCGTGCCGTCTATACGGTTGGCCAACTCGGGCAGAATCTCGCCCTTGGCACTCTGGCCGACACCGCAGGCCAACTCGACGACCTCGATGCCACGGCGCACATCGCCGTGCGCCTCATCGCGAGTTTTGCCGTTTTCACGACAGATGATTTCACTCAATTCCTCGAAATGCGCTTGCTCTCTTTTCTAGGATAAGACGAATTGGGCGGCTGCCGTATACGCAGCGATGGGAAAGCGGACGCAACCAGTAATATCGCGTCCGCTTTCGCTTTGCTTTAGTGCCTCTTATAGCGGCTGCTGATAGCTCGGCGCGTGGCAGTAGCGCTTCATGCCGAGCTTGAGCTTGATCGATTTGCCCGGCGGCAGCACGACGTCCAGCGTTTTGCCGTCTATCTCTTTTTTCGATCCTTCTTCGCTTAAATCCTCGACGCTCGTAAAGGCGTGCTCGCCAAAAGCACCGGCCTGTACCGTCATTTTGCGCTCGTGGGTCGAGCTGGTATTAACCCATTCAACCGTCGTGCTATCGGCGTCGAGATGGGACACGAGCCCGGCAACATCGGCGGGCAGACCGGGACGGCGCTCCTCCGTATCAAAATAGCGCAACCGCACGTGCAGTAGACCGCCGTGATAGACGATCTGCGGGCCGCCGCAGGTCAGTTGAATTAGTCCTTCGGTATGCACGGGATTGATATCCTGCCAGTGGTGCACATCCCAATCTTCGGGGTTGCCACTATCGTTGCGCATCTTCTCCATGCGCCGCGCCGTTTCGGCGTATTGCTCTTCTAAGATACGGCGCGGGTAGTCCGGATTGCGCTGATCGAGATAACAAAACCACGGGCCAAAATGCAGGTCGTCGCCTTTCGCTCTGCCGGGCGCTACGTCAAGCCAGGTAGTGCGCGTCTGCGGCATGGCATCTAAGCGCGCGCGGTCGCGCGGGTCTTGCGACATATACCACAGCTGCGAGGCGTGTTTGGGTTCGAGCGGGCGATAGGCCGTCCAGCCCTCGTCCGTGTGGCGGTGGGGCACCAACATCTGACCGTCTTCTTCTTTGCCCAACTCAATCATGCGGTCGAGCTGACTGCGCGGAATATCGAGATAGCTCAAGTCACCCGAGAGCAGCGAGGCGTTCATGGCGGCAATCGTCAGCGGTTCGATGATCGTCATAAAACCGTGCGGCCAGCGCCAACCGTAATAGCCGCCCCACCACTTACCATCCATCGTCTCGCCGATAATGCCGTTGGGCCCCACATTGTCCGGGCAAATGCCATCGTTGGCTTTGATGCGATCGGCCCACGCTTCGACATAGTCGAGCACCCACTGGCGATAGCGGTCTTCGCCCGTATACATAAAGGCATTGGCGATGAGGCTGGTAGACGTCAGGTTGAGCGGCACGTCGCAGCGCATCGTGCGTTCGTTGAGCGCCTTGAGAATGGCGGCATAGACTTCGTCGTCATTCCAATCGGCCACCTGCACCTTTTCGCCATTGGGCCGCGTCTTTATTTCCGTTGGTATATCGAGGTCCTCATAGGGCACGGGGTACTCAGCGAGCACCCAGCGATGCGTCGCCCAATCGTCCCATGAGTTTTCAAAGCGCGGCCCCTTGCTGCCGTTGATCGGCGAGCGCATCATTTTCTTTTCCGGATCCCAATTCGAAAGCGTCGGGTCGTTGAGCGAAGCGCGATTGGTCGGCGAGTGCGTTAGTTCGGGATGCGTCAGCGCGATGTCTTCATCCATATAAAAACTAGCGAAACGCAGGGCGCGCGCGCGGTCCGTTTCTCGCGCGGGATCGGCCAAACCAAAATAGTAGAAATAGATGCTCGATTCGCCGTGATGCATCCAGTCGTAATAGGCGTCAAACTCGCGATAGACTTGGCCATATTTCGTAAACTGACGCGTGACGGCATCCCACAGGAAGCGGCTTTGCTCGTGCAGGTGGGCACTGCCGCCCAGTGCGTAAAAGAGCGGCCAATTGTGATAGCTCTCATAGCCGTCGTCCGAACCATCCATGCCGGGCCAGTCTTCGCGCCAGACAAAGGTACCATCGGCACGGGTATAACGCGCCTGATAGACAGGGGCCGCTTCGTTCATCACAGATACGAGCTGGCGCTGGCGGATGGCCCAGTCGGGCAGGTGCTTTTGCTGGTTGGCGATTAAGTGTGCTGTGGCCATAATTGAGGTCTCCCTGTTGTGCATGGGTTCAGGCGAGTGGGCAGTGTATATAAAGTATAAAGGGAATTGCAGCAGGCGCAGTCAACCAGAGATAGCATCTTTATAGGAGGTATGAGTTGACCCATGCAGTTTGGGGCATATGCCCTAATTAAACTATCAGAAGCGATGTCGGCTCTATATGAATTGCCCTGCACTTCTTCGGTGATGACGGGATCATCGAAGAAGTGCCCATCCGCATGGCGCCCGGCGTGTTGGGCCTAAACGCCGGCGGGCTCGAGTAGTATAGATTCGAATCTGAGCAGGCGAACGCCACCGCGCCCACTCAGACCTTTTTACCACCACACTGTTCTTGATAAAACTCCTCGGAAAATCCCGCATCCACATAGGCCTGCATCTTCTCCGTCCAATGGCTGTAATAGGCCCTGGTTTCCGCGTCTCTATGTTCGGCCAAGCGCTGCGGAATCAGTGCCCAATTCGTCAACGATGGATTGCCTTCGCGGCTAAAATAATGGTGCAGCGTCCGGCGTCCAGCGTCGTTTGCACCGAGTTGGCGCGTGTGATAAATCGCGATATTGTAGAGCACAAGAGTGCCGGCTTTTCCACGTAGCGGAATCTGCCGATACCCTGCTCCCATCTCGGCCTTCGCTTCTTCTAATGTTTCGTAGGCGTAACTATTGGGCACGACACAGAAGCAGGTATCGTCGTCGCCGACATCGCTCAGATAATAGATGGCGCAGACGTAGACGCACTCGAGCCGCTTTTCCCGCCAATATCCCTTCGGCACAAACCCTCTATCCCGGTGAAAGTGCAGACTGGCTTTCTCGCCAATGCCGGCGGGTACATCGCGGAAGTCTATTTGGCCAAAACGCAGATCGGGGCCCAAAATTTTTTTGATTAGTGGCATGACAGCGGGATGCCGAGCGTAATGATCTAACTCCGGGTGGTTGACGAGGATCTGTCCGTGCGAATAGATATCGGCGTGGCCGATGCCCCACTCGGCGGGAATCTGTTGCTGCGACCCATCGACAAATTGGTTGAGGAAGTGGAGTTCGTCGGGCGTTAGCGCGTCTTTTATGACGACGTAGTTCTGCTCGCGGAAAAAATCGATTATCTGTTCTCGCTCGCTCGGCGCAAAAGTTGGATGCTCGTCCATTGCTCTCTGTCTTTCTATTGCCAATAAAAATTGGCGCAGGTAGTATCGGTTATAACTCTAGTCTATCTAATCTATCCACCAGGACAAATACTCGGAAAATGCCCCTTGTGAGCCCGGGGTAAACGACCTACTTTGCGTATCTATTGCAATGGAGATGCCCTTATGAAAGCCTGGCGATTTTACGCATTTGGCGATATGCGGCTCGACGACATTGAGCTGCCCGCCTGCCCCGCCGACCACGTGCTGGTCGAACCCCTCGTAGTCCAACCCAGCGTCACCGAGGCGCAGTTGGCCTTTGGCATTCCGACCTTGGCCTACGAAAATATCAAGAGACGTCTGGAGACGGATGCACCGCTCCAACTTTTCGGCCACGAGTTCTGCGCCCGCATTATAGAAGTGGGCTCCGCCGTCGAAGGCTATGCGCCCGGTGACCGGGTAGCTGCCCGCGCCAAGCTGCCCTGCGGCACCTGCTCGCTGTGCCGCTCCGAGCGCGGTAACGACTGTCGCTGCGGACCGATCATTGGTTTTCAATTGCCGGGCTGTTTTGCCGAACGCGCGCTCTTGCCGGCGATCTCGTTGGTAAAAGTAGACGATCGCATATCCGACAGCGAAGCGGCGACCCTGCAATCGCTCAGCGACAGCATTGCCGGGGTCGAGACGGCGCAAATTCAACCCGGTAACTCAGTCGCCATCTTTGGCCAGGGCAGCATGGGCATCGAGTGCATGCTGGCGGCGCGCGTCTGCGGCGCGGGGCAACTCATTACGGTCGACGTGCGCCCGGAAGCCTGTCAGATGTCGTTGGCCCTAGGTGCCGATCAC
>JBLHGI010000282.1:0-7993 GCA_047616505.1 Planctomycetota bacterium
CGGGCGGACAAAAGCAGCGCACGGCGCTGGCGCGTGCCGTGATCCGCAAACCGCAGATCCTGATCTTAGACGATGCGTTGGCTGCCGTCGACGCCAAAACGGAAGAGCAGATCCTCCTGCGCTTGCGCGGTATAATGGCCGAGCGCACCACCATTATTATTGCCCATCGCATATCGACCGTAAAGGACGCCGACCAGATTGCCGTGTTGGACGAGGGGCACCTGGCCGAATTGGGTACGCATGGAGAGCTGGTGCAAAAGGACGGCATTTACGCCGATATGTGTCGCCGTCAGAACCTGACGAGCGAGTTGGAGGCGCTATAGTATGGAAGAGCGCGAACTTGATACGCGGGGTTTAGACCCCAAATTATTGGCGCGGTTATTGGGTTATTTGCGACCCTATATCGGCTGGGTGGTGCTGACCTTTGTACTGATCCTTATCGCTTCGGCCGCGCGTCAGGCCGGGCCATTCCTGACCAAGATTGCCATCGACGACTACGTGCTCGTGGGTGATGCCGATGGGCTGGGGGGGATCATTGGCATTTTTCTCGGACTCCTAGTGCTGCAATTTGCCGTTGGTTATGCGCAGAGCTGGACGACGAGTATGGTGGGGCAATGGGCGATGCGCGACGTGCGCGCGCAAATCTTTGCGCGCATGCAGAAGTTGCCGCTGCGTTTCTTTGATCGCACGCCGATTGGGCGTCTGATGGCGCGCAATACCAGCGATGTTGATGCGCTCAATGAGCTCTTTACGGACGGCGTGGTATCGATGTGCAGCGATATCCTGACGATCGCCACGATTCTCGCCTATATCTTTTATATGGACATCGAATTGGGGATGCTGACGAGTGCGGTGCTGCCCCTGGCCTTTGCCGCGACGTTCTGGCTGCAAAACAGAACGTTTCAGGCTTTTCGCATCGCGCGCACGCGCTTTGCCGCCTTCAGCGCTTCCCTGCAAGAGAGTTTGTCGGGCATGGAAGTGGTGCAGCTCTTCGGCAGTGAGCGCCGCGCGGTAGAGCGCTTCGACGAGGGAAACGACAGCTATTTGGAGGCGCGCCTACAGAGCACGCTCTACCATTCGATTTATTTTCCCTTTATGGAGTTGGCGGGTTCGTCGCTGTTGGCCTTGGTATTGTGGTACGGAGGCGGGCAGGTTGTCAGTGAGGTGATTGAATGGGGCGTATTGGTAGCCATGCTGCAATACGTGCCGCGTTTCTTTATGCCTATCCGCGATATCGCCGAGCGCTACGCGACGCTGCAAGTGGCCATGGCTTCTTCAGAGCGCATCTTTGAATTGGTCGATAGCGAGCCGGAGCCACAGGGTGCCGGCCAGGCGATAGGGCGCATTGATGGCGAGATCGAATTTCGCAACGTCACCTTTGCTTATACCGACGAAGAATGGGTGCTGCGCGACGTGTCTTTTTGCGTCTCGTCGGGACAGAGCGTGGCCATCGTCGGCGCTACGGGGGCGGGCAAGAGCACGATTATCAACTTGGTCTGTCGTTTTTACGATATACAGCGGGGCTCGATACTCGTCGACGGGGTCGATATTCGCGAGTGGGAAGTGCAGGCGCTCAGGCGGCGCGTGGGAATTGTGCAGCAGGACGTCTTTCTCTTTGCAGGCGATGTCGAGAGCAATATTGGCTTGGGCGCAGAAGGCATGACGCGCGAAAAAGTCGAAGCGGCGGCGCACAGCGTCAATGCCGATCGTTTTATTGCCCAATTGCCCGACGGCTATGCCCACGAGGTCGGCGAGCGCGGCTCGTCGTTTTCGGCCGGTCAGCGCCAGCTCATTTCCTTTGCACGCGCGCTGGCCAGCGACCCGGACATATTGGTGCTCGACGAGGCTACGGCGAACGTCGATACCGAAACGGAGATGTGGATACAGGAGGCGGTCGAAAAGCTGATGCACAGCCGCACGTCCATCATCATCGCGCACCGGCTCTCGACCATTCGCCACGCCGACAAAATTCTCGTAATGCATCACGGCGAAGTGCGCGAAGAAGGGCGTCACGAAGAGCTGTTGGCCGAACGCGGCATTTATTATCGCCTGCACCAGCTGCAGACACAGGACGAATAGATGCGGGTAGTGCGTTAAGAAAAACTGCTATAACCACGCGGCCAACGGCTCATTAGAGGCCGTTGGTCCTTTTTATAGAAAGGCGAAAAAAATGAAGTATCGTCGACTTGGCCACTCTGGCCTCGAAGTGTCCCTGCTGGGCTTGGGAACTAATAACTTTGGTCGCCGCTGTGCTAAAGACGAAAGCGCTCGCGTTTTAAACCAGGCAATTGAGTTGGGCATCAACTTTATTGATACGGCCAATATCTATTCGCAGGGAGAGTCCGAAGAGCATATCGGGCTCGCGCTTAAAGGACAGCGCGATAAGGTGCTGCTCGCCACCAAGTTTGGCATGCAGATGCATGAAGGGCCGATGGGTAAGGGGGGATCGCGTCAGCATATTATGACCTGCGTCGAAGCGAGCTTAAAGCGCTTGCAGACGGACTATATTGATCTATATCAAATTCACCGCGTCGATCGCAGCGTGCCGGTAGAGGAGACCTTGCGCGCGTTGGATGACTTGGTGCAGCAGGGCAAGGTGCGCTATATCGGCTGCTCGAACTTTGATGCTTGGCACTTATGCGAGGCGGAATGGACCGCTCGAGGCAATGGTTTGAATCGATTTGTTTCGGTGCAGAACTATTACAATTTGCTCAAGCGCGATATCGAGCGCGAGGTCATGCCCTACTGCGACGAGTATGGCGTGGGTATTATCCCCTTCTTTCCGCTGGAGTCCGGCCTGCTGACGGGTAAGTATCGCCGCGACAGCACTGCGCCTGAGGGGGCTAGGCTGAGTGGCTCGCCGCGCGGTGAGCAGTTGCTTACGGATGAGAACTTTGCCTTGGTCGAGCGCTTAGAGAGTTTTGCTCAGGAACGCGGTCATAGCCTGTTGGAGTTGGCTATTGCAGGACTGTGCGCGCAGCCGGCCGTTTCCTCTGTTATTACTGGGGCGACTCAGCCCGAGCAGGTCGTGGCCAATGCGGCAGCCGTCGAGTGGGAACTGAGCGCAGAAGATCGCGCGGCGCTGGCAGAGATCGTGCCTTCGCCTTATTGGGAGGCTTTGTCCTAATGGCGTATATACTGCCCTTCGGCCAAGCCCACGGCGACAATGCTTGGCGCAGTGGGCCCAAAGCGGCCCGACTTTCGGCCCTAAATAGCGAAGGCTTTAAGGTGCCGGCTGGTTTTGCCGTTACTACGGATGCCCTGAGCTATTTCCTCGCGGCCAATACCGTGGCTGAGGAGGTGGGGGGAATTCTCGTTCGCATCGATACATTGGGCGCGGCCGAACTCGGCGAATGGCCCGCTCGCCTGCGCCAACTGATTGTCGAGGGGACTTTGCCAGAGGATCTGGCGGACGAGTTGCACCGCGCCTTCGACGAGTTAAACGACGGTGCCGTGGTGGTGCGTTCGTCTTCTACGTTAGAGGATCGCGCCGATCTTTCCTTTGCCGGCCAGCACGACTCCTTTCTCAATATACAATCATTTGATGCCTGTGTTAGCGCGCTGAAAGAAGTGTGGGCGTCGCTCTACAGCGATCGCGCCTTAGCCTATTTACGTGCGTTGGATAGGTCGGCACAGCCGCTGCACATGGGCGTAGTCGTACAGCAGTTGGTGCCGGCCAACGCGGCTGGTGTCGCCTTCACGGTGCATCCGCTCAGCGGCGATTACGAAGAGATCTATATATCGGTAGCGCTGGGTTTGGGCGAGGGCACGGTATCGGGTGAGGTCGCCCCGGACGAAGTCGTCGTTGGCCGCAGCACAAAAGAAGTGCTCAGTTATACCATAGGGGCGAAGGCGGAGAGGGTGGTAGCCAATGCGGATGGGGGAACGAGTAGAGTGGAGGTCGGAGAGGGCGAGCGAGGTGCGCGTGCCCTGAGCGGCGAACAAGTCCTCGCCGTGGCAGAGCTAGCGCTCAAGGTGGAAGAGGCGGTGGGCGGCGATCCGCAGGATGTGGAGTGGGCCTTTGTTGGCGACGAGCTGTATTTATTGCAGGCGCGGCCGCTGGTGCAGAAGGCATTGGCCGAGGGCGTCGAGTGGCGCACGCCGATCCCCAATGCGCGTTGGCGGCGCAACTGGCGCTTGGGCGAATGGCTGCCCGAAGCGGTGACGCCGCTCTTTGCTTCGTGGGTACTGCCGATCTTGGTTGCCGCGCGCGAGCAGTTTGGCACCGGGCGTCTGGGCTGGAAGCACCGGCCTACCTTTTCTATGCCGCATCCATGGTTCTGCATCGTCAACGGCTATTTTTATACGCGGCAGGACTTTCCTAATCGGGGTAAGAAGGACGATAAAGAGGAGAAGAGCGAAGCGGATAAAAGGCGCGAACGCCTAGAGCATATGGAAGGTGGAAAGACGCATTTGCGCCACTGGCATGACGAGCTCTTGCCGGGCTATGTCGAGCATTTTGCGGGGCATCGCCAGCGCGATATTAAGGCGAATAATGCGCAAGAATTGATCGACTTTGTCGAGGCGCTGGCCGCAGAGGCCGGCGAGATCTGGTATATCATTGCGCCGATTGGATACGGCTTCGAGGAAATGGGCTTTAAGCCGCATTATGAAGAAAAAATACCAGAGCAGGGGCGCGAGCATTTTAGCGTGTTCTTCAGCGGTTATCCGAGCCGGATCTTCGACGCGCAGCAGGCGCTCTACGATCTGGCCCAACGCGTGCGCGGCGAAGAGGCTGTAGTGGACCAGCTCGTCAATAAGGCGGCGTTCGATGAGTTGCCGCCGTGGCTGCGCGAGGGGATTGATGCCTATGCGCGTGATTATGGCCACCAGTTGACGAGTATCGACTTTTACTGGCCCACTTCTGGTGAGGTTGTCGAATCGCTGTGTCAGATGCTGGCGGCTTTTGCCAGCCGCGATCTAGTTTCGCCCGAGGTTCAGCGCGCGAAAGTCGCCGAGCATCGCGACGAAGCCGTCGGCAAAGTCTTAGCTCAGCTCGAAGGAGAAGAGCACGAGATGATGGCGGCCCTTATCGACTATTACCAGACCAATGCATCGGCGCGCGAGGATGCCAACTTCTATTTGCAGTACGGCTGGCCATTGATGCGCAAAACGGTGCTGGAATTAGCTGGCCGTTTGGTGCAAGCAAAGGTGTTGAATGATGTAGATGAGGCTTTCTTTTTAGAAAAGGACGAGTTCTTTGGCGCACTCAAAGCTCTGGAGCAAGGGGCTGCACCGGCCTCTTTAGAGGCGACGGCGACAGCGCGTCGACGCACGTGGGAAGAGTGGCGTCTGCTCGATGCGCCGGATGTGTTGGGCAAAGAAGAAGAAAAAGATGCAGAGAAGGGATATTTCGAAGATGCAGAGGGCAAGCGCATCGTTGCGCAGGGCGTTAGTCCTGGCACGTGTCGCGGCCGAGTGCGCATTGCGCGCGCTGGAGACACGGCGCTGGATTTGCAAAGCGGTGAGGTGTTAGTAACGCATGCGGCCAGCCCCAATTTAACGCCGCTTATGTTAGTGGCTGGTGCTCTCGTAGTGGAAATTGGTGGTGGCGCCAGTCACTCGTCGCTGGTGGCGCGCGAGTTGGGTTTGCCAGCGGTAGTCAATGCGGCAGAGGCAATGCAGGTATTGGCAGAGGGTACACTCGTCGAAGTGGATGGGACCAAGGGCATTGTGCGCATTATAGAGGAGTAGGCTAAATGCATGAGATCGAACAGAAGGCTGGCAAGGCACTGGTTGCAGCGGTTGATGCCGAAGCAGTCGATAGCTGTCGCAAAGAGACCTATCTATCGTATGAAAGCTTTCTGCGCGCCCATTTACATACACTGGATGCAGAGCGCGCTGCGCTGTGGCAGCGCGACTATTCCAATAGTACAGCCTATGAAGAGAGCGTCGAGCCCATGCGTCAGCGCTTTGCTGAGATGCTGGGTTTTTGGCAAGATCCCGCAGATCGGCCTCCCGTTTCTATGGGCACCGAAGAAGTGCTGTGGCAAGACGAGCACGCGCTTGCCACGCGCTTTAGCTATGAAGTGCGGCCCGGCTTGCACAGCTATGCGGTGCGCATGCGGCCCAAAACAAAAGGACCGCATCCAGGGCTCGTGGTGCAGCACGGTTATATGGGCACGCCGGAAATGGCCTGCGGTTTGGTCGAAAGTGCCAATGCGGAAGATTACGCCTACCGCTCGATGGGGTTACGTGCGGTGCAGCGTGGTTATTGCGTCATAGCGCCGCACCACCCCAGTGGGTACGGCACGGAGAGTGATGCGGTGGATGTGCCGTTGCCGAATTTCCCCGATCGCGATGTGCACTATGGCAAGAACCGGCTACACCGGCTCTGCGTGTTGGCGGGCGGCACGCTCTTGGGCTTAGATATGCTGGCCTCGTCGCGGGCGGTCGATATGCTAGTGCAGGACGACGCGGTCGACTCGTCGCGGATCGGCTGCTATGGTTTGTCGCGCGGCGGGCAGACGGCTCTTTTCTTACCGGCGCTGGACCGGCGCGTCCGTGCTTCAGTGTGCAGCGCCTATTTTAACGAGCGCCTGCCTAAGCTGATCGGGCCCTATAGCCGTACGAACTATATCGACTGGTTTGCCGAAGGGCAGATCTTACCAGCTCAGGCGCAACTTTTTGCCGACGCTGATATCGTATCGTTGATTGCTCCGCGCGCTTTTGCCGTTGAAGCTGGTTTGGGTGATGGTGCGGTCGATCAGGAGGCTTCGCGCAGGGAGTGCGAGCGGGCGCGGGTGCATTACGAGCAATTGGGTTTGGCGGCGCGAATTGAGTTTGTCGATCATGCGGAGGGGCATGTGGCGGCTACGGGGCGGGCGTTTGAATTTTTAGACGAACAGCTGAGCTAGGGAGGGAGGGGTGGTTCCAAGGGGCTGCTTGCGGGACCAAGGCGAGCCGGCCTGTGGCGACTTGGGAAGGGCGGGGTAAGTTCGTGCCCTTCGGCACCTATATCCTAGCTGTAGTAGGTCGGTTTGTCTTAAGCAGTGGGCCTACGCAGGCCTTGGTCCCTTCAGCAAAGCAGCCCCTTGGACCCTCAGTATCGTAGAAGGGGATGGGAATAATGGATCCGCAGTATCGTAGAAGGGATGGGGAATAATGAATTTGTCGTTTTGGGGTAGGTGAGGGGGGCTTCCTCTCCATCGGCTTGCAGCTGGTGGGGGTTTGTATAAATGGGTTATTGTTGTTTGAGGCCCGCAGGGTCGAGTTTCAATAACCCATTTATATAAATTTCAGCCAGTTCCCCCAGCACAAAAAAATTATATTACTAGCTGGAATAAATACCTTCCACCTGCTGTCTAATAGCATATCACGCAGTTGCCAATAGGAGGGAAACCAGATGAAACGCATTAACAAAGTAGTTTGGGCTGTCGTTGCTGGTTGTATGCTCGCGGCACTACCGGCTATAGCGCAGCCAGGTGGTCGCGGTGGTAGCGGTGGTGGTGTCTCGCCGGGGCAGCTATTGGGCCTCTTGGCCTTTGAGGACAAGTTCGAAGTAACGGACGAGCAACTCATTGCATTGCGCTCTAGTCTGAAGGAGAGCTATGTCAAAGAGCAGGAGATGTTGGCGGAGATGTTAGGTGGCGGCGGTGGCGACCGGCAGGTTATGCGCGAAAAAATGCGCGAAAGTCAAATGGCCATGCGCTCCGAGGTGATGGATAAAGTATCGGAAGTGCTGAGTGAAGATCAGGTTGAGGTGCTAAAGACGCATATGCAAGAACAGCAGGAGCGTCGGGGGCAGTTTGGCGGTGGTCGCGGTGGTCGTGGCGGCGGTGGCGGTGGCGGTGGCGGTCGTGGGTTTTAAAGAAAGAGACCTGTAGGTGTGAAATAGTAGATATAGACCCCGAAGCCCTGAGCGATTTTTTATCGGCTCAGGGCTTTTCTCGTTCTAATTATGCGCGGCCGTTGGCATTCGACCATTTTGTCGCTGCTGATAGGAGAGGCTAAGCCCGAGAAAAACAATATAAAATGGGCAAGGGGTTATTTA
>JBLHGI010000283.1:0-7979 GCA_047616505.1 Planctomycetota bacterium
CGTAGTCCGGCGTCCATATTTGAGGAGCAGCTCCAGCTGCGGGCAATTGGGCGAGTAAACGCCCGAGCTCCTCGTCAAAGGGAGCTCTGTCTTCGCCGCCGAGCGTGACATTACACAGCAGCCCGGAGCGATTAAAAATCAGCGCGCGCATCTCTTCTAAGCGCCGCTGGACCGCCGGCCAATCGCGCTCTATTTCCGCTATTAACTCGCGCAAAAAGAATAGATAATTAATGCCGCGCATCTGCTCGGAAACCCATGCAGACTTGTCAAAACGCGAGCGCAGGCGCAGCGAGACAACGCGATGACCGCCGGGCACCAGCCCCGACTCTTCGCCCGCCTTCTCCTCTAGCACCATCTGCAAAAAGCGCGCCTTATCGTCTAGGCGTGCCGTTAGCAATACGTCGCGCAGGATATCCATCAGCTCCGCAGCCCGTGCAACCGTCGTCTTGCCGCGCACAAAGAGCAGAGCGTGTAACTTATCGCCCTGGCGATGGCGGCTAATAATCGGATGCGTCCACAGACCACCCGTCTGCGCGCCGATGCGCTGCTGCAATTGAACGAAGTCTTCTTTTTCTGTGCCCATCTCCAAGAGGGCGCGACCAAAGAGCGAAACATAGGGCAGGTACTCCTGCGGCAGCGCGCTCATATCGAAGCCCATGTCCAGGTAGGCAATGCGATTGGTAAAGAGGTCGTGGTGCAAAAGCCTGGCCCCCTCCAACTGCACCTCTTCGATCGGTATCGTCTTAATCTTTTTGTCCAGATCGCTCAATTCCAGCCGCGGCAACTTGGCCAGATCGGCCGGATCGTCCGGCCGTTCCTGCGCCTCCTGTAGCTTGCGCGCCGCCTCGGCCACCTGCGCCAACTCTTCATCGTTCATCTGCGCGCGCGCGGCCGCCAAACGCTCCTGCTCTTCGCGCTCTTCGCGCTCTGCTAACTCTTCATCAGGCTTGAGCACAACGGTTGTGCGGTGGTTATTTTCGAGCAGGTGGCGGCGCAGCAACTTTTCTAAGAAGCGCTCGTCGCCCTCCAAATTCTTGCGCAACTGGGCCAGTGCGTCTTCGAAGCGCAGCGCGGTGTAGGGGTCGCGGTCGTAGAGCCAGCGTGACAGACAGCGCAACATCAGCGCCAAACCGCGCGGGTAGGAACCCGTATTATTTTCGCGCAGACTGAATTCGGCCGTATTGAGGCCAGCCGCTACCATGCCCTTATCGACGCCTTCGCGCTCAATTTGTACCAGCGTGTCGAGCAATAGCTTCTCTACCACATCGACGTTTTCCTCGCGTACGCCTTTGAGCCCTACACCAAAAAATATTTGCTTCATCTCGGTCTCTAAACCGCTGCCCGTCAGATCCTCGCCCAGACCGGAATCGATCAATACCTTGCGCAGGGCCGAACCCGGCGTGCCCAACAGCGCATAATCGAGAATTTGTAGGCCGCGGCGCTCGTCTGAATCGACCTCCTCTTCCAGCAGCCAATTGACCGTAACGTAGCACTTGCCGCCTTCTTCCTGCGCATCCGCTGCGTAGACATGCTCTAAGCGCTTGGGAGCGGCAAAGCGCGGCTGCGGGCCAATATCTGAATCGATGACCTTGGGCTCAAAATCGCCCAGATACTCTTCTAATAGAACCAAGCGCTGCTCCGCATCGTCGTCGCCATAAAGAAAGATGCGCGCATTCGACGGGTGGTAGTAGTCTTCGTGGAATGCCTTGAACTGCTCAAAGCTCAAATTGGGAATCGCCCGTGGATGCCCCCCCGACTCGACGCCGTAGGTATTGTCGGGAAAGAGCGAGTGCTGCGCGAACTCAGCCGCGACGCGCTCCGGATCGGAATAAGCCCCTTTCATTTCGTTGAACACCACGCCCTTATAGCTGAGCTTAGCCCCGTCCTCTTCGACCTCGTAGTGCCAGCCCTCCTGCTCTAATACTTGCGGCGTAATGCGCGGATAGAACACGGCATCGAGATAGACGTCGATGAGATTATAGAAATCTTTGAGGTTGGTGCTGGCAACCGGATAACAGGTCTTATCTGGATAGGTAAAGGCATTGAGAAAGGTGTTTAGCGATCCCTTTATGAGCTCGACAAAAGGCTCCTTGACCGGATACTTACGCGAACCGCAGAGCACCGCGTGTTCTAGGATATGCGCCACACCCGTCGAGTCCGTTGGCGGCGTGCGGAAGTTGATGCCAAACACTTTGTTTTCATCATCGTTGATCAACGACAACAATTCGGCACCCGTGCTGTGGCGGTAAAACAGGGCGCGCGTGTTGAGTTCTTCTATATGTTCTTCGCGCAACAATTCAAACTGATGTGCTGGCATAATTCCTCTTTCTGCATCTCGTTTTATTTACTCTATAATACTTATAGTGCCGCTTATATCAAGTAGCCCATCCCCAAATAGCCGCCGCTGTGGCACCGAGGACCTGCTCTTGATCGCGCGGGCCAATAAAGGGGATCCCCTCGCGCACCAAACGCAGCTCGTCCGCCAAGGTCAGCCAGTTGTGTTTGGTGCGATGGTGGCCAGGGTAGCCCGTTCCCCACAGCAAACGAGCGCTACCGAAGGCGTCGTAGAGCATGCGGATATAGGGGTGCACGTCGACGAAGGGAAAGGCTTCTTTTGACCGACCCGCCACGTCGGAAATCTTCACGTGTATATTAGCGAACTGCGCCAGGGCGACAATGGGCTCAAACTCCGCCTTACCTTGCTCTAAATCTGGGTAGCCCATATGGTCAATGAGCAGCTTCAGCTGCGGAAAACGCCGCGCAATTTCGCCCACTTGCCTCGCGTCGGCTGCCCGCATGTGAAATTGCACAATAGCTCCCAGCGCCGCTAACTCTTCCCACAGGGGCTCGTTGGTTTTAGCGAGCAGGATCTGCTCGTCAGGATAATACATGGGATGCAGGCGAAAACCGACCAAGCCGCGTTCGCGCATCCAATAACGCGCCACTTCGGCGTTGTTGGCATCCTGGGGATCGATCAGGCCTTGCCCAACGAAACGCTCGGGGAAACGCGCGACCGAATCGGCAATATAACCATTGTCCCACGTCGACCAGCTCGTCTGCACCAACACCGTTCGATCGACACTATTGGCATCCATATCTTCCAAAAGTTCGTCGGCCGTAGCCGGCTCGTCGGGCAAGCTATTCCACCCCGGTGCCGTTGGTCCGACTGGATAGCGCGGCGGATCGATCTCCCAGATGTGTACATGTGTATCGACAATCATTGGTGGGTCCTTTTATATGTACTGCGTAGTGCACGGATTAATACACTGCTAATCAATCTATACAGAGCGACTTTGCCCAGCACTACCGCCTATGGCAGAGCAACTTTGCCCAGCACCACCGCGCGCAACGCACCGGTAGCAGACGGCATATTGCCGACATTACCCATCAAGGTCTCGTTGGCCAACACCGCAAAGCTCAATGCCTCGCGCGCATCGGGGTCCACCCCCAGACCCGCTAACGATTCGACGCGCATATCGGACAACGCCGTGCGCAGCCCCATCATCATTTGCCCATTGTGCACACCGCCACCAGCCACCCAGACCTCGGCGACCTCCACATCGGGCCGCACGGAAGAACGGATGCCAGCGACGATGGTGCGCACGGTAAATTCCGTCAACGTCGCCACTAGCTCGTTTTCTTCATACTGGTTACCAGATATGATTTCTTCAAAAAATGGCACGCCAAATTCTTCGCGCCCCGTCGACTTCGGTGGCAATCGCGATAGATAGGGATGCTGTAATAATTGAGCCAGTAACTCTTCATTGACCGTGCCCCGTGCCGCCCGTTGCCCACCGCGATCAAAACGCTCTTGTCCTCTTGTAAAATGTTCTACCGCTGCATCGACTAGCATATTGCCGGGCCCCGTATCGAATGCGCGCACCTCGTCGGCTCGGCCCGCAGCGGGCAATATCGTCACATTGGCAATACCGCCAATATTGAGCAACACGCGCCCTTGGTCGCGACTGCCAAAGAGTAGAGAATCGACCAACGGCACCAGCGGTGCGCCCTGGCCACCGGCGGCCATATCGGCGGGGCGAAAATCGGCTATCGTGATAATACCCGTGCGTTGGGCGATGACAGCCGCCTCACCGATCTGCAAGGTCGACGCTGGTTTGCCATTGGGCAAATGGCACACGGTCTGGCCGTGCGAACCGATCAAGTCGACCTCTTCCGGTTTTAAACCGGCCTCTGCTATGACGTGCAACGCTGCCTCCGCAAAGAACGCACCCAGCGCAAAGTTGGCCTGGCACAGGTCGTCTATTCCCGCGCCGCCGGCACAGAGGGCCAGCACTTCGGCGCGCAATAAATCGGGCAACGGCAGGGTAGAAAAAGAGCACACCGCAAAATGCGTATCCGCCCCGTGCCCGCTCAACTCGACGAGCACGGCGTCGACGGCATCGGCCGACGTACCCGACATCAGGCCGACGACATGACGCTTTTTGCGCGCCGCCAATTCAGCGAGTTTGCGCATCGTTTTTCTCCTCTACTACTCCCTTAGCGACTACGGCCACCAACGCAAAGAGCGCGGCATAGACCAGCGCAAAACGGCCGTTGATCATCGCGGCATTGCCGATGCCCAGCGCCAAGAGCCCCGCCAGCATAGCAAAGGCCGCCGCGCAAAAGGCGCGCGTATCGGCGTTATCGCTATCGTGAAAGGCACGCCACGCCAAACGCATCGAACGAATATACATCCAGAAGAAGGTCGCAAAACCGAGCAGGCCCATCTTGAGCAGAATCGTTAGGTAGAGGTTATCTACCGTCCACGCCCGCGTCCATTCGAAGCGCAACATTTCCTCGTCGAAGTTGAGCAACATCAATGTCGCGCCCTGGCCATTGCCAATAATCGGATGCTGCACGATCGACTCCAGCGCGACGGCATAAGAAAAAAGACGACCGAGCACATGCACATTCTCCTCGTACTCGACGAGCGACCGCGAGCGCTCAAAGACATGCGCACCAATAGCGGCCCCGGTGAAGCGCTGAAAGAAAAATACAGTACCCACTAAGAGCACCAATATCATGAGTATGAGCAACACGGCGCGCCAGCGACCACCACCACCGCCGCCGCGCAAGCGACTGTGCATATATCCGATACAGAACAATCCAATGGCAAAAGATGCCCACATGCTGCGCCCGACCGTCAACACAAAAGCCAGACCGATAGGAAAGAAGAGGGCTAAGAGCAGCGGTTTGCCCCAGCGCTGCGGCGCAAAGACCAACTGTGAAACGACGAGCAATAAGGCCAGCGGCAGCACCATGCCCTGCAAACGCGCGACGCGCACAAAACGATCTCCCACCGAAAGATCGATGGCGCCGACAAATTCGAGCACATATTCCAGCGCCACCAAGAGCCCCAAAAGCACCAACAGCGGTGCGTATCTGCGCAAAACGCTCTGTTTGCTAACAAAGTTGGTCACCAGAAAAAACGCTATAAAATAGAGGGGAAAGCGCGCATCGCGCCAAATAACACTGGCGGAATTGCCGTGTAGAAACCCAACAGCTATAGAAAAAACAACGACCAATAGAAAGCAAAGCACGGGCCTGTCGGCCGCCGTGTGCAAGAGGGACAAGTCGCGGCGATACACCCAATCGATCAAGGCAAAAAAACAGGCCAAGAGCAAGAATCCCTCTTGCAGCCGCAAGCCCCCTGGCAATACCAATCCCGATAGCAACGATGCCGGCAGCGCGATGGTAACGATCAGCAATAACCATAGAGTGCGTTCGACGGAGAACAGAAAAAAGCCCAGCGCCAGCGCCAACGCCGGCACGGCCCAAAATACTTGGGGGACAAAATAGATCGGTGTGGCTACCAGAAATACTTGCAACAACGCAGCACCGAACACGACATAGCGGCTGTCGGGGCGCAATTGCGCACAGTTAATCGAAGGCATGAGGTCTTCCCCACTTCACATGAACGGCCAACCAACAGGCGGCCGGCGCGACCAAGGCCATATCGATGGGCAAGCGAAAACGAGCGTGGGCAAAAAATACGGCATGTACTAGCGTCAACGCCAACGCCAGCGCCGCCGCCGACCAAGCCAGCGGCTGCGAACGCAGTTGCCACAGCCCCAGCGCGCCCAAGAGCAAGAGGGGCAGCGAAGACAGAGCGGCGACTAACTGCTCTAGCCAACCAACGCCAGATAGGAATGGGTTCCACAATAGCAATACCTTGCGCACCGCTAGGCCCAACGCACGCAGCGGGTCATTGGCGATCTGAGCCGCCATGCGCCGAGCGACGATTGCATCGCGCCGCACCGGATCTAGCTCACCGCCCGATACTTCTTCCATCAGCCGCCAATAGTCGGCCCCATCCCGATACACCCCCGTGGCACCTGCTTCGTGTCCCACCAATAGGTTGATCCCCACATTGGTCGAAATAGGCACAAAGTGACCACTCATATGGGCATTTCGCAATGTCCACGGCAGCACGACACATACTAATGCACTACACAAAACCAACAAACGCTGCGCTTTCTCCGCCGCGCACAGCAGAGCCTTACCCCACCAAATCACACCTATTATTGGCAACCACACTAAGATTACCGGTTTGCACAATGCCCCCAAACCCAGCAGAAACCCCCACTCCACGGCCCGACGCAGACTCGGTTGCGCAAAAAAGCGCTGCGCCTGCCACAGTGCCGCGGCCACAAAGAACAGCAGCAGCGTCTCCGCCATCACTATCGCGGAGAAAAAGATGAAGAATGGATAGACTGCGGCCAGCGCGGCGGCACAGATACCGGCCCACTCACCACCGCTGCGCTTGGCCAGCGCATAGGGGAAGAGACACGTCGCCGTAGAGATCGCTGCCTGAGCCAGACGTAGCCCCCACGGATTCTCGCCCCCGACGCCATAGACCAATGCGATAAAGAGCGGGTAGAGCGGCGGGCGATACAGCCCCGCCTCCGCGTTGGTCACGCCCTGGTGCCAGAGCAATTCGCCCATGCGCTGCCAGTGGACCTCGTCGGCAGAGAAAATGCGATCCACGCAAAAAAAGGCCGCGCCGACACGCAGTGCAAAGGCCGCCAACAGTATCCCGCAGAGCCATCCTCTCACGCTTCTGGCTCCGGACTCCGCGCAACCATTAGATAGTTCCACGCATCGCTATCGACGCGGTGCAGCCGGTCAAGGGCCCAAGACATAGCATGTACGAGTGCATACACGGGCCCCATAAATGGTCCAAACAAACGGCGCTGAAATCGACGTAAATAATAACAGAAACGCGTTCCAGCCGTGACCCAATAACCGGCCATCGGCCGCACTTCTATCGTTTCTAATCCAGCGCGTTGTGCGAGGTATTCGAGGCCATAACAAGTGAAGCGAAAATAGTCGTGCGGCACTTCGTGCAAACCCCAAATATGAGGAGCGCTCAGAATGAGATAGCCGCCGGGTTTGAGCACGCGCGACATCTCCTCGAGCATGCGCCATGGCTCGGGCACGTGTTCGAGAACTTGCGAGGAAAAAACCGTGTCAAAACTATTCGCGGCAAAGGGCAACTCCAGCGCGCTACCACAGACCGCGGGCACCGTCTGGGCATAGCGTCTAAGATCGTATTCCAATCCGGTATAATCGGCAAAAAGAGGTGCATAGGGCTGTGCCCCACAGCCGACATCGAGCGTGCGGCCTGCCCCCCAGCGCGCTGCCGCGACCTCGATGTGACGAGCGGCAATGCGCTCCACCAGCCAATTGGGCTCGAAGGGCCCCACTACTGCCGATCGCGCGCCGTGTGCGGGTAATAGTCGACGACCTGCCCTTCGGCGTCGAGCACATAAGAGCCGGGATAACGAATCGTCGTCGGGCATACGTGGCCGGGCACCGCCAGCACATAAGAACCGATGGCCGGCAACTCGCCCTGCCAGCTAAAGACGCCGTGTTCTTCGTGTTGACCGACGAGTTCGGCGTTTTCGTTCTGCAAAAGCCGCGCGCGTTTGGCCAAGGGGATATCGCCGGCAATCGCCTTATGCCCCAGGTCCGTTGTA
>JBLHGI010000284.1:0-7967 GCA_047616505.1 Planctomycetota bacterium
GTCGCCCAGGCTTTCCAATTCGGGCTCCGGCTGGCGTGGGTCGTAGCCGATACACACGCGCTCCTCTTCGTCGCGCACGGACAGCAGATTGCGCCACCAGTTCTCCGGACCCATAAAATCGTAGCAAACTCTGTAGGGACCGTCGTGACCCTGCGCCCGCATGGCCGCAGCAAAATTCTTTAGGGTCTGACAGAAAGCTTCTATATGCTCATCGCGCGCGTTTAGCTCCAGCTTAATGGCATTGCTGATAACAAAGCTCTCGACAACCGCCAACCCCAACCCCACTCCGGAGAGCAAACTCAATACGCGATCTATCCAGGCGCGCTCTACTACCTGCCCCGGCGCACCACCAAAATCGACAACTAACCGCTTTACACCGGGCACCTGTCTATAAGAAGACAGAGGGTTCTTGTCCCCGACGGCAAACATGTGTATTGAAGATTCCATCGCCATACCCGCTTAGCTATCGATTATTGTGTAAAAAAATGCGGGAGAGGAAGCCGTACTGCTCCCTCCCCCGCAGGTATAGTACCCTTTATGCTACTTCGAAAATGGCCTCAACCTCGACGGCAACGCCCGTGGGCAGCTGCGCAAAGCCCACTGCGCTGCGCGCGTGAAAACCGTCGCCTTCCTTGCCAAAAATTTCGTGATAGAGATCGGAAATTCCGTTGATGACGAGGTGCTGATCCGTAAAGTCCAGCGACGAGTTGACCATGCCCAAGAGCTTGACCACCTTGAGTCCGTCGAGACTGCCCGCTTCTTGGTGCACCGACTTTAAGATGGCAATGCCACATTCCTTCGCCGCCGCATAGCCCTGCTCAACGTCGAGGCCGGCGCCGAGCTTGCCCTTGATGGCTGATACGTGACCAGATGTTATTAGCGTATTGCCCGTGCGGGCGACCATATTCAAATAGGCCTTCTCGGCATCGTCCGTAAACTCAATGCCCAATTCTTTTGCTTTTGCTTCTGCGCCCATGACGAGTCTCCTTTATAAATAATACGTGAATGAATGGTTCGTTATCCTGCATATAAACGCCTTGCCAAAAATGTATTGGCAGGGCGTCCTATCATATTTTTTTATGCTTATTAACTCGCGGCCGCTTCGGGCAGCGGCCAATTATCACCGGCCATAAAACCACCGTCGACATAGATGCACTGGCCCGTAACGTAATCAGAAGCCGGAGAGGCGAGAAAAGCCGCCGTGCCCGCCATATCCTCCGGCGTAGCCAGCTTGCCCAACGCCACGCGGCTTTCACCCCAGGCGCGCATCGTCGGGTCGGCCCACATTTTTTCCGTCAACGAAGTAACGACAAAGCCGGGGCAAATGGCGTTGACCTGAATATTGTCCTTGCCAAATTCCACCGCCTGCGCCTTCGTCAGTTGCCCGACGGCGCCTTTGGTCGCGGTGTATACGGAGACTTTAGCCAGCGCATAACCTGTCGTCAACGAGCCGAGATTAATGATCTTACCCGCTTTGTTTTTGGCCATATAACGCGCGGCCTTCTGGCTCAAGAAAAATAGGCCCTTGAGATTGACGTTCATGATATTGTCGTAGTTTTCTTCCGTTACTTCGTCGATCGGCTGGCGCGCATTCATACCGGCATTATTGACGAGAATATCGAGACGACCGTAGGCTGCTTCCACCGCTTCTAAGGCGCGATCGAACGAGCTCATATCACCCAGATCAAGCTCAACCGCCATCGCCTCACCGCCCTTGTCTTTAATCGTTTGGGCTAACTCTTCGAGCTGTGATACGGTGCGCGCGGCGCAGACCACTTTGGCACCCTGCGCGGCCAATTCCTCGGCAATACCGCGGCCAATGCCGCGACCGGCACCGGTGACGAGCGCTACTTTACCAGCGATAGAAAAAATACTCATGGTGGTTCCTTTCGATTTGTTTTGTTTGGGTTGATGTCTTAGTGATTATTTCTATTTAGATCTCGAATAGACACTCAATCGGCCGCCATAGCCGCTGGCCATCCTCGTCGGGCCAGGGCGCAAAATGCGGGTCCATTACCTCGCCCCAATTGGGCGGCGTGTTCTTTGTTTTTAAATGACCAGCGTAGGCTTCTTCTTCTTCGACATCGGGCTTTTCCATATAAAAGAACAGCAGATTTTCGTGCTGGGCGATCAGGCCGTATTTGCTAGCGAGCGCGCCGGGGTTCTCTTCCTGTAGCTGATAGTGATAAAAAATATAGCTGCTGACCATTTCCGGCCGCAGATAAATAACGCGCGCCGTGCGCTCTAGCGGTGGCTCGCGGCGCTGCCAATGCGTCCTGCTCAGCGGGCGGCTATAGTGAAAAATATCCATCATAGGCACCCAGCGCCGCGGTGCCTCCGCACCCGGCCAGCTCTCGAGCAGATCGCTTAAAGGAGCGGCCAGCTTTTCCGGCAACAATTTTACGCGCGTGCACTCGTAATAAAAGAACAGCTGGTCCTGCCAGCAAAAAACACTGGCCGTCATCAGGCTATTGGTCGCGAGCTGTTTTTGCAAACGCAGCTTGAGCGCCGCGAGTTGCTGCGGCAAACGCGCGGCGGCGGCGGCGCGCAGCTGGGCGCGAAAAACGAGCCTGTGCACCGGCGGCAGTGCGTAGACGGGAAGGCTCATTCTGACCAGCTCGGCTCTACACCCGACTCGCGACCGCATTTTTCCAATCGTTCGAGATCTTCTAATCCGATGGGCACGCCTTCGACGGCATAAGCCTGTTGGTTGCGGTGTTCGATCGTGCCAGGCAGAGTGGCCTCTTCATTGCCGGGCAGTGGCTCCATAGTCTCGCGCACACCGCGCACGAGAAAATCGATGCCGCTGCGAAACTCTTCGGCCGGCACAAAGGCGGCAATATCCATCACGATGATCAGACCGCCGCTGGGCGCGCCCGGCCACTTCTTTTCGACCTCGCGCGCACGCTCGTTGCTCTGACCGACAAAGGTGCCGCCCAGTGCTGTAGCAGAGCCCGTGTAGCCCATGCTCTTAAAAAAGGCGGCGGGTATCATCGACTGCAGTGCGTCGAATTCGGGTCCGCGCTGATAGTCGGCCATGATGCAGGTGGCTGCATCGAGTATTAGGGGCGGCTCTTCTTCAGAGGGAAAACCAAAACAAATAGGTGGATTACCCCAATAGGCCGAAGATTGACCTTTGTTGCGACCGCCTTCGCCAAAACGCGTTGGGTGTGTCCCCTGTACGGAAAATGCAGTGCATCCCTCTTCCATCGCCCGGCGCACGTAGTGGCCAGCTGAACCGTAGTGGCCGTGATGGCGCGTCGCACCGATAGCGACTTTTTTCTGTTTGGCCTTTTGTATTGCTTTTTCCGTGGCCAACATCATCGGCGCATAGCCCAAACCACCGTCGCCGTCGACCAGTACGGAGGTATCGGTCTCTTCAATAATTTGAATATCAGGCGTGGGATTAAAGGTTTTATCGCGCAGGCGTTGACAGTAGCGGTCGAGCGCGCGCGTGCCGTGCGAGCGCACTCCGCGTGCATCGGAATTGCTCAACAGCTCTGCCAGCTGCTCGGCGTGCTCTGGTATCATGCCGGTCGTTTTAAGACAAGCGGCGGCAAAGTCGCGCAACTGTTCGACGGGTATATTTTTAAATTCGTCTGGGGGGCGATTCATGCGTTCTGTCCTCTGGTTTGGCTTTCAGGTGATTGGACCAATGATCTGCACGGGAACGGAATCGTTAGCCACCAATTTTTGCCCCGCTTCGAAGATGGCAATGCCGTTAGCGCCAATCATCGACGAGACCATATGCGATCCCTGCTGGGTAAACACTTCGGCGCGCAGACCGCTATCTTCGCAATAATAGAGACGGCAGCGCATATAGTTGCGCCGTCCCCCGTCATTTTCAACCGTATCGTCGAGCAGAGCTACCGTCTGCGGCAAGCGCCAAGCAGCCGGTGGATAACCGCCGGCTTTGTAGAGCGCTGGGCGCACAAATTGCAGAAAAGACATCATGCTGGAGACGGGATTTCCCGGTAGGCCAAAATAAGGCGTCGCGCCTATTGTGCAGAAGAACAGTGGCTTGCCCGGTTTCATCGCCACGCGCCAAAAAATCGTTTCGGCCCCCAGCTCGTCGAGCACCTTTTTAACATAATCGTAGTCGCCGACGGAGACACCGCCCGACGACAGTACGAGATCGGCGTCGAGAGCCGACTGCACCGTACGGCGAATATCGTCCTCGTCGTCCCGGGCAACGGGCAGCATCACGGGATCAGCGCCACAGGCGCGGCAAAAGGCGGCCAGGGCGGCGGTATTGCTATTGACGATCTGCCCCGGTCCGACCTCGTCCTCTATTTCTACGAGTTCGTCCCCCGTTGAAATAATGGCAATCCGCGCCTTGCGATAGACGGAAACAAAGCTCTTCTGCAGCGTAGCCAGCACCGCCAACTCGCCGGGGCCCAAGAGCTGGCCGATCTTCAGCACAGCCTGCCCCTCAAGCATATCTTCGCCGCGCGGGCGAATATGAGCACCCAATTCCTCTACTTCGCATATGAGCACGCGCTCGCCTTCCGCGCGCGTATCTTCAACGGGCACGACGGCATCGGCTCCTTGCGGCACCAGCGCTCCGGTCATAATGCGGCTGGCTTGGCCGGGGCCCAATGTCTTTTTCGGCACGCTGCCGGCCGGAATATCCTCGATAATATCGAGCGCAATGGGCTGGGCCTCGGTGGCGTCTTTGGCATCGGCATAACGCACGGCAAAGCCGTCCATGGCCGAATTGTCGTGCGGCGGGTTGTCGCGGCGAGCTAACACATCGCGAGCCAAAACGCGCCCACTGGCGTCGAGCAACGCAACGCGCTCAATGCCGAGTGGCTCGACGTGGTCTAACACGGTAGCACACGCCTCTTCGGGCGTTAACATGCGATCGGCGGTCATAGTTTCTGTCGTTCCTTTTTAGATATTTCGACTGAGCCTTATAATATGAGCTTTGTATGCATCCCCGCAAAGAAGAAGAGCATATTGGGACGTGGCATCGTATATTTTCTTTAAACTGCTGCGAATAGCCAGCCTGATATTTCGGACCAATTTGCCCGGGAAGCGATTCAGCGGTGCACCATCCGATCATCCCAGTCACGACGCAGAGCTTACAATTGGCAATTAACATAAACACAATCCGCCAGCAGAATTCTATTCCAACTCATCGATGCCGAGCAATTCGAGTATTTTCTCTGGCGCTTTATGAATGCAGTTTTGTCCGCAACGGCAAGACATATGATGGGAAAATTGGCCTGACTATGCTGCTGTGACCGACTAAATGCAATCGACCACGAGCCACGGGAATGAGCCCGCAACTGACGACTAGGAGCCAAAGTTTTGAAACGGTCCGAACACCGAGTGATTTACAACGGCGACTGGGGTGCCATGTTTTGGGCGCCGAACCTGTGGCAGCCGCAGGGTGGCCCCTATACGGCTGAAGCGATTCACAACTTCACTCAGCTGCTAGCCGAAAGCAGTGTAGACACTTTCGCCATCAGCCCCAACACACAGATTGCCTGGTATCCGAGCCGAGCCGTTCCCACTGCGCTGGATGGCTACTCCCGGGGCGACGAGCGCTGGAGTAAATGGATGCGGGCACATCCACCGCACGTCAATTTGGCCATGATGGATCGCTACCTCGACTTGGTCGAAGCGGGCGTGGATTGGCTGGCCGAAGCCATCTCGGCATCGCGACAACGGGGCATCACGCCGTGGGTGTCCATTCGCACAAACGACCCGCACGGATATCTAGAAAAGTGGGTGGATAACCCCATCAACTGTCCCCTTTTTCAGGACCCTGCCAATCGCCTGCAGGGCATGCCGCTGCGACCGGGTAAACACGCCGATGTACTGTGGGTCGGCCTCAACTACGAACGCCAGGAGGTCCGCGACTATTTCATGGCCATGATTCGGGAAGTGGTCGTAGACTACGATGCACAGGGGTTAGAGTTGGACTTCCTGCGCACGCCGGCCATCTGTGAACCAGGCGCTTCGCAGGATACGATTGATATCATATCCGCATGGATCGGTGAAATTCGCGTCCTGACAGAAAAAAAGGCCGAAGAGACCGGACGTCCCTACCCCCTCGGTTTGCGCATCCCCGCCGCGCTGGGTGCGCTGAGAGCCATCGGGCTAGATGTGCGGGCATTGGTCGAAGCAGGCCTCGTCGACTTCCTCAGCTTTAGCAACTACATGCAGACGGGTTGGGACCTGCCGCTGGACGAGTTGCGCAAGCAGGTGGGGGCGTCGGTCGCGCTGTATGGCAACGTCGAATCCGGCCTCAATGGGCTCCCAGTTTGTCGCCCTGACGAAGTAGAAGAGATGCAGCAGCCCCAGTTGGACGCCACCCCGCGTAAAGGCGTGCAGATGAGGTCTCCCTATATCGTGACGCCGGCTCTCCTGGGTGCCGTCGCTGGCCGCTGGGCTTTGGGAGCTGACGGCATTGAGCTCTACAACTACTACGCCACCGATGAAGACAATGCCGAAAGGATCTGCACGTGGGACAATATACGGGCAGATTATGCGGCCATCCATCACCTGCACGATCTGGACTCACTGCGCGGGCTGGACAAGCAGTACGCCCTCACAACGATGCTCTCACCGGTGTGGAATCCGCCGTTTGACACGCCCGACCAGCTCCCACAGATCCTCCAGCCAGATTGGCGAAGATCCTTCCGCATACCGATGTGTGCAGAGCCGGGTGGGGTCGACCTGGAGCTGATCGTCCAGATCGTGGTTGATCGACAGGACCTATTGCCTCCTATTGGTGTGAGTTTTAACGATTCGTGGCCGACCTATGAAGCTCAAGCGACCGATGAGATCTTGTTTGCCCAGCAGGAGTACACGCACCACACCCCCGAACACACGGCGCTGAATTATACCTTCTGTGTCGACGACATCCGAGACGGGTGGAATGAAGTCTCCATCTATAATGGCTCACACGAGCGTCACACTGCCGAGGATCGGCTGAACATGAGCATCGCGGTCCGCAGTGTCGAGCTGGCCGTCCGCCGGCGAAGGACCAACTGATGATACAACTCGACGCTACATCGCTCGCAGTTCATCCTCGTCGGACGGCGCCCCCCCTCGAAGTCCGCCTACCCTCGCCCCTTTGAATCAAAAACGAGCCCGTCAGTCCATCGGGACAGCCAACCCTAAAAGAGCGGCTACCCCAGCAGGAAAGAGGGCGATAAGACACCCCATACGGATTGACCTAACCCCCTAAAAGGCCTTTTATAATCCCTATACATTAGGGAGCGATCGTGTTGCTAGAGTGCACCCATCAACTCCATTCCGCCATCGGTGCCCAATTGCCGATCCGATTTAAAAAAACGCATCTTAAGTCCATTTGAAGTCCGAGTAGAACACGCTCCACAAAAACGGAATAACTCCAATTAGCTCTATGCCCCCTGTGCGCGCCGTGCTCTTCGACTTAGACAACACCCTCATGGACCGCAGCAATGCCCTACGGCGCTATATCTCCCTCTTTGCCGAACACTTTGCCCAACAGATCGACGGCATAGCGCTGGATACGGTCGAAGCTGTTTTTATTGAAGCCGACGGCGGCGGTTACACGCCAAAACCGCAAGCGTTGGAACAAGTGCGACAACGCCTGACCTGGAAAGACAGACCCAGCTTAGACGAGATACAGGCGCATTATCACGAGACATACCCCCATTGCGCTCTAGAAATGCCGGGGGCGAAAGAAACGCTCAGCGCACTGCGCGCTAGAGGCCTGAAAACCGCTATCATCACCAACGGCGGCACGCGCACGCAGAACACAAAAATTGACCTACTGGGTTTGCGGGATCTGGTCGACGCGGTCGTTATTTCGGAGGCGGCGGGTATAAAGAAGCCGGCGGCGCGAATTTTTTCCATGGCGCTGGAGCAAGTAGAGGTCGAGGCATCTGCGGCCGTTTTTGTCGGCGACCATCCCAACAACGACGTGCTCGGGGCGCAAAGAGCGGGGTTGGCGGCGGTGTGGATGCGCG
>JBLHGI010000285.1:0-7850 GCA_047616505.1 Planctomycetota bacterium
CTCCAATTCAAGCTATTTATAATATTTTCGTCAGGGGTAAAACCGCGAATCTGTATTGAACCAGGGCTAGATTGGTCGTCGATTTGCGCCCGCACCTCTACAACATCCCCCCAAGATAACCCACTTCCACCCAATACCCATTCGGCGGCATCTGCAGAGAGTGCGCAAGCACCAACCAACAAAATAGCTCGAAGCATCGGCTTGCCCTTAAAGCGAAAACTCATTGAGCTGCCTCACGCGGCTGCAGAGCCATATAAATGTCGCGGTGCAACTTAAACTCAAGATCGATAGTTTCAACTGGTTCGCCCTTATAGTCGAAGCGGGTAACGACATTGGGCACATGCACAGCAAAACTACTGACGTCATTGTGCAAAGTCGGAAACACGATATAGCCCGACGTCTCTTGACCGCTAAAAATCATGTCCGGCGGATATACAGTGCGCATCAATTGGTCTGTAATCGCCTCAAAAGCGCGGCGCTGAGTGCCAGCATAAGCGCGTAAATAGGGGCTGAAATAGTCTTCTAAGAGGCCCTGATCGAGCACATTATAAATTCGATCATTGTCCGAGCTTATAAACGACACATTGGGATCAATAAAAACTTTCGGATACTCATAGTTCTTTACCTTGAGCAAAACGACCGTAAAACGCTGTGGAGTCCATTCCTGCCCCCACGGCTGCCAATCGCCATATGTATAAGGATTGGTCGATTCGGTGCCCTTGTTAGACGAGGCGGCAAATTGGCGATTGAGAAAGTCGTCCCGGAGTACCTGGAGAGAAATTTCCAAACGGTCCTGGGTGAAGACGATACTACCATCGTCCAACACGGTCATGCCGCCATTTTGCGTTTGAGCCGGCTCAGGGGGCGTTGCAAAACGACGCTGCCCCACTTGGGAGATACACCCCGACAAGGCAATCGCAGCTGCGACAACCAAGAGCCCACTACTAACGATTCTCCGTACTCTCATGGAAAAAAGCCTTCCTTTAAACCCAAGCCCTCACCGATGTGCTCGGAGCAACTGAAAATCTTATCAGGCAAAAAAAAGTATGATAATAGAGTTCGATTACTTCATAAGCGATTATAGATAAAGAGAGATGAAGTCTCCCCCACCTCTCTTTATCTACGCATTAATCACACGCCCAGAAGCGGAATATATCCAAAAAATCTAGGCAAGATCAAAAGACCTAGTTGGCCATACGAGCCTTGAGACGACCCCAGCTGTCAGCTTCGACAGCGGTACCGCCACCACCCGTACCACCACTAGCGCCCTCCGTCGGAACCGTAATAAAATCGGAACCATTGGAGTTATCCTCGAAAGCACCGTTCACCGGCGTGGTGCCCGGCTGCTTTTCACGACCAATTTCCGGGTTCTCCGTTTCGTCGAACTGGAAGGTCAGACCTACGATCTGGTCCGGGCCGAAATTGTGGCGCTGGCTACCGTCGGGACCCGTTTTATCATGGAAGGTCCACAGGGCCTGCTTGACTTCGTAGGTGTAGGTAACCGTGCTACCTGCGGGCTGGGACAGCGGACGAGCGTCCGGCGGATCCAAGGTCCAGCTGTAGATGAACCACGGCTCTTCGGTCGACCACAGGATGCTCTCCTGAGGAACGTTGAAGATCCACTCATCCTTCTGACCGGCGGCTGGCAAAATGCGGATACCATACTGCTGACCAGAAGTCTGCTCGGTCTCGTTAAAGTTCTCACTGGAATGATCAGGGTCAACTATGATTTCCAGCGAGTCGTCCTTCCAATACTCCTGCGGGTTCTCTACGAAGAGACCCAACGAGTCATCGGTAACGCGCGCAAAGTAGTAGAGCGAGTTATCCGGAGCAGAGCTCCAAGCGACGTATAGAACACAGTCCCAGTCGTCCTTGGCGGGCGGCCATTCGCTACCCAAGATTTCCCACATGGTGTCGGGAGTGATAGCAAAAGCCGGGTCAATCCAACCCCAGTCATCGTCGTTACCATCAATGACCATGGCGTCGGGATTGGGAACCTGCGGCATGAAAAAAGAAGCTTGGTGGGCAAAAGCCACCGAAGACGTCAACATCGCACCCATCGCAAGGGCAATACCGAATTTCTTCATAAAAACCTCCAATAGCTATAAAAGGTTATAATTCCGGGCCGAGTGCCCGGCGAGTAGGTATTTATTCATTTTTTCTGTTGGTGTAAAATGCCCTCTATTCTGGCTGGCAAACCTCCATATTGACGAGGAATCAGTAAGATGGATTTTTGTACGGTGGAAAAATACCAAGGTCATAGGGATAAGTCAAGACAATTGTATAATTTTTTTTCATACATATTTTTAGAACAAATGAACTCAAAACAAGCACTTATAAAGTTATAACATGGGTATCACAAGACCTTACACATTGCGCTCTCACAGCTGAGAAGCGGTTGTCAATATTTGGTATTATCAATAATGATTGACAATCCTACCTAATACCTATTCTTTAGCCATCCGTTTTGCATCCCCTTAAACCAGCGGCTCTTCTCATGTACCATCTAATATCTACAAATAGAAATTCATGAGTAATTCTGCGAACCATCTTCGGGGTGTTTCACTGCGAGCGGTTTTATTAGGAGCCCTGTTCTCTTTAGTTATTGCGGCTGGTGAGCCGTATGGTGTACTGGTCTTGAGCGGATCCCCCATGGCCGCGGACTTTTCCGCTGGGGCGGCCCTGTTCTTGTTTTTTCTTCTTACATTTCTCATTAATCCCATTGCACAGAAATTTACTGGAGCGGCTTTAAGACGGGGAGAGATGGCAACGGTGTATATAATGATGATCGTTGCTGCAGCCATTCCCTCATGGGGGTTCACAATGAACCTCATCCCACTCCTCGGCGGTTTTTTCTACTATGCAACCCCTGAAAATGAATGGGCGGCATTTATTCAACCCCATGTGCCGACCTGGTTAGTTCCTAGTGAACAGGAGGCAATCTGGAAACTATTTGAAGGAGTGAGTAGCGGTGAAGCCATTCCTTGGGCCGATTGGTTCGGCCCATTATTGGCGTGGGGGCTATTTATAATCACGATGTATTTCGTAACCCTCTGCCTCTTGGTCATACTGCGCAAGCAGTGGGTTGAACGCGAGAGGTTGCTCTTTCCCTTGGCAACTCTACCTCTTGAAATGAGCCAGACGGAAGATGGCAGAGCACTCGCCCCCTTCTTCCGCAACTATCTCACCTGGATTGGTTTTGCCATCCCCGCCTTTATAAATTCAATCAACGCCCTGCATTCATTCTACACTTTTATTCCACGCATTGATTTGTCCAACAACGTGCTCATCATGCGCAACTCGGTCAATTTACTCTGCACACCGCGCTTCGAAGTCATCGGTCTCTCGTATTTGCTCAGCCTAGATGTTTCGCTCGGTGTTTGGTTTTTTGCCTTTCTCGCACTACTGCAAACCGGCGCTCAACGCATGCTGGGCTGGAGCATCGGCCCGACGCAACCCTTTTCAGACCCAGCTCCCCCAAGCGTTGCTCATCTAGCCTTAGGCGCACTATTCTTTCTCGTATTTTCCAGCTTTTGGCACAGCCGCACCCACCTGCGAGACGTATTTAACAAAGCGATTGGTAAGGATCCCTCGGTTGACGATAGCGAAGAGCTACTCTCTTATCGCACGGCCTTCTTTGGTGCCCTGCTGGGACTTATCTTCTGCATGGTCTGGCTATCAGCTGCGGGGATGAACCTATTCTCAGCGCTCATTTTTTTACTGACGGCCTTGGTTATTTTTATCGGCTTAGCGCGTATAGTATCCCAAACCGGCTTAGCTTATGGCCGCGCCACCGTAGCAGCGCCGATCTTTACCGTCAACGCGATGGGCACCGGCGCCATCGGTCCAGCCGGCCTGACGACCCTCGGACTCACCTTTGCCTGGGCCGCCGATATCCGCACCTTTGTCATGGCCCAAGCAGCCACGGGACTCAAGTTAGCTGAGGTGACCCGCTTAGAGCATCGTCGTCTTTTTTGGGCGATCCTACTTGCCATCATCACCACTTTAGTAGGGTCGACCTTTGCCGTAGTGCAAATAGCCTATATCTATGGCGGTATCAATCTCACAGGCTGGCAATTTATCGGCCTGCCGGCCTTTTCCGGTAACTGGGTCACGCAAAACATCAATAACCCACAACCAATACAGGGCTGGCACCTAGCCTTTACTGGAGCGGGGGCACTATTGATGTCCCTTCTTACCTTTATAAAGGGCCGCTACGTCGGATTTCCCATTCACCCCATCGGCATGACCTTGGGACTAACTCATCCTGTAAACCATGTATGGTTTTCGGTCTTTCTCGCGTGGGTATTTAAAGCCTTCATCCTCAAATACGGTGGCGCAAGACTTTATACTCGCCTACGCCCCCTCTTTCTCGGTCTGGTATTGGGAACATTCGGTTCCGCCGGTTTCTGGCTGATCATCAGTGCCCTTACGGGTATCAGTGGCCTCGTTTTCACCCTAGGCTAAACGACCTAAGCCCTTTGCCAGTATGCGCTTCATTCGAACAGGTCTCCAATAGCAGCATCCTCCATATACCGGCGATAGGCGGCAACTTCCCGCAGCATGTCTTCTAATAGCTGGCCTTTTGTATTACCTCGACGTTGGCCGTCGCCTTGCTCTAATAAAACCCGCTCTTCGACGCTGCGATAGCGCAACAAACCCACCGCCTGCAAAATATCGAGCCCCGCCAATACAACCCCCTCTGTCTGTGCCAGACGCGCCGCCAACTCCACGCGACGTATAGTCCCGGAACGACGTGCGACCACGGCCTTTGTCAAACTCCCCAATGCGCGTAGAAAATCGCCTTTCTCCAGTGTAAGTAAGGGCGGAGCACAGAACCACAGATGATCGGGCTGCACATATTGCAGCACGGCGCGCAACACATCTGGGCTGGGCGCGCGCGTCCACAGGGCCAACGGTTGGCCGGCTACCAATTCGTCACGTCGACGAGCTGCTATCATATTTTCAGCAGCACTTCCCTCTGCCCATATCTGTATATTGTTTAAACTCAGAACTCGAGGCAGTGGGGTTTCTTCTCGACGCCAATCTTCCACGACAAAGGGTAAAGCACCCTTGGTCGAAAGGTCACCGATACCCTTTTCTCGCACATCGAATGCGATCAGTTCAGCGCGTACTTCAAGGCGCCCGAAGCGATCATCAACTCGCAAATAAAAATTCGCATCTCCCACCCCTTTGGGCACGAGAAGCGGAGCCATATGCCACCAATTCGCAGGCAATTGGTCACCGCGTTCGTCTTCGATTAGCAAACGAGAATGCCGACGAGCGAGGTCATTTGCCGCCACATTAACTAAATGTACGTCCGGGCACACAAATACTGGCTCGGGGGCATCTACGTCTACAGCTGTAATCCGATACAATCCCCTTAGTAACTTTTCATCAATTGCAGATAGCTCTACCGAAACATCGGGGTCGCGGACCTCTGCCTTTTTTTTTTCAGCTTCTTCCGGATTGTAAAGCATCGCATCTGGCGGTGTGCCCAGATAACGACTATGCCCTAAGCTTTTCACTATATCTGCAACAACACGCGCACCTCGGTGCCATAGCAAACGCGCCAAGACTTCGCTACCGCCACAGGCCGCAATATTCGCACGGGGCACTGCGCCGGCATCCATCACAACTCGGCCTCTGGGATCTCTTGCCAAGAAATATCGTCGTCTTCGATATCCCAATCATCTGCACGTTCCCTGCCGCGCTCGCAAAGCGCGCTATAAACACAGCGCCTGCAAACCCCGAGATCCTCTGTTAGCGGAAAATCATCCTCCACCCCACCCAAAGTTCCTATCGCCTGTAGCGTCTGCAACAAGGTCTCGCGCGCCCGCTCGTGCTCCTGTATTGAATAGGCTATCGGCTCTAGTACGCCAGGGAAGTTCGCGTGCCAGTATACCAGTGTTATTTGTTCTGGCTCTACAGCGTTTCCCCCATTCAACTCGGCACCCGCTTCCGCCATTACATAGCGGTAGACCAAAGTTTGCCAATTGGCCACATAATCGTCCTGTTTGGGCTTGCGCCGTCCAGTTTTCCAATCGACGATAAAGACCCGACCGTCACCCGTGCAAATAATGCGGTCAAATTTGGCGACAATCCGATAGGGGCCCAGCGGCAGTGAGAGCTGTATTTCTGAAAATTGGGCACCAGCTGGAAGCCCTTGCGGCGGTTGGGAGCGGAAGTTTTTCCACCACTGAACCAATAGTTCGTCCTCGTGGGCAAGTGCCCATTCGTCGACCGCCAGTCCAAGAGCATCCTGCTGTGCCCAGTGGTGAAAGAGCTGACCGCGCTCAATCGCTTTTTCCCACTCTTCTAATTGGTCCGTAAGGGGAGCTGGCCATTCCATTCGGCGCACATAGCGCCACCAGAAACGGCGACGGCATTCGGCAAAAGCGGAAAGACTACTCTGGCTAAAACGGAAGTTTTCGGGCACGGCACTCAAGGGTACCCCCTTGCGCAAAATTCGCGCAATTTATCAAAGACCACGGCTTGCGGCACGGAGCGCATGCGCGTAGCCAGTGGTATTTCACGGCTCCAACTGACGGCCAGATAGCGCCGAGCCCTCGTGATAGCTACATAGAGTAACCGTAGGCGTTCGGCGATCACTTCGACATGCGCCATGTGCGTAGCCGATAACCTACCTGCTTCCCATTCGCCAATCAATCCAAGTAACTCAGCGCGTGCCTCTTCGCCTGGATCACCACCCAAAAACTCGTATTCACCACGAAAATGGCCATCTAAATCATAGGGAAACCAGTTGCCATCAACTCCAACGAGATACACCAAGTCCCACTCAAGCCCTTTTGCTTTGTGCATCGTCGTCAGTGAAATTCGACCGGGCCGAGGAGCGAAGAGATCTTCGTCTTCTACCAACATAGCAGAACGCCCTCGCGCAGCCTGATTCAAGTCGCGAACGAGCTCCGGAAGACGCCAGTCTAGGTTCAGATCGGCGCGCTGGCGCAGATAGGTCGCCAATTTTTGCGCTCGCGCCATATCCGCACCGCGCAGTAGATCCTGCGCAATAGTCATCAAGAGCTGATCTACCGGTAGCGAAGTCGCCCGCAGCCAGCGACGCAAATAATGACAGAGCACAGCCATCGCCCGTATATCGTCCGGAGCAATATCTCCAACCGGAGGTAGCGCATCTTCTGCCCGTGCGTCAGCAGCTGGGAAGAGCAACGATTCAGGCCGATAGCAGCTGCGTAGCAGAGTCGCAACCTGCTCCTCGTCACCACAACCCCCTTTTTTCGGCCAGTACTTACATAGCGCACGATAGGCGCGTTCTAAATTCCCTCTCTTTAGCGGCTCGGCCAAAAAAGCGAGAAACTGATACAGCACTTCGCTAAGTTGACGCGCCGACTGCGAGCTTTGTAGCACTTCGTCAAAATCGGCCCCCGCATCGCGCAGCACATCGGCCATATCATAGCCCAAACGATTCGTCGGCACTAAGATCGCCACCGTCAGGTGCGGACTACGGCCGCAAAAGAGCTTGGCACGCCGTGCGACATCGCGCATTTCTTCGCCGCGGTTATTATACTCGCGGAAAGCGATATCACTCTCTTTATCAGAGGGATTTTTCTGCGGGTCACCCGCTGCCGTCACGCGGATCTGCTGCGGCCGAAAGGCGCGCTCGCGCACTTCCGTTAATACGTGCTCGTGACAAGCCCATTCTACTAGATAATTCGCCAAGGCCAAAATCCGCGGCGCACAGCGACCGGATATAGCCATCTCCAATGTCTGCACATCTTCGCGATCGAGAAAGCGCCGCAGATAACGCGGATCGGCCGCCGTAAAGGTGCTCATTATAGCCTGGTTTGGATCACCGACGCGGATCCAGTTGCCGC
>JBLHGI010000286.1:0-7812 GCA_047616505.1 Planctomycetota bacterium
ATTCTGCCAATGCTCGCGCATCCGGGTCTTCGTCTACAAATTTCTCCACCTGACTCGCTTCGATCTTCGCAAGTAGTGCCTCCACGGCATCGGCAGCAGCACGCGCGTTGAGCGGGACGCTCAGCAACCATTCTTCCCCTTCCTTAACCAGGGCGATATCGCCAAGCGTTCCCTGACGCCGCGCCGCAACGACCTCTCCTCTAACAAGATCCATTACGCGGCGATTGCGCAGGTCCATTACGCCTTTGTCCAAATTATCAAAACGCCAGGCGCGCACGGCAAAAATTTCGGGATTTGAGCCGCTCTGCTTTACATAGGTATAGCGATCAGTCGGCGTGTCGGCACCAAAGAGCAGAGTATCCAATAACCCATCTTCTGTCTCGAGCAGCACCTGTAGACGCGGCGCGGAAAAACCGTAGCGCGACGCTAAAGTGGGGTCGGAAGCTTCGGAACTGTCGGCAACTATTTTTTCGCGCTCAGACTCGGCGATATTGCGCAAATAGCGCACAACCGCGTCCGTATCGGCACCGTCTTTTATGGGCGCGCTAATTGCCCAATTGCCTTGGTCCTTTGCCAACACAATCGTCGTGTCGCCGCGCCCGATGACGATGCGTTTGACCTCCGACTCTTTGAACTCGAGCAACTGCTTTGAACGCGCAGCTTGCTGGCGGCGATCCTCCCCTCCACGAATCTCATACATATATACGAAGGCAAAAAGAGCGGCAAAAATGACGCCTACGACAAGGTTTGTTTTGAATTTCATCTGCCACCTCCCGAGACTTCAAATGCGCGGCGAATCCATACTAAAATGGCCGCATTGACGACAAATGTAGCGGCGTAAATAAGCTGGATCGTTTCGTTGGGAATCACCCAGAAACCACCAATGGCGCTTGCCAAAGCCACGACCAAAGCCGGCAGCCACGACCAGATAGCGCGGCGATAAAGGCCATAGCCCACCCCCGAGCACAATAGTCCGGCTAATAAATTGAGCTGCCCCTCTAAAATATTGGCTTCACTCAGCGCTACAACAGAGCTTATCAACAAGAAGACTGCATTGGCGAAAAAAGCATACATCAACCACCCGATAAAACCATCGGCATACGTCTGGTAACCGCGCTTGAGCACCATGACCAACCCCGACAACGCCACGGCAAAAGGCAGTACAAAGACCGAAATCCAGAGTAATATCGTACCTTGGTTGCCAATCAGGTTGATCGGATTATGGGCCGCGCGCTTGTCCGTTATATTGAGCCGGTCCTCCCCCTCGGCAAGCCATTCGACACTCTTGACGAGCAAGTCACCATTGGCCTGCTGGGTAAAGTATTCATTCGAGGCAAAATCGGAGTCGCCGAAAACGACCAGCCGCGTCTGCCCCTGCGAGACCATACTCGTATCGGCATCGGCAGCGACGGCCACAGCCAGCGATACGGGACCGCGCAAATCGAGTTGTGGATCAAATTCGACTTTGCCCCCTTCTCCCGTCACCGGCGCCAAGTCGCTCTCGCCCCAACTGCTCTGATGCGTTAGCGCCAAAGCGGCGACCTGCGGATTCTTGCGCCGGTGCGAAGCCGGTCGCACGGACCGAGCCAGCGGAAAAAAGCTCATCGTGCCGCTGCCCAATCTCTCGGCTATCGGATGATCTCCATAATTGATGACGACTGGCACCGAAACATCGGCGCCAAAGAGCTGTCCCATCCCGCTCAGATCGACGACAAAATCTTGTCCCAATGTAATGGAGTACTCGTCGAGTAGAGATTCTAATCCCGTGAGATTGCCCGGATCTAAAAGCACTAGCGCACTACCACCAGCCCCCAGATAACGAGCCAGCATATCGGATTCCGGCGCCGAGAAACGCTCCTGAGGCCCGAGCACTACGACCAGCGTTGCATCTTCTGGCACCTCTTGCGCCAAGTCGAGATCCCCTTCGACCTCGAAATTGAGCTCGCGCAGCCGCCCTTTGAGCAACGAATAGCCCTTGCCATCGACTTGGTCTAATTCAGCTTCGCCGTGTCCACCTACAAAATAAGCTTTGAGATCTCGCGCCTGCAGCGCTTTGAGAATCGCGTTGCTCAACACTTCTTCGCTCTGTTGGGTAATACGTTCGCTGTGCACCTGCCCGTTTCCGCGCACTTCAATGATAGAAGTACCGCGCTCGCGAATATTGTTCTGCTTGATTTGCAGTGCATTTTTCTGTGGATCGACTAGTTCGTAGTCGAAGTTTTTCGACAGATAGCGATATTCTTCGAGCAAATCCTGAAAATGCATGCCCTCCATCTCACTCATGAAGGTCTTCACCTGTACGTAATGCCCCTCGTCCTCCAGGGTCGACATAAGTCGCTTCGTATCGCCGGAGAGCGTAAACAGACGATCGGCCGTTAGGTCGTAGCGTATGTGATAGCGATCACCCATAAAATTGAAGAGCACGGCAATACCCAGCGATAGCGCAATGCCCAAACCCGCCCCAGCGAGATCGGCCATACTCCAACGGCCCTTGCTCGAGACGACCAATAAACCGGCCAATGCCACAGCCAGTGGATAAAGCACAACGCTGAGCCAAAAAATCCACTCGCCCTGGCTGTCGTTGAGCGCAATCGGATTATAGCCTGCTTGGCGTGGGCGAATAGAGATCAAGCTCTCATCCTCAGCCAACCAGCTCAGCGCATTGAGCGCGAGATCTCCGTTGCCCTGATAATCAAAGTATTGGTTCGTTGCAAAATCGGAATCGCCAAAGACAACGAGCCGACCTCCTGCGCGCTCGACGGCCACAGCCAGCGCTATGGGACCCGGTCTATCAACGCCCTCATCCAACTTGACCGTATTGTCGCCTTCGCCGCGCAAAACGCTCAAATCACTTTCGGCCCAACCCGATTCGGATGTGAGTGCGAGCGGTGCGCCTTGCAGGCTGCGTGCCGCACTTGAATCAAAACGCACAGAGCGGCTCAGTTGGAAAAAGGTCATTATACCGCGGTGTTTGCGCACGATCGGATGGTCGCCGTAAGTAACAGAAACCGGGGTCGTAAAATCGAGTCCAAATAGAGAGCCGACTCCACTGGTGTCGATCACAAAATCATCTCCCAGTATCACTCCCCACTCGGCCAACAGCTCTTCCAATCCGCTCTCGTAGAGCGGATCGAGTAAGGCCAGTACCGCACCGCCCTCCTCCATATAGGCGCGCACGGCTTCTACTTCGCTAGACAAAAATGGCGTGCGCGGTCCGGCGATAATCAATACCGCACAGTCCGCCGGCACGCGATCAACGCGCGCGAGAAAGAGCGAGTCTTGCACGGAGTAATCGATATCACCCAAGCGCTGCTTGAGCAAGCTCATGCCGTTGGGGTCATTGCCCAGTCGATGTTCGCCATGTCCCACGCTGAGATAGACCTTCTCTTGGCGGTCGCGAATGACCTTGAGCAGCGCATTGGTGATTTCGCGCTCCTCCAAGTCGATGATTTGCTGCTCTTTATCGCCGCTTTTTAATAAGAGCGTGTTGTAGCGACGGATGCCGTTTTCCTCGGTGCGCAAAGGGTCGCGGTCGGGGTCTATAAACTCATAGCTAAAACGATCGCCTTGCGCGCTGAATTCAGCTAACAGCAGTTCCAAGCGCGCGTTCTCGCCCCCTTCCATAAAGGCCAACGCCTCTACATCGCGATCTAAGTTTTGCACCATCTCAACCGTCAAATTGGAGAGACTGTGCAATTGCCCTTCCGTCATATCCAACCGCTGTGGATAGCGATTGCCGAGAAAGTTGACCATGCCCAAGATGCCAAAGACCATGATGGCGCCCCAAAAGGCGTTGAGCCAACGGCTGTATTGGCGAAATAATTCGCCGTTGAGAAACCCCGCCAACACGACGAGTAACGCGCCCGCGGCCAGGTTGACCAATCCGATACTGCCCGTATCCGGCGAGATGAAATAGGCCGAGCCACCGACCAATACCAGCGCAGCACCAATCAGGCTAATAGGAGTCGCATACGCCTTCATATCAGCGTCTCCAGCGGCGCGACTCGACGACGCGCGTCGTCAGAAAAAGGCAGAAGAACGTAAAGCTCAAATAGAACACGACGTCCTTACTATCGACCACACCGCGCTGAAAACCTTCTAAGTGCCGGATAAAAGACATATACTGAAGAATTTTACTCGCCGTCGGCCCGGCAAAACTGGCCGACCAATCTATGAGCCAGAACAACAGTAGGATACCGAAAGAAAGCAGCACGGCGATGATCTGGTTCTCAGTCAACGACGAGGCCAACAGCCCGACGGAAATGAAGGTTGCGCCCAGAAAGAGATAACCGAGATAACCGGTAAAGATCGGCCCCCAGTCGGGCGCTCCGTAGGCTTCGAGGATAACGAAATAGACCATCGTCAGACTGACGATAATCGAATAGAGCGAAAAACAGGCAAAAAATTTACCGAGCATCACTTCGACGGAACTAATAGGCGCCGTCATAAGCAGCTCGATGGTACCCGTTTTCTTTTCTTCTGCATAGAGACGCATCGTCAGCATCGGCACGATGAGCAGCCAAATGAAATCCATTACGGCAAAGAATTGCACAACGACCATCTCATTGAGGTTGAGCGCCGGCATCTGCCCGCCCATTTGCTGCGCGCGTTGGCCCAGCTGTAAACAGAGCAGATTGAATTGCATGAGAATATTGCGGAACAAGTAGCCAGATAGAAATAGGAATACGCCTGCAATCACATAGGCGACCGGCGATACGAAATAAGAGCGCATCTCCTTGGAATAGACCGCTAAAAAATTGCGCATCAGGCCTTCACCTCCTCAGTCGTCAAGCGCAGAAATATGTCTTCGAGCGTCATATCGAGCGAACGCAATTCGCGCAGCGCATAGCCGCCCCCTATCACTTCACGCGCCAAAGCATCGCGCACATCCGTGCCCGGCACACTCGTCACGAGGTAAACACCTTCAGCATCTCCTTCGGCAGACACGTCTATCACACCGTCAATGCCGCGAAGAAGGGTATTGACGGCTTCGCCTGGGCCACCGATATCGGCGCGCAAAACCTCCCCCTCTTTCAGCTGAGCCATCAAGCTCTCGGGAGTGCCCTCACCTGCTATGCGTCCGTTGTTAATAATGATAATTTGTTCGCAGGTCATACTCACTTCAGGTAGGATATGCGTGCTGAGGATCACCGTGTGCTCGCCAGCAAGCCCTTTTATGACCTCGCGAATCTCGATGATTTGTTTGGGATCGAGACCAACCGTCGGTTCGTCCAGCACGAGAACATCGGGATTGTGCACCAGCGCCTGGGCTAAACCCACGCGCTGTTTATACCCCTTGGAGAGATTGCTAATCACCGTCTTCTGGTGATGGGCAATCCCCGTCTTCTCCATCGTATCATCGATACGACCGTTGAGTTCGTTTCCTCCCACTCCCTTTATACGCGCCACAAAGCGCAAATAAGAGCGCACCGTCATATCCAAATAGAGCGGCGGCTGTTCAGGTAAATACCCAATGCGACGGCGCACTTCCATCGACTCTTCAACCACGTCGTAACCAGCCACCTTGGCGCTGCCACCAGACGGTGGCAAATAACAAGTAAGCATGCGCATCGTCGTGGTCTTCCCAGCCCCGTTGGGGCCGAGAAAACCGAGGATCGTGCCCTTTTTCACTTTAAAAGACACTCCCTCAACAGCCACGACCTCGCCGTAGCTTTTCGAAAGCTCATTTACTTCTATCACCGAACTTCCTCCTTGGCTTGCACAAATTAAATAGAACAGATAAACATGAAGCGATAGCGTTAACGACGACGAGTCCGCGCGTGGAATAGACGCACTAAGGGGTCGACGTAGGGCTGTGTAATATCGATAGAGACTTCATCAATGCCCGTGCGGCGGAACAAAGCGCGGCGCTGCTCTTCGGCGCGGCGTTGTTCTCGGGCAAAGTATTCGCGTACGGCTGGACGACCGCTATCTACCAAGAGTTGCTCACCCGTTTCGGCGTCCTGCAGGTTGATAAAACCCACATCTGGCAACTGCCGCTCGCGCTGATCAAAGAGGGAGATCGCAACTAAATCATGGCGCCGACGCATCAGTTTCAAAGAGCGTTCGTAATCATCGTCGAGAAAATCCGATATGACAAAAACAACACTGCGCCGATGTAGTACTCGCTTTAAGTGATCGAGAGCGCCGGCGATAGAAGTGCGTTTGCCGTGCGGTTCAAAGTAGAGCAGCTCACGGATGACGCGCAGCACGTGTTTACGCCCCTTTTTAGGAGGCACAAAAACCTCGACCTCATCGGTAAAAATCAACAAACCAACGCGATCGTTGTTCTTGATAGCAGCAAAGGCTAACAGTGCGGAAATCTCAACGCCGACTTCCCCTTTCATTTGCTGCTGCGACCCAAAGGCACCCGATGCACTCGCATCGACCAAGAGCATGACGGTCTGCTCCCGCTCCTCATCAAAGACCTTTATATAGGGGGCACCGACGCGCGCCGTGACATTCCAATCAATACTGCGCACGTCATCACCGTGCAAATATTCGCGCACCTCGGCAAACTCCATGCCGCGCCCCTTAAAGGCCGAATGGTATTCTCCGGCAAAGAGGTCGTTGACAATATTGCGCGAACGGATCTCAATCAGGCGAACTTTTTCTAGTATTTCCTTGGGAATCACGACGAAACTCTCTTAGGGCACTTCCACGTGGTCGAAGAGCTGTTGCACAATATGTTCGGAGTCGACTTCCTCCGCTTCCGCCTCATAGCTGGCCACGACGCGATGCCTTAACACATCCGCTCCCACCGCCTTGACATCTTCAGGGGTAACGTAGGCGCGCTGCCGTAAAAAAGCGTGCGCCCTCGCCGCACGGACGAGAAAGATCGTCGCCCGTGGAGAGGCTCCGTGTTCGATGAGTGCATCCATATCATCTAACCCCGCATCGGCCGGGAAACGCGTAGCGTGCACTAAGTCGACTATATAGTCTTTTATTTTATCATCGACGTAAATTAACCCCATCACCTCGCGCAGACGCAGCGCATCGGCTGTGCTCATGACCTGCTGCACTTCTATTTCGTTACCATCCGCCATGCGATCGAGAATCGCTCTTTCGTCCTGGCGCGAGGGATATCCCACTTTCACCTTGAGCATAAAGCGGTCGATCTGCGCTTCGGGCAACGGATAGGTGCCCTCCTGCTCAATCGGATTTTGCGTTGCCATCACCAAAAAGGGATCTTCGAGCATATAGGTTTCATCACCGATGGTGACCTGGCGTTCCTGCATGCACTCAAGCAAGGCGCTTTGCACTTTAGCCGGTGCGCGGTTGATCTCGTCGGCCAATACTAAGTTTGCAAAGACTGGCCCCCTCTTCGGCACAAAAGCTCCATCTTGCTGGTTGTAGATCAGCGTCCCCGTAAGGTCGGCCGGCAACAGGTCTGGCGTGAACTGGATGCGCTTGAAACTGGCCTGCATAATCCGAGCTAACGTCGAGACCGTCAACGTCTTGGCCAAACCGGGCACTCCTTCTAAAAGGATATGTCCACCGCAAAACAGACCGATCAGCAGTCGTTCAACCATATAGCGCTGCCCCACAATGACCCGGTCCATCTCCGCAATAACGCGCTCGACGAGGGCAGCCTGTTCCTGTACTTTATCGCTTATAGCGTGTATGTCTATGGGTTTTTGCATGGTCTTCCACGATAACATAAACCCGCCGCTGCGTGCCATAGTATCACAGCCCGGCTCGAAACCTAAACAGCAGTAGCGGGTAGGGGTAACTTCTCAAACTACGAATAAAACGACCGGGCACGAGCGAATAGCCCATGCCAAATCCTCCTCTTTACTTTTCAAGCCCCAA
>JBLHGI010000287.1:0-7801 GCA_047616505.1 Planctomycetota bacterium
GCAGAAGGGAAAAATGCCATCGCGAACGATAATAGCGAACCTGCAGTCCCGTCGGTCGCCGCGAGCAGTGAAGCATCTCAAGCCAATACAACTCCTCGCATTGGCGCGGAATCGACCACCGATGTCTAGACCCCCAGCCAGCCATAGCGATACAGCACTACCTTCTGGATTAGCTCGTCCTCTAGAGGCATTTCTACTCTCTATGGAAAGAGACAAAGGGCTTTCGCTCAACACGCTCGACGCCTATCGTCGCGACCTCCGGCGTTATTTGCACCAGCTTGCTGAACGAGGCATATCTTCACCCGAGGCAATCCAACAGGAACACGTCACTCAGTTCCTGCACGGTTTGCGCGATTCGGGCCTGAGCGCCGCCACCATGGCGCGCAACCTCACTTCCATCAAACGCCTACATCAATATCTCTTGATCAGCTGCGCGTGCCAGCACAATCCGAGCGAAACACTCGACCCCCCCAAGCTCGAACGCCAATTGCCCGATGTGCTCTCCGCAGAAGAAATCAACGCACTCATGGATGCACCCGACACTTCCGAACCCATAGGAATGCGCGATCGCGCCATTATGGAACTGCTCTACGCCACCGGCATGCGCGTCACCGAGTTGACGGCGCTGCAAGAAGGCGCACTCAAACTCGGCGAGGGGCTAGTGCGTATCGGCGGCCCGAACCAACGCCTATTGCCGGTTGGCGGCCAAGCCGTGCGTGCACTACGCGCCTATTTACGCAATGGCCGCCCCCATCATATACGACCAGAGTCCGGCCATCACCTATTTCTCAATGCCCAAGGTGGCCCCCTATCGCGCATGAGCGTGTGGAAAACGATTAAAAATGCAAAGACCAAGGCGAATATTGAAAAAGTGATCAGCCCGCACACGCTGCGCCATTCCTTCGCTACCCACCTGCTCGCAGGAGGCGCCAACCTGCGCGATGTCCAGGAGTTGCTCGGTCACGCCAACATCTCCACCACTCAGATCTACACCCATGTCGACCGCACCCATGTCAAAGAAGTACACAAAACCTACCACCCCCGAGGTTAACGCGTTTTGTCAGAAACTGTATGGCAATTTCTCGTATTTTTACCCGCCGTACTCGTCGCTCTCGCCCTCCACGAGGCGGCCCACGCCTATACGGCCGATCGACTCGGCGACCCAACCCCCAGACGGTTGGGCCGGGTCACGCTCAACCCGTTAGTCCATCTAGACCCAATGGGTACTTTACTCTTGGCCGTCGTTCACTTTGGCTGGGGCAAACCCGTGCCCGTCGATCCGCGCTACTTTAGCCAACCGCGCCGCGATATGATGCTCGTAGCCCTAGCCGGTCCTCTTGCCAACATCGCGACGGCCATTATATTCGCCCTGAGTTTGCGCTTGTTGGACCACACGCTTACACCCTTGGTCTATGCCGCCATCGATGCGCTGGTGCTGATCAGCCTCTTGTTAGCCGTTTTTAACCTGCTGCCGATCCCACCGCTCGACGGCTCCAAAGTTCTCGTAGGTCTATTGCCAGACGAATGGGCCCAACGCTACCAACGCTATAGCGGTCCGCTCTCTTGGGGACTCATGGCACTCGTATTAATAGGCGGCGTTAGCGATTTCAATCCGTTGGGTGCGATTCTTTTTACGCCCGTCGATATCTTATACACCTTACTAGTAGGCGGAGTCTCCGCTTTTTAAGTTTCATGCCAACTATTTCCAGCAAAAACATGGTCACCGCACGCGGTGTCGGCAAAGTGTTCCCCGGTGGCATCCACGCCCTAGACGCTGTCGATCTATCCGTAGAGCGCGGACAGTTTGTCGCCGTCGTCGGGCCTTCGGGCTGCGGCAAATCCACCCTTCTACGCCTCGTAGCCGGTCTCGACACGCACACGGCGGGCGAGCTACTCATAGATGGGGTCGATCCATTAAAAGCGCACCGCCGCCGCCGCGACTTAGCCTACGTCTTCCAAGATGCGACACTGCTGCCCTGGCGCTCCGTGCGCAGCAACGTCGCTCTCCCCCTTGAACTGCGCGAGCAGACAGACGAGCGGCGTATTGATGACGTGTTAGAAATGGTAGGGCTCAGCGACTTTGCCGATGCGCGACCAGCACAACTCTCCGGGGGTATGCGCATGCGCGTATCCCTCGCCCGCGCATTGGCGACTAACCCCGGCTTACTCCTGCTCGACGAACCTTTTGGCGCCCTCGACGAAATCACGCGCCAACGCCTCAACGAAGAGCTCTTGCGCCTGTGGGAACGCGACCGCTGGACCGGTATCTTTATCACTCACAACGTCTACGAGGCCGCCTTCTTAGCCGATCGCGTACTGGTCATGAGCGCGCGCCCCGGCCGTATTATAGCCGATATTCCCGTGCCTTTTACCCATCCGCGCGACGAAGACCTGCGCCACCAAAATGCATTTGCCGAACTAGCGCGCAAAATATCGCAACAATTGGGCCAGGCATACCCATGAAAGCGCACCTAGTCAATCTATTAAAACAAGTTGGACCGCCTCTTATTGCCTTTGCTTTTTTTGGCATCTCTTGGCACGCATTAGTCGAGGTCTTTGACCTTCCACCCTACTTATTACCCGGTCCACCGCGCGTAGTTGACGCCGTCTCGACCCACGCCGCACGTCTAATAGACGCGACTCTGCTGACGGCCATGGGCGCCCTCAGTGGTTTTGCGCTCAGCTTAGCCTTTGGATTTATCGTGGCGCTGCTCTTTTCGCAATCGCGCCTGATCGAACGCGGCCTCTATCCCTATGCGATCTTTCTCCAGACCGTGCCCATCGTCGCGATTGCGCCGCTTATTGTTCTGTGGATCGGATATGGCTTACAGGGCGTCGTCGCCGTGTCATTTATCATTTCGCTCTTCCCTATCATCGCCAATACCACGGCGGGCCTAACCCAGATCGACCCACGCCTACTCGATTTATTTGCCCTCAACAATGCCAGTCGTTGGCAGATACTCTTTAAGCTGCGCGTGCCCAACGCCGTGCCTCAGATGCTAACGGGAGCGCGCATCTCCAGCGGCCTATCCGTTATCGGCGCCATCGTCGGCGAATTTTTTGCCGGCTATGGCACCGACGATTTCGGCCTCGGTTATCTCATCATACAGACCAGCGGCCAAGCCAAAACCGATTACCTCTTTGCCTGCATTCTCTTTTGCACCCTACTCGGTCTCACAATTTTCAGCGCCGTGGGTCTGGCCAGTAACCTACTGCTCAAACGCTGGGGGGGGGCAGACTAACCAATGCAGCGACTATCCACTATCGTCCATGGGAATTACGTGATGAAAGCACGCTGCCTGCTTCTGATAAGTCTTTTTTTAATAGCCTGTGGCCAGAGCGAAACACCACCAACTGAGACTGGAAAAACGCGCGTGCGCATCGCCCTCAATTGGTTTCCCGAGGCTGAGCACGGCGGTTTTTACGCCGCACAAGTGCACGGTTATTACGCCGCGCGCAACCTCGAAGTCGAAATCCTCGGCGGCGGCCCCGATGCTCCCGTAATCCAACGCGTAGCCACCGGCAGCATTGAATTTGGCGTCACCAATGCCGACGATGTTCTTTATGCGCGCGCCCAACAAGCACCCGTCGTCGCCCTGATGGCTCCCTACCAGATCAACCCACGCTGCATCATGGTACATGAGGCTGCTGGCATTGAGCGCATAGACGAGCTCGCCCATATCACACTAGCCATGTCGCAACGCCCTGCCTTTTCGCACTACCTGCGCTGGAAGTATCCTCTAACAGGCGTCAATATCGTGCCCTATCCGGGCAATGTCAGCCAGTTTCTCGCCAACCCCAACTTCGCCCAACAAGGCTATATCTTTAGCGAACCCTTTGTCGCCAAGCAACAAGGCGGCGACCCCAAGGCCCTCCTAGTCGCCGATATTGGCTTTAACCCCTATGCCAGCGTGCTCATCGCCACCGAAAGCACCGTCGCCCAACGCGCTGATATCGTCCGCGCCGTCGTCGGGGCGAGCATCAAAGGCTGGGCGCACTATCTGCGCGATCCAGAGCAGACCAATCGCCATATCAATTCGCTCAACCCCGAGATGGGCCTAGAAATCCTCGCCTACGGGGCCGAAGAGTCTCGCCCACTCATACTCGATCCCGTCGCGCGCGAAAAAGGCCTCGGGCATATGAGCGCCGAACGCTGGAATTCACTGCACCAACAAATGGTCGAAGCCAACCTGATCGAAAAGACGGCCGCAACCGCGCAAAAGGCCTTCGATTCACAGTTCTTACGCTGAGCAATGGCCGCCCTACAAGACATCACGTTAGGCCGCTATATTGCCTTAGACTCGGCGGTGCACCACCTCGATCCACGCACAAAATTCGTCGCCACAATGACCCTCATGCTCGTCGCACTCTCGGCACACAGCTTTGTCCCTCTGCTGCTCTTTGCCGCTTTTTTGGCACTGACAACCGCCCTTTCTAAACTGCCCGTGCGCTTAGTGCTAGCCAATCTGCGCGCCTTTGTTTGGCTCTTTACTTTTACCTTTGGCCTGCACACCTTTCTGACACCGGGCCAAGTGCTGTGGACCCCCCCCTTTACTTCGTGGTCCATAACGACAGAAGGGTTGTACGCGGGGGCCTTTTTCTGCCTGCGCCTGTCCACCGTAGTCGTGGCTGCTGCACTCATGACGCTGACGACGGCTCCCATGCAATTGACGGCCGGCCTAGAGCGATTATTCTCACCAGCTAAGCGCATCGGTGTGCCCGTAGCCGAATTGGCGCTGATGATATCTATCGCCCTGCGCTTTATCCCCGTGCTCGTAGACGAAGCCGAGCGCCTGCGCAAAGCACAGATCTCGCGCGGCGCCGATTTTACTGGCAACCCCATTCGCCGCGCCCGCAGTCTGATCCCCCTCTTAGTCCCCCTCTTTGTAGCTGCCTTTGAACGCGCCGATCGCCTGGCGCTGGCTATGGAGAGCCGCTGCTACGAACCTGGCGCCGAGCGCACGCACTACTACCAATTGGCGTTGGCAACCCGCGATTTCGTCGCCGCCTCTTTGGTCCTGATAACGATCGCCGCCATTTACCTGAGTCGTTGAAAATGCGTACCATCCGCTTAATTATAGAATACGATGGCAGCGATTTTGTCGGCTGGCAGGTCCAGAGCCAGGGACGCACGGTACAAGGCGAACTCGCACGCGCGCTAAAAACACTGGTGAAAGAGGATATCTGCCCCACCGGTTCGGGACGCACGGATGCCGGTACGCATGCCCTTGGCCAAGTCGCCCACTTTCAAACGCTTTCTTCCCTGCCCATTGAGCGGATACAGCGCAGTCTCAACGGCCTGCTCCCCGCCGATATCACCATACACGCAGTAGAAGAGGCAGACGATGGCTTTCACGCCCGTTACAGCGCCAAACGCAAGCGCTACCGCTATCGCATACACGAGGGCAAGAACTCTGTAAGTCGAAATTTCACATGGACTTGCTTCCGACCATTAAACTTCGACAGCCTCGAACAAGCCAGCCTCGCCCTACCCGGCACCCATTCCTTTGGTGCCTTCTGCAAACAAGACCCCGTGCCGGACAACTTCCACTGCACACTCTATGCAGCCCAATGGCAACGACAGGGCCGCGAACTCGTCTTTGAAATAGAGGGCAAGCGCTTTTTGCGCCATATGGTGCGTATCCTCGTGGGAACGATGATCGAAGTCGGTCTAGCGCAGCGCCCCGCCAGCGACATGAAAAAATTACTCGAAAACGGCCAACGCGAGGCGGCCGGACACACGGCTCCCGCCTGTGGTCTGCACCTGCTCTGGGTGCGTTATGGGGATTGAAGCTTTCTTGCTTATATATTTGTTATTATGTATCGTAAGCCTTAAAATGATCCGGGAGAAAGAACCTGAAAACGTTCCTTTTGGGCCTAGCGATAGCCTTCTTAGGCGGCCCATCTAGCGCCGATCCCATATCCGCCTCACGGCGCACTGCCGTGGTGGATGCCGTGCAGAAAGTACAGCCGGCCGTCGTTAGTATTCACGTGACAACACGCGTGCGTCAGCTGCAGCGCTATCGCCTGCGCGACCCATTCGAAGACTTCTTTTCTCCTTTCTATTACGTCGTACCAGAAAATCGCGAGCGCCCTTCGAGCGGATCGGGTTTTATCCTCAATTCGCAGGGATATATTCTCACCAACGACCATGTAGTCGGCGGTGATACGCAAAACGAACGCCGCATAACCGTATCGCTGCCCGAACCCGATGGCCGCACGTTGGAGGCTCGTTATATCGCCTCCGATATTGGATCGGATCTAGCCGTGCTCAAAGTCGAAGCTGAAGACCTGCCGGTTGCGCCACTAGGAGATTCGGGCGATATTTTGGTTGGTGAATGGGCCATCGCCATCGGCAATCCATTTGATCTTGGCCCCACCGTTAGCATTGGCGTTATTAGCGCTCTGGACCGCGACTTTCCGCAGCCACAGGGCGACCACTATTATCGCGATATGATCCAGACCGACGCGGCGATCAACCCCGGTAATAGCGGCGGTGCTTTGGTCAATGCCGATGGTCAAGTCATAGGCATTAACAGCTTCATCTATACCGGGGGCGATTATAGCATCGGCTCCATCGGCATTGGTTTTGCCATACCGATCAATACCGCGCGTGATTTTTTGGGCGAAGTGCAGCAGCACGGCCAAGTACGGCGCACATGGAGTGGAATTATAGCCCTCGAGAATATCACTCCGCGCTTGGCGAATTACCTGTCGCTGCAGTCTGCCGAAGGCGCCCTAGTAGTCAAAATTGCCGTCGATAGCCCCGCCGACCGAGCCGGACTGGAAGGTGGTGATATCATCGTCGCCATAAACGGCGAAAAAATGCGCAGCGGTGAAGATGCGCTGGGCGTGCTCAAGGGATTGCGCGTCGACGATGAGTGCACTTTGAGTATTATGCGCTACAGCGAAGAATTAGACTTGGCGATGCGTATAGAAGAGTGGCCGCGCTACCGGCGCCGCTGGTGATGGCCACCCACATTTACTGGAGTTTTACATGCGAACACTCATACCACAGCTATTCACTGTAGGTAACTTGTTTTGCGGGTTTCTGGCACTGCACTACGCGTTTCAAGGCAGTTATATTTCCGCCGCCTGGCTCGTCTTTTTAGGCGCAGTCCTCGACAAGATGGATGGGAAAATAGCGCGCGCCATGGGCAAAGATTCCCTCTTCGGAATTCAGTTCGACTCTATCGTTGACGTCTGTACCTTTGGTTTTGTGCCCGCTGTTATTATGTACCAGTCTCAGATGAACTCGGGCTGGGGACTCGCCTTGGCCTTTGTCTTTCTGCTCTGCGGAGCCGTGCGCTTAGCGCGTTTTAACACCCTGAGCCTCAACGAAGAGAAAGACGAAGACTATTATCTAGGCCTACCCATTCCCACAGCGGCGATTTGCCTGACTCAGTTCAGCGTCTTCGAAAACAGTTGGCAGAGCGCCTATGCCACACCGGCGGCGGCGCTATTGGTGCTTTTTCTATCTTTTATGATGATCAGTCGCCTCGACTACGATTCCATGCCCAATTTTCGCGGCCGCTCTTTTGCCGATCGCTTTAAACAGCTCTTCTTCGTCGTATCTATCAGTTTGATCTTCTACAAAAGCGAATACTTTTTCCCCATGACACTCGTCTATATCAGCTCGGGAATTTACCGCTGGGTTCTCGGTCTCTTTAGCGACGAAGTAACCCAGCACGCATAGGCCCTCATGTTGCGCGACAAACCGGTTAGTCACCTCGTTCTCATTCTTTTTACCAGTATGCTCGGCGCCAATATTATCGGTGAGGCACTGCGCGTCGTCCTCACT
>JBLHGI010000288.1:0-7801 GCA_047616505.1 Planctomycetota bacterium
AAGTAGATTTAGTGCTTCGCCATTTTTATCAACGACTAAAAAAATGCCTTCGTTCGAATCACTTTCTGGCTGTTGACAAACAACTATCGACCTGTGACTCGTACGTCAACGCCAGCGCGTTGGGCGCGCTGATACACGGGCAATGTTTCGTGGATTGGGGGCGTAGTTAACACCAATGATCTTCCCATACTTTATTTGACGCGTCTAAAAAAGTATGGGCGATCTTATTCTTCTACCGCCAACACAACTATAGTCACCAAGGAGTCCCCCGCTAAACTGGAAACACGCACGCAAAATGGAGCCAGTAGATAGCAAAACGTGCACGTAAAATAGCGCCACGCAACCGATATCTATAAATGAGGGTATAACTCCTCTTATTTGCCTGATATTTTCTCGCGCGCAAATATCTGTCTCAAATAGGGGTTCTTCTGGTTGTCCTTCCAGATAAAGCCGTCGAGTATATAGTGGGTGACCTGGGGTACGGAGAGCGCGGCCAGGGCGACGGCCTGGCCCAAAGGCGTTTGCAGGACGCGGAGCGGATAGGTGAAGAGCCCTTCGAAGAGCGCGCCGTGCTCGCGGTAGAGCAACATATCCCACAAATATTCCTCGCCGAAGGCCAGCAGCAAGATGGTGCCCAGCATAAAGATGAGATGGCCGCCCAATGGTAAGGGCGCAGCGGACCGATCTGGCACCTGGATTCCCTTTTTCTTTTCAACATAGAAGAAGATGAGGGCGATATAGGGCACGCCGTGGGCGATGACATTGGTCAGTGAAAAGACGATGTCGGAGTTAAAATGGATAATGCCCAAATACCAGTTGCCCGCCGTGGTCAGCAGCCAGAGGATTTTGCCCATGGGTATTTCTACGCCGTGCCGGCGACACAGGTAGATCTCCTCTATGCACCAGGCGGCGATGATGATCCAGTAGAGGAAATTGCCTACCAGTCCCAGCCAACCGACGGATTCCGCGCCTGTACCCACCAGGTCGTGGAGCGAAAAAAAATCTCCGCTGATAAACCAATCAAAGCTGCGGTCGATGGCGAGGTGCCAGTAGACCACCGGGTAGAGTGTGGCCAGGTAGATGACGCTGGTATCGCCAAAGATTTTGCGTGGGGGGCTGAATTTGAAACGGCCCCGATAGAGGGCGAAGAAACCGTATTGCTGTTTGACAAAGTGGAAGAGGGCGAGATAGGCCATGACGCGCCAGAACCACAGTGAAGAGAAACTGGCGATACAGAAGAAGAAGACAAAGGCGAGCAGGGGCGTGCGCAGCAAGAGGGTGCGATGGTGGGCGAATTCCTCGCGGTCGAGGTAGGTGCGAAAGAGCGTGGACCAGACGTGGCTGACGTCGATGCCGACGATGAAGACGGCCCAGACCCACAGCGGTAGGTCGTTTTCGATCACGCGCTCGGGTAGGGCGAAGCAAATGGCCCAAGTAGCCCACACCGGCACTCCGAGGATGCAGAGGTCGATGGAGCGGGAAAAGAGCCAGATGTGGCGCATTATGGCACCTTAATAGTGGCTGAAGTAGCGTGCGGACGGGGTCCGGTCGCGCGGAGCGTCTCCGGCGCCGGAAATGCTGCAATGGACCACGAGCCTCTCACCTCGAAGAGGTCTATTGCGACACAACATGAAACAACTCCTTCTCGTCTTCCTCAGGAGGTCCACCGGCCGTTCCAATGACTTGCAGTTGAACACATGATACGCCCTCGATCTTGATGGGATAGCCCCGATAGTACAATCCGTCTTTTCCAATGGGGCAGTGAACCAAGTATTCAGTATCTGAGTATTTAAAATCATCATTCGTTCATTTTGTATTGCACCCTCTCCCCTATCCGGAATCAACTCCCACAACCCAAGTGCAGCCGCTTCAAGTAAACTAGAGTCAGGCCGGACAACAAATCGACTTAGTGGCTTGATAAACCACCTCTTCCCCGCTTTGCCCATACCACTCCGGTCTGCTCAGCTCAATTATCCCAACCGATCTTGAACCAGGTCTGGTCAGCCCCTCCAGAACGATATCAATGATGAATAGCCTGCTCATGGGTTAATTCTGACGAAGATAAAGACTGGCCGCCATGAACGCTGCTTCTTGATATTTGTTCAAGTCCTCCGGAATGTTGAATGATTCGCGTTTGTTCGCGGCAGCAATTCCTTGGCCAGAAACAAACTCGACGCCAACGGCTCCATTCAACTGAATGAGTGCCTCTAACTTAAAAGAAACAGCACCACCAGCCATTCTACCTTTCTTCGCCCGCTTTTTGATCACTACGACATCTATTTGATGGTCACGAACAAAAGTCACAAAAGAGTCGTAGAAGGATTGAATATCCGTACACGATTCGTCATTTCCGATGTTGATCCTGCGAGGCTCAACATCGATGAATTCAACATCGCCGTCTGATTCTTCAATGACCGCCAAAATAGCGTCAGACGATTTCAGTTCGATTCCGCATATCTTTGCCATTTCTACCGATCCTTTTGGGCCCAAACTATTTATTGAGTAATCAAGTTGTTGTGTCGCCTGGCCTCAATCTACGCAACGCATGATGAGTCCACCCTCTATCGCCCGTACGACTACGGTCTGTTCATTCCCCAGCGCGTCGTGACGGCCGATACACGGGCACGGTTGGCAGGGTTTTGGACGCTGCCAGTGGTCTGCACCCAGCAGAAAAGAGGGCCCAAAGACACCCACACCGCTTGATCCGATCCCCTAAAAGGCCCTTTATAATTCCTATACATTTGATGATTAACGAATGAACGGTAAACCAAAATATTCTAATCAAGATTCACGAGCGTCGTCACCTCAAACTTACTTGTGCGTGAGTACCCAAAGCTCCACTTCTTCAGAAGAACGCCAATGCTGATCCCGCTTTGTTTTTGCAGAAGCTGGTTTCACAGGTTTTTTGAAACAATTTTCCAATTTGAATCTCCCGCCGTCCGCTAGTTCCTTCGCAATTGGATGCTCATCGGACATATTTGTTATTTGAGCTAAATTCGAGAAGATCAACACCAGCTTTCCCTCAGGTAAGAGCCATTGATTTGCTCCTATAAAAAAGTCGGGGAAAAGGTTTTTGTCGTAGTACATGGCTTCATCAATTCTATCGAATTCATCCGATATCGGCAGCCAGGGAGGGTTAAAAACAATGAGTTCGGTCTGTTTTTTCCACTTGCCAAAAAGATGCCCAAAGTCCAATTCTATCTTCCGAGACAACTCCGTTTCTCCCATAAACTCTGCTAATCCAACGATTGCATTGGGATTTGTATCTGTCCCAAATACTTTTTGAAAACCGTGGTTGACCATCTGGAAAGTAAGTACACCGCTACCAATGCCAACATCTATGGCCGTTTTTTTAGGTCCCAGATAGCGCTTCAACCAATTGTCAAAAACTTGCAAATGCTCAAATCGTGTGGGAAAATACGTACCGTAATACGGATGAATCTTATTTCGGAGTATCGGAATGGAAATCCCCTTTAGATACCACTGCCAGGCGCTATTTAGTCCTTGTACTTGTGGGAATGAAAGAAAAAAAACGCTAGTCTCAGGATATAATTTTTTTAACCAGCCGATTTCAGGAGATTTCTTTACTGCCAATTTATGATCGACAATTTCTATTAAAATCAGATTTGACAGTTTGCGATATTCTGATCGATACGCACGTTGTTCCTGGAAAGACTTATTGGGTAGCCTTGCGTTCAAATGCGACTTCAGTCCCTGGAGAAGTGACAATCCATTACTATAAAATTCTGTTATTACAACTGGGTTCCCAGCCTCCAATGTTTCAATTGTACGTTGAACATCCGTTCGGCGATTGAATGATTCTGCCATTTCTCCAGGTGTAATTGCTTCAGGTTTGTTTACCTCTATATCTGTAATCATTGGTTAATTTCCCATTCGAACAAAGGTATAAGGCCGACGATCACGGCGATAAAAACGACGATAAGCTTGCGGTTTTTGAAGGCACTTCCTCTTATACGCAACGACACGCAACGACCACCGGTTGAAAGAACCCGGATTGCTCAGGCGACAGCCAAGTGATATCTGCAAAACCAGACCGCTCTAGCGCCAACGTAAGTTCGTCGCGCCGAATGGCTCGGTATTGCGTGACGAATTCATCCGTCCGCCAAGAATCACTCTCTCGTTGCATGACGAAAAGGCGGATCGAGTACGTTCGACCATCATCCGCCCACTCCCATACCTGAAAGACGATCGTCTCGTCGTCGTCACGGCCCGTTACCTGTGGCGTCGTCGAATCTGGTTTCTCCACCAGCAGAGCATCATAGTCTCGAATACTGGCGATAAACAGTCCACCAGGCTCCAAGACGGTTCCTATGCGAGCTAACGCCTGGTCGAGATCAGCCTCTGTGAGAAGGTGAGGAAGCGAGTTGTCACACGTCAGCACAACGTCGAACGTTCGCCCCATGGTAGAGTCGAGGGTGCGGAAATCTGCGACCTTGAATGGAATGTCCAACCCGCGATTGACGGACTCGACTTTGGCCCGCTGAATGGCTTTCGGGCTCAGATCTGAGCCCTGAACACGGTATCCAAGTTTGGCGAGGCCAAGAACCTGCGTCCCGATGCCACAAGAACAGTCCAATATTTCGGGCGAGGAGACCCGGCAGTTCGATTGGATCAAATCGGCAAGGGCAGCGGCTTGGCGATCTATCGAACCCTGCCAGCTCTCGTATACGCGGTGATAATGATCCGCGAGGTCATTGTAGAAATGTTGGACGCTATCCGTCATTAGTAAACAAGCTCCTCAAGTCTATTTCCGCATATACTCACAGCGGCAGGATGAGACCGTCGTACGCCATTATGATCCCCCTAGCCGCTTGCTGAGGGGCTTTCCTGTTCATGGGGCCGATGCCGAAGATCTGAAAGTAGGGTGACAAACTCATGGACAGTCTCCACAGTTGACGATCGGGGAGTTAGCAGGTGCGTAAATAGCATTACCGTTCGATGGGACCAAACCGCTCGTCTCCGAACAGATCGACCCACAGCGGGGTCGGCTTGCAGTGACCCAGCCTTGAGCGATATGCCACCCTCCGCGCCTGCGTGCGACCGGGAGAAATATGTCCCCACAGGGCGCGCAGTGCAACTTGATAACAGAGCAATAGTCAGCGAGCTGGGTTATGAATTATACCGAGACCTTTGCCGCTCACGTGCGTAAGGATTCAAGGACACCAACCCACCACCTGTCTATCTCGATATTGATACTATATTAAAGAGTGCTCATTCCCAGAGGAGACCAAAGTGCCACAAAGCGATTTGGAAAACGAGATCCTACAACTAAACCAGCGCCTGCTCGACGCCATTGCTTCGGCCGATTGGGCGGTGTATGAGGAGTTGTGCGACCCGTGCCTGACGGCCTTTGAACCCGAAGCGCGCGGCCACCGCGTCGAAGGACTCGATTTTCATCGCTTCTATTTTGACCTCGGTGCCCCCGCACAAGCGCGCCACACAACCATGATCGATCCGTCCGTATCGCTGCTCGGCGACGAGGCGGCATTGGTAACCTGCGTGCGCTTGGTGCAGGCGCAGACCTCAGAGGGACCGATAACACAACGCAGCGAGGAAACGCGCGTATGGCAGCGCAAAGACGGCCGGTGGCGCCATATCCATTTTCACCGCTCCGACAACGGCTCCCGCTAGATACCCTCATGCTCTATCCATTCTACACGCCATTACAAGCGCGTACGATCATACGAGGGCGCAACACCTATCACCCTCCAGCACGAGCGCGCAAGGCCGGCCTCTCACTCAACTGTTTATTTAATGGCTGGGGAATGTACGAGACGGACGCCGCCCGTTTTTCGGTCGATGACAACGTATTCTTAGTGCTCAATGCGGGGCGTGAATACGCCTTTAGCATTGCTTCGGCAACGATGGTTGAATCGCTGAGCATTTGTTTCCCCGACGAATGGTTAGCAGACGCGTACGCAGCGAGCAACCGCAGCTGTGCCGACCTTCTGGATACTCCTTTTGCGAACATGCCCCCCGCTGAATTTTTTGAGACGCTCTACTATCACGATCAGCATCTCAGCGCCCCAATTCAACATCTGCGGCAACGGCTAGATGCAGGGCCCGTTTCCGAGCCCGAACTCGAAGAGATGTTGCGCGTCTTGGCAGATGCTTTGCTGCGGGCCCAGCATCGCTTTGAACGCCGCGCAGAGACGATTGCTGCGGTGCGACAAAGCACGCGCCACGAATTGTTGCGCCGCCTCTATCGAGCAAAGGACTATATACACGCCAATGTCGAACACGAGCTGCCGCTGGGCGAAATTGCCCGCGCCGCCGCGCTTGCACCGCACCACTTTTTGCGCACCTTCCGCGCCAATTTTGGCGTTACACCACACGCTTATTTAGTGCAGCAACGACTCGCCCGCGCCCGCCTTTTGTTGGCCGGCACCGATTTATCCATCCACTCGATCTGCACCCGCATTGGTTTTTCCAGTGCCCCCTCCTTTAGTAACCTCTTCCGCCGCCACCACGGTCTCTCGCCGCGCGCCTATAGACAGCGCCATGCAAAATAGCAATTCTCGATAAGTATCCCATTGCTCTAAGTCGTTTCTTTAGAGAAAGGTCAACCATCAGAAAAGGATACTTATGAAATGGATGCTATGGAGTGTGTTGCTGTCTTTATCGATGAGCACAAGTTATGCAGATGAGGGGTCAAAAGAATCGCAAGAACATACTGTTTCTGTAGAAAATACATCGAAAGGAATTGAGATGTCGCCACTTGAAGTTGTAAACAAACGCATGAGCCTTTACAACGCGCACGACCTCGAGGGATTTTTAGCGATGTATAGCCCCGATATCGCCATCTATAATTATCCCGACACATTTTTTGGCAGCGGCATCGATCATATCAGCGGAATCTTTGCGCCCTTATTTGTGCCGGGTGGAGTGCGCACAGAAGTGCTGAGCCAACTCGTCAACGATTCTTATGTCATCAACGAAGAAATCGTCACCTACCCCGACAGAGAAGTGCGCTATGTCTCGATCTACGAAGTCCGTGAAGAAAAAATTAAGAGCGTGCGTTTTATTCGCGACTAGCGCGCATTGAACTACTTTTCCGACGGCACCGCAATCCCGCGCATGATCGTGCGCTGCGTCAACATAAAGATCGCCATCGTCGGAATACTGACGATGAGGATCGACGCAAAGACGGCGGCCGAGGGGGCCTCCTGCTGAAACTCGCTGAGCCAGACGGCCAATACGTGCATATCTGGATCGGGGCAGACTAAGAGCGGGTAGAGAAACATCAGCCACGCTATCTGAAAAGTCTGCAGGGCGACGACGGCGAGGATCGGTTTGCTCAAGCTCATCGTCACTTCCCAGAACATGCGCAGTTCGGAGGCACCGTCGATAAGTGCTGCTTCGTATAAGTGTTTCGGCAGCGAATCGAAGAAACCTTTTAGCAGGAAGATCAGATAGCCGTTGACGACGATCGGCAGCACCAAGGCGATAAAACTATTGAGCAGGTTGAGCTGGCGCAGGATGAGAAATTGTGGGATCATGCCGACCATCGGCGGGAAGGCCATCGTCGCCATAAAGAGCAAGATCAGCTTCCACATGCCCGGCGGCTGAAAACGCGACAGCGCATAGGCGGCCAACGGCTGTAAAGTCAGCGTCAGCACTAATGACAACGCGACAAAGATGACGGTATTGAGAAAGGCGCGGCCCTGTACAAACAGCTCGTAGAACACGTTGACGAAATTGATACTAGCAAATTCCCAGCGCAAATCAGAGCTATTGGCTAACGCGTAGGAAAGCTCTAACTCGACCATGGGCACGATCG
>JBLHGI010000289.1:0-7765 GCA_047616505.1 Planctomycetota bacterium
TTACCAGTAATTAAACACGGACGTCGCCCCTTCGGCTGCGTCCGCTTTTCGCTTTGGAAGTTTATGACCTTTTGTATTTTTCACTCGACAATTCACCGCGACGACGCGTCCCGAGTATTCTGCTCCCGACCCGCGTCCATCCCACACAGAAAACGCATACGATTCCCCAAGTGCACCCGATAGGTGCACTTTTTCTTTTCCGGGCGCGTTTTGACCGCCCGGCTATGCGGCATGGAGAGGAGACGAGGAATCGCCCATGAAAGAAGGTCTATTACAACTACTCAAGCTCCAGGAAGTCGACAAGGAGCTAGAAGCACTCGAAGAAGCCAAGGACAAATACCCAGCTGAGATCAGCGAGCGCCAGGCTGAGATCGACGATTCCGGTCGCGCACTACTGACGATGGAAACAGAGAAGGCGGACTGGGAAAAGAAGCAACGGCACAGCGAGCGCGAGATCGAGAGTTCGAAAACCAACCTCAAAGTTCACGAGGAACGCTTCGCCGTCGTTACGACTAACAAAGAGTACGATGCGCTGCAAATGGAGATCGAAGCCTGTAAGACTGGGATCGCCGAACACGAGAGCCAGTATCTAAATTCCATTGAAGCGATTCAGAACCTCGAAGAGGGTATCGAGTCCGAAAAGGAATCTTTTGAGCAGGTGCGCCAGTCGCAGCAGGAGCGCATTGACGAACTACAGGGCCAGCTGGACTCCATGCAGGAGTTGGTCGACGGTGTCGACTCGCGCCGCACAGAAGTTGCAGAAACGATCGAAAAACGTATGCTCACGATCTACGAACGCCGCCGTGGCCCGCGCTCTAAGCGCGTCTCCGCCGTGCGCAAAGGGGCCTGTGGCGCTTGTTATCGCCAACTGCCACCCCAGCAGCGCAGCGAAGTGCGCCGCAGCGATAAAATCATGAACTGCGAGAACTGTAATTCGATCATGGTCTGGGACGACGATTCAGAATAAATACGCAGCGCTGTTTGTTATTCGTTAGTTCGGAGTAGGTTGGGCGAACGCGCTATCCGCCTCGCAAGAGACGGAGGTGAGGAAAGTCCGAGCTCCACAGGACGGGATGCTGGGTAACGCCCAGGAGGGGTAACCCTACAGAAGAAAGTGCAACAGAAAGATACCGCCCGAGTCCGCTCGGGTAAGGGTGAAATGGTGAGGTAAGAGCTCACCGCGCTTGCGGCGACGCAAGTGGCACGGTAAACCTCATCCGGAGCAAGGCCAAATAGGGGAAGAGAGGTGGTCCGCCTCATTATCATTCCCGGGTAGGCTGCAACGAGGCGGTAGGTAACTGCCGCCCCAGATAAATGCTCGCACAGCGCGCCCTTAAAAGCGCGTGGACAGAACTCGGCTTATAGACCCACTCCGACGACATAAAGGTCGATGCCTTCACAGGCGTCGGCCTTTTGCAAATTTTTCCCTTTTCCGCGCTGCCCCCAAGACGTATTATCAGTGGTATGATGCAAAAAATAATCATCGCACTCGCACTCCTATCTGCGCCGCTGTTGGCACAGAATGTCGAAGAACCGCTATCGGCACAGACGGCAGACGGCCAATCGATTGATGGCCACATCAATTGGAGCCAAAAAATACTCGTCGTCTACGGCGAAGCAGTAGCCCCCGACCATATAAACAACCCGGTACAAAGACGCCTAATGGGCTTCCGCGGGGCCAAAGCCGTAGCCTACCGCAACTTACTAGAGATGGTGGGGCAGGTGCAGGTCGATGCCGAGACACGCGTGCAAAATTTCATGGTGGAAAACGACTCAATCAGCGTGCGCGTACAGGGCATTGTGCGCGGTGCCCGCGTGCAAACGGGATCGCAGACCGAGAGCGCCGAAGGGCTCTACCGCCTGGCGTTAGAAATCCCCTTACTTGGCGCCTTCTCCCAAGCCGTGCTGCCCACCGACACCCCACCACCAGATCGCACCATCAGCTATGCGCTGCCCATGCCTGCCCCCGCCAGCGCGTTAAGCGACTCGCTGGCGCTCGCTTCTACTCTAGCCGACTCACTCGGCTTGCCCGTAGATGCGCCTCCAGCCATCTACGTACCGCCCAAGCCCTATACCGGCCTGATCGTCGACGCGCGCGGCCTAGACCTGCAGCCGAGTATGTCACCGCGCATCATCGCCCAAGACGGGCGCACGATCTATAGCGCCTCTTCGTCCGATCCCGACTATGTCGCCGAATTTGGCTTAGCCGGTTACGAAAGAGATCTCAGCCACGCCCAGCAATCGGACCGACTCGGCGGCGCAGAGGCCAACCCCTTCGTAGTCAAAGCAACGGCCGTCTCCGGCCTCTACAGCGGTGATATTGTGCTGAGCAATTTCGATGCTACTTTAGTACTTATGGCCGATATCGATGGAGGCTTCTTGCACGAATGCCGAGTAACTTTTCTCATCGGCCCCGCACCCATCGTCATCGACGACGCTTTTATCGACTCACTCTATATTGATTCTACTCATCTCGACACACTCTCCGGGGGAGACCTACTTGAGCTTCCAGAGCAAACTAGACCAAGCGACTCAACAGAATAATTCCCTGCTGTGCGTCGGGCTCGATACCGACCCGACCAAGCTGCCTGCAAGTGTGCGCCACCAGACCGATCCCGTCCTTTATTTCAATCAACAAATCATCGATGCAACAGCCGATCTCGCCTGCTGCTACAAACCCAATTTCGCCTTCTACGGTGCCCTCGGCGCCAGCGGCTGGCAGACTCTTAAGGCCACTATACAGCACGTGCCGGCACACATCCCCGTGCTCGTCGATGCCAAGGTGGGCGATATCGGTAATACGGCCACGCAATACGCGCGCATGTTCTTCGAAGAACTCGGGGCCGATGCCCTGACGGTCACGCCCTATATGGGCGAAGATTGCGTCAAACCCTTTCTAGCCTACGAAGACCACACCACTTTTCTCGTATGCCTCACTTCGAATAAGGGCGCCGAAGATTTCGAAAAACAGACCATGGGCGAGCGCCCGCTCTACGAGCACGTCATCGCCAAGGCACAGGAGTGGACTACAGCGGGCAACTGCGGCCTCGTCATTGGCGCCACACAGCCAGAATATTTCGCCCACGTCCGCAGCTTGGCCCCCGCTATGCCTCTACTCATACCCGGCGTAGGCGCCCAAGGCGGCAGCGCCGAAGAAGCGGTTAAGAACGGCCAGGACCAACGCGGAGCCGGCGTATTGATCAACTCCTCGCGCGGCATCATCTTCGCATCCGACGGCGAGGACTTCGCAGCGGCCGCGCGTGCGGCCGCTCTTGAGCTACGTGACGAAATGAACCTATATCGCAACTAAAAAGCGTTTCTCGCTGTCGCCGCGTTTAGAGCCCAAACTCTTTACCGTTCTGCGCGAGGGCTATTCGCGCCAGCAGTTCACGCAAGACTTGATGGCCGGCCTCACCGTCGGCGTCGTCGCCCTGCCCCTGGCTATCGCCTTTGCCATCGCCTCGGGTGTAAAACCTGAGCAGGGCCTCTATACAGCCGTAGTCGCCGGTTTTATCATCTCGGCATTCGGCGGCAGCCGCACCCAAATTGGCGGTCCCACCGGCGCCTTTATCGTCATCGTCTACGGCATTGTACAGGTACACGGCTACGATGGCCTAGTCCTAGCAACCCTGATGGCCGGCGTGCTCATGGTCGTTATGGGCCTGAGCGGTCTCGGGTCCGTAATAAAGTTTGTCCCCTACCCCATGGTCGTCGGCTTTACCAGCGGCATCGCGCTCATCATCGCCTCTTCGCAAATGCGCGATCTCGGCGGTCTGCAAATGGACGCGGTGCCAGCCGAGTTTATCGACAAGTGGATCGACTACGGACAGCACCTCTCCACCTTCAACCCGCAGGCGCTCTTAGTCGCCGCTCTAGCCGTCGCCATCATCGTTCTGTGGCCGCGTATAACGCACCGACTGCCCGGTTCGCTCATCGCCATTATCGCCACGACGGCACTGGTGCACCTGCTCAACTTCAACGTCGAGACAATCGGCAGCCGCTTTGGCAGCGTGCCCACGGGCCTGCCCAGCCCGCAGTTTCCCGACATTAGCTGGCAGCGACTGCGCGAACTGTCCTCACCGGCGCTGGCCATCGCCTTGCTGGCTTCTATCGAATCCCTACTCTCGGCTGTAGTCGCCGACGGCATGACCGGCCGTCGCCACCGCTCCGATATGGAACTCGTCGCACAGGGCTTTGCCAATATCGCCTCGCCCATCTTTGGCGGCATACCCGCCACCGGCGCCATCGCACGCACCGCCACCAATATCCGCAATGGCGGCCGCACACCCGTCGCCGGTATCGTGCACGCCCTCACGCTCTTGCTCATCATGCTGTTTTTTGGCCACTGGGCAACGCTGATCCCCATGGCGACCTTGGCCGCCGTGTTATTAGTCGTCTCCTATAATATGGGCGAGTGGCATCTCTTCTATAAGATGCTACGCGGCCCGCACGGCGATGTATTGGTCATGGGCGTCACGTTTCTTCTGACGGTCTTTATCGATTTAGTTATTGCTATCGAGGTAGGTTTTGTACTCGCAGCCCTGCTCTTTATGCGCCGCATGGCACAGGTCACACAGGTAAACCAGCTCACGCACGTCACAGGTGCTGTCCCAGAAGACGAGGAACTAATACAGCTGGCCGACCGCGTGCCGAAGGGTGTGGAAATCTTTGAAGTCTATGGCCCCTTCTTCTTTGGCGCAGCCAACAGTTTCCGCGACACCCTGCGCGATATCGAAAAAAAACCGCTCATACTCATTTTGCACCTGCGTCATGTTTTCACCATCGACGCCACCGCGATGCAGGCCTTAGAGGAGCTTATTGAGCGCACGCAGAGCGACGGCACCGGCCTGATTTTCTCCGGTATCCACCCCCAGTCATTAGCGGCACTCGGCAAGGCTGGGCTACTCGATCTCATCGGCGCAGACAACGTCTGCATCGATATCGACACGGCTTTAGAGCGGGCACGACAAATACTAGCACAGCGCCAAGAACGAGCCTGATCCTGCAATCCGTTGCTAAATTCTCCCCTTAACCCTATTTTCTTCATCTCTAATTAGAATTTGATCGGGGTGTGGCGCAGTCCGGCTAGCGCACCTGCTTTGGGAGCAGGGGGTCGTAGGTTCGAATCCTATCACCCCGACCATATTTTGAGAGACGCAACCTTCTGATTCAACGAGGGTTGCGTTTTCTCGTTCTGCGCCAGCGGCCAGCCTTTGCACGTATATAGCACGCTTTTTTTCAATAACCATAGGTGCAGCGAGTTGCTCAACCGCTTCTGCCATTCGGTCTTCCCTAGGCCGACCGTATACATTAAGCGTCATCTCTGGCGTTGGACTTGCTTGGTTTTAATGGACAATGATTGATGGATCATGGACTTTCCCCGGTCTGGTAGAAAAATTCTGGCGTTCGATGGACTTTCCCCGGTCTGGTAGACAAATTCTGGCGTTCGAATCGCCATAGGAGAAAGTCCATGAGTACGAAACGATATACCCCCGAATTCAAAGACGAAGCCGTGCGCCAAGTCGTGGATCGCGGCTACTCGGTAGCCGAGGTGGCCGACCGGCTCGGCATGTCCGCCCATAGCCTGCATAAATGGGTCAAAGCCGTCAAACCCAATAAAACCGATCAACCATCGGCCGATCTCATCGAAGCCAAAAGCGAGATTCTCAAACTGCGCGCTCAGCTCAGACGTACCGAGGAGGAACGCGATATCTTAAAAAAAGCGGCGCGGTACTTTGCCAGGGAGGCCGAGTGAAGTACCGCTTCATCAACGAGCATCGCTCCCGATATGGAGTGGCTTCGTTATGTCGAATGCTGGGCGTAGCACGCAGTGGTTTTTATGCATGGATCCACAAACCGTTGTCGGATCGCGCCTTAGAGGACCAACGTTTACTGAGGCTGATCCGCGATTCATACCAGGCCAGCGGTAAGATCTATGGCTCGCCGCGCATCTTGCTGGACCTACGTGAAATCGGAGTATGCTGTGGAAAGCATCGAGTAGCTCGCCTCATGAAGACCCACAAAATAAAAGCCATACGAAGCTACAAAACGCCCCATCATTCCGGCGGTCGCCCTTCGTTGGTCGCCCCGAATAAGTTACAGCGTGCTTTTACCGTGGAGCAAGCCGATGCGGCTTGGGTCACTGACATCACGTATATCCGCACCTGGCAAGGCTGGTTGTATCTGGCGATCGTCCTCGATCTGTTTTCGCGCAAAGTCGTCGGCTGGTCCATGAAGCCGACTTTGGCCAAAGAAATTGTGCTCGATGCGTTGGTTATGGCCGTATGGCGGCGCCAACCGCACCATACGGTGCTGATCCACTCTGACCAAGGTGCTCAGTATGGTAGTGACGACTGGAGGCGGTTTTGTCGAGAACATAATCTCGAACACAGTATGAGTCGGCGCGGTAACTGTTGGGACAACGCCGTGGCCGAATCCTTTTTCAGTAGCCTAAAGAAGGAGCGCATCAAAAAGAGGGTCTATAGAACACGTGATTTGGCACGCGCCGATCTCTTCGATTACATGGAGATGTTTTACAACCCTACCCGCCGCCATACCCACCTCGACGGCATCAGTCCGGACGCGTTTGAGGCCGCCTCATAATGAGGCGACACACCGTCTACCGAACTGTGGGAAGTCCAATGCCGCTTACTCATCCTTTGGGATGCTGGTATCGGGTTAACATCCCGTAGATGCCTACGTCTCATTTATCTCGGACGAGGTATACGCGCATCAAGCCAGCGCTCCATCCGAATTCTTGTCATCGGCCTAACGTCTAGCGCGTCCAGCTTTACTCTGACATCGCGCCACAGCCTCCTCCGATCCTTGAGCTTCAAGTGACTTAATATCGATCCACCTCGCTTCCACCACCCCTCAGGCGGCTTGATACTCGCGATATACGCTACGTAGCACTGGCTTGAGTTCTAATACCCAGGCTTACGATAACTCCCCACCGCGACTAGGGCGATGGTTCGATCATTGTAGTGCTTCGCACGGTCTCTTCTCTTTAATCTCAGATGCATGATGATGTCTTCTGCTCGTTCTACGTAGAACGCCCCTATAGATTCGCGGTAAGGGGGTTCCCCTATCAGTTGAGCGATGGCCTCCCTATCAGTTCTCGTTTAGTCGCAACCGCTACTTCGTCTTTTCGTAGCACGGATATAGCACACTTCTTGTGTTGTGATGCGTCTGGGGACTGTCCCGATGTGTCCGAGTAGTGTCCAGACGACTCAGGCGTAGAGCTTTGTAACTTGTTGGATTATCCAGAGTTGGTCTGGGTTTGTCGCGCTTGTGTCGGGGATGTGCCAGACTCGTCAGCATGGCCTTGCTGAGCTTCGAATCCTATCACCCCGACCATATAAAACAAAAGGTTACGAGATTCGTCTCGTAACCTTTTGTTGTGGGGTGCCCCAAAAATGTGAAGTCTACTTTAGCTTAGGTAGAAACAGGATTGAACTTTCATTCCCTTCAGATAGAATCAATAAAGGCTTACTCTACCCACCCCATCTTTCTGGCACAATTAATAAGATGTGCCATAGTTTCATCTTTAACTCTTGCAGTCTTTGCATGTTTATTAAGAAATTCTACAAATCCATCACTCGATTGTTCTGTAAGTGTAGCTACGAATCTGAAGAAATCTACCACACTCATAAAAACAAGATTGATTCCTTTGTCAGACCACTCTTTTTCCAATTTTTTTTGGGTATTCCGGTCAAAGGCAGGGATACCTTGATTTATTTTCCTCCTATTTCACATATAGTATATC
>JBLHGI010000290.1:0-7730 GCA_047616505.1 Planctomycetota bacterium
AAAGAGGTCATTTTGTATGGTTGTCAAGATCCCCTTGGTCTCTTCGCTAAGATCTTCATCGACCATAGCTAACCCCAACACGGCATTGAGCTCGTCTACGCAGCCATAGGCTTCAACGCGAATATCCGTCTTATCAACCTGGCTATTATCTCCCAGGCGCGTTAGGCCACCATCTCCCGTTTTTGTGTAGATCTTTGAAAGCGTTACCATCTATATCCTCTCGCTAAAACAGCACTACAGAATCACTTGAGTAGCGTTAAATCACTTTTGTAATTTCGGCCGACTTTGTTCCCGACCTCTGCCGATAGTAGCTAGCCCTAACGGCGCCAGCCATCTGTTCTGGATCGGCGGATAGAGCCAAGAAATCAACGAGCGCGCGACAAGCCTCGATCGAATCCTCCACTACGCGACGATAATCCATATAGAGAACGTCCATATGGGTACTCTCCGCCAACCAAGTTTCTACTTCCTGCAAATGCCGCTGCATCAGCTGTGCCATCTCATTGCGTTCAATCTGTGACTCTCTTCCCAACCGCCTTAGCATTTGCTCTTGAGAGGCACACATCTCGTTGAGATCTCGACGCATAAAGACTACGCGGTACAATAGATCTTGCGGTAAATAGCGCAGCGAAGGCGAGACCACTTTAACTGCTTTACCACGCGCGGCATAGACCCACGAAACATCGTTGCGAATACCTTTAACCGCTTCGTATTCAAAATAGCCGCCCAGGTTGTCCTCATCTGCTTTGCGCACTCCGTCAGCGATGAGTTCGACCCCGCCTGCCTGCAAAAGAGCCATGGCCATAGAAGTACCAGAACGAGGCAACCCCGATACGATATATATAGCTTCAGTGTTCATCTCAGATACCAATATCCCTACGCCGACTCAGCAAATAGAGAAAAAATGGACAACCCAGCAAAGACGTGATAATGCCTATTGGCAATTCGGCCGGTTCAATAACGACGCGCGCCAATAGATCGGCATTAACCAATAAAATAGCACCCCCCAGCATCGATGCCGGCATTAAACGACGATTATCCGGTCCCACGACCAAACGCATTACATGCGGCACCACCAGCCCAACAAAACCTATGATGCCACTTACGGACACGGCGGCGGCAGCCAACAGCGATGCCCCTATCAAGAGTAAGCGCTTTGTGCGTTCGACATCGACGCCGAGATAAAGCGCATTTTCTTCCCCTTGGATTATCAAGTTAAGGTCGCGGGCCATCCACTGTAAGAACAAAGCTCCAACTACTATTTGCGGCCAAACGACCTGCACGTGTTCCCAACGCCGCGAAGCCAAACTCCCCATCATCCAAAACAAAATCCGCTGCGTATCAAATAAATCACCCTGGGCTGAAACCATCAGGAACGAAGTCAGCGCCGAAGTAAGTGCGCCAATAGCAACTCCTGTTAGCAGCACCAGCATAATGGGCAAGCGCCCCCCGCGCTGCGATACCAAATAGACAATAGCCGTGACTATGAGAGCACCGACAAAAGCGAGCAAGCCCACCCCGCTCAGGCCGTAGAACCAAAAGTCCAACCCCATCCATATCGCCAGCGTCGCCCCTAATCCAGCCCCCGAAGAGACGCCGACTATATAAGGGTCGGCCATCGGGTTCTGAAAAAAACCCTGCATTACAACCCCACTCTGAGCCAATGCGGCTCCAACTAGTGCCGCGAGGATGAGGCGAGGCAGACGGATATCAAAAAGGATAACCGCATTAATGCTATCGGGATCACCGCGCTGCCATATCAGCCGAATAATATCTATAATTGAGATATCGACCGGCCCGATGCAAAGCGAAATGACGGCGCTAAAAGCCAGAAGCGCGACCAATGCAAAAAGTGCTATATACAGGCGCTGCGAATCCATTAGGGCACAAAAGCCTGTGGGTGCAGGTGGCGAGCCATACCCTCTAGTGCATCGACCAAGCGCGGTCCTGGCCGCAGCAACCAATCGCCATCGACAAAATAAATGCGCCCATTCTGCACTGCGGGAAGCTGTTTCCAACCATCCGTTTGACGCAGACGATCTATTTCACCGGGCAACTTTTCGATTCCCCCCGGGATATGAGTCGTTATTATCACTTCGGGGGCCCACATGATGATGGTCTCCAGTCCGACTTGCGGCCAAGCTCCATCGGCCTGCCGACCGACATTGTCGCCCCCTGCAACCGCAATGACATCGTCAATCATCGTGCCTTTACCAGCGGTATACACTGGGTCGCCCCAAAACCCCCACATCGCTTTAGGCTTAGTCTCGGTCTTGCTCACGCTTTTGCGCACGGCCTGAATGCGCGCGTTGAGGGAATCGGCCAATTGCTTCGCCCGCGGTTCCACGCCCATGAGAACACCAAGGCGCTGCAAGGCACTGCCCACCTGTTCCAAGGTTTGAATATCCAAGGAGAATACCGGAACTCCCAATTGGCGCAACGAACGCAGACTCTCCATATCATTTCCGCGTATGGCGATAACTAAATCGGGGTTAACCGCCGCTATTTTTTCCAAATTAACCGTATTAAACCCCGCTACTTTTTCTATCGTCGTCGTTTCCTTGGGATAATTGCAATATTCGGTTATCCCCACGATTCGATCACCCATCCCCAGTGCAAAAAGTAGCTCGGTATTACTCGGCGCCAACGAGACGACGCGCATGGGGACATCGGCTAAATCAAAGGTCTCACCCAAATCGTCTATCACTTCGCTAGCTCGTAGGGTCGTGGTCATTGCACACAGCAGCATAGCACAGCATATCAACAGATTTCTCATCCCATTCATACTAAATTCCCCTCGCTATTTTTTCCCTAGCTTTTGCCGAGATGGGCACGACTCGAATACTGCCGTCCACGCCCGTTTCAACGCGTACTTCAATGCCGTAGACCTGCGCTAATAGCTTCTCGTCGATCACCTGCTCTGGCGAACCGGAAGCGCATATGCGGCCACGATCCATAACGAGTATGCGCTGACAGTATTCCGCGGCAAAGTTCAGGTCATGCGTCGAACACAATAAGGTCAGACCTGCATCGCGGTTCAAGTGGTATAGCAGGTCGAACACTTCAACCTGATGGTTAATGTCTAGGTGGTTACTCGGTTCGTCGAGCAGCAGGATACTCGGCGTCTGTGCCAGCGCGCGCGCAATAACTACCCGCTGCCTTTCCCCTCCCGACAGCTCCAGCAGGGAGCGGTCTGCCAAATGGAGCACATCGGCTCGCACAAGTGCTTCTTCTATAATCTGGAGGTCTTCTGTGCCCAAACCGCGGAATCGTCGCAGGAAAGGATGGCGGCCCATAGCTACGAGTTGACGCACGCTAAATGCAAAGGGGGGCTGCGCCTCTTGGGGCACGACACCGAGAAATCGCGCAATCTCTTTGCGAGACAACTCTTCCGCTTTTCGCCCCCCGTAGGACAGGGATCCCCGCCACAGCGGCATGACCCCTGCTAAGGCGCGAATTAAAGTGCTCTTGCCACAGCCATTGGGACCAATCAAACCGACAAAGTCTCCAGAAGATAACGTCATCTCTACATCGGAAAAGACGGCTTGGCCCCGGTGGTAACCCGATGTTGCTCCGCTCAATTTGATGAGGTTTGTCATGGGCAATAAAAAAACCGATCTCGTGCGAGATCGGTGGTTTGGCGCGCCCAACTCTAGTATCGGCCCCTCCCGCGAAAGCCGTTCGAGTCTATCAACGCAGGCAGGTCTCCTGACTCTCGACCTCATTTCCCTTCCTTCCCAGCCCATGTAAAGGCTAGTAGTCCGCGGAAAAATCAACGTATTAAATTTAAATACGCGGGTCGATTACAGTGGCGGGGCCGTGGCGGTTTCTCACCGCCTTCCCTATTCTCCGATAAAATCGGCACCTGCGCCCCATTCGGGCGCTTCAATAGCGCACCCAATATACGCGGCCATTAGCCGAGCGTCAAACCCGCCCTTTGGAACGACGGAGATAGAGCCCATAGGCCAATATTAAGAAAATAAATGCGATCAACCCTCCCACACTACCAAACCCACTCAGCTCGTCTTTCTGTTCCTTAGCCGTCAAACGCCCCTTAAACTTTTCGTAACGATCACTAGGGGCCATCTTTTCTGCTACGGTAAGAGCGGCCTTAGCATCATCAAAGCGTTCATTTCGCACCAAAATATTGATGTAATTATAGTGCGCCTCCACAAAACCGGAGTTCATTCTGCGGGCTACGTCGAATTGTTTTTCGGCATTTTTATATTTTCCCTGCATCTGATAGCAGGCACCTAAACCATTGCGCGCCATCGCTTCATAGTCGTTTGCCTGCTCACCCATATTAGGAGCAGAACGAGCAGCTTTAACAAAGTAGTTCTGCGCCCGCGTGTATTCACCACGACCGTGGTGTACCAGTGCGGCATTGTAAAGAGCCTCATACAGACCGGGCTTTAGTTTGAGAGCTTGACCATAGTAAGCAAGTGCCCTCTTTTCGTCGGGTATCTTCCCAGTCTGATGCTCATACCCCATTTCAAAAAGCTCTTCTGCTGTACCTTGTCCCAGCGCAGATCCTACGCACAGCAGAACGCATAGAAGCATGCTTATAAGAGTTGTATTAATTTTATTATCAATCATTAACAAACCATCTAACGCGTCATTTTCTTGCTAAAAACTGCAACAAAGAGTGCCATCATAAAAGCACCGGTAAAGGCTTCAAGTGCCGTGAGCGCCTCCGCGAATCCCCGGGGAGTTATATCGCCATATCCCAACGTTGTAAATGTTACTACACTAAAATATATACAGTTGAGAAAGTTCGTAGAATTATCGTTAAAACTCGCATCGTAGTTGAACTGTATATGGCCTGTTGGCCCTTCGACTCCGATGCAGAAATATGCGGTGGCACAAAGTAGGATCAGTGAGAGTGAAGAGGCCACTACCCGCTCTGGGCTCTCGCCGTATCCCGAACACAAATCGACTAAATTTGACCAGGCGCGCCCCCATGACCAGCGCGGCATAAGCCGCCGGCGCATGACCATACGCTTTTGAAAAAAGAACCCGGCGGACTCACTCAGCCCTGCCGCATCATAGGCACGGCTCAAATTTCGATACACTTCTTCTGCTTCTTGGAAAAGTTCGCGTGCCACAGCCGCATTGCCCGACTTTTCAGCCCGATTGCCCTTGGTCTCTTGTACTAAACCATCTCCCCATTCGACCTGCTCTAGAGAGGCCCCATCTAGAATGGCTCCGAGTAGGTTGGCATCGCGCAGTTTGGCCTGATTTAAATTGGCCCCAGAGAGATCGACTTTGAGCAGATCACTTCCTTCCAAATTGATATTAAACATGCGTGCCCCGCGCAAATTGGCGCGCAAAAAATTGGCGCCACGCATATCGTATCCCAGCTCCGGATTACTCAACCGCACCCCCTCCAAACTCGCTCCACACAGTACAAATCCCTCCATGGATTTCCCCGTAGCAGCCAACTCTTCAAGCGCAGTTTTGACCTCGGCCCCCCTCTTGTCGGCACTGTCATCATGCCAATAACACAAGGCCCCCTCCCCTTCGACTGAACCGGGGCAACAGCTGCCGTCAAGCCTGATAAATGCACAATTCCTTTTATTTTGTTGCTCTAGTTCCATAAGCCGTCCGTCCCTGCGTCGTATAACTCAATAAAAACCGTTGCCCATCCGCAAGGCAATCAACCCTCCGATCGCCAAAAAAACGACACATGCACTACCGACATACCACCACATCGATCGCTCGGGCATATCACTGCCGTCTCGTAGCCACGACCTCGGCCTTCTTCGAGGTCGTGGAAGAGCTCGTGGCACCGTGGATAGCGGAACCTGTCTACGGTGGATAAAACCAGAAAGCGCCTCGTAAATTTGGCCGACTTTATACGGTGCATCCACTTCGTCAAAATCGGCTAAATGAGACAGAGGTAACCACTGTATTGAACACAAGTTCGAGGCGATAGGAAATTCAATCTGCGCCTTGACCCGAGCATTGGCATAGCCCAATAAACGAACGTAGTAGCGCGTCCGGCCTTGTTCATAGTCGAGAAGACAACAGCGATAGCCCCTGCGTCCCAAGTAGAGTAATCCCTCTTCTACCTGTTGCAGTAGGGGTAAACTACGCTGTCTGCGCGCCTCGATAAGCTGAGTGCGCAAAGCTCGTATCGTCGTATCGCTCCTACTTGAATTCACTCGCTCTTCTCGCCATCCTTTTTACCCTGGCCAGTAAGTAACTTCCACGGGTGTGCGGTGATATCGCGAACCGACTCTGAAGCCGAATGTAAGTTACCTAACGTCGAGTCTATTTGCCCTTCTTTATGGGCGACCATCGAATCGACGCGTCCGAGGACTGCATCTAGTCTTTCGACGGCACTGCGCAACGCCTTGAGCGAATTGTGCACATCGTCGCGACTCCCCGTGACCAAGGTGTCCGTTTGCCGCATAGCACGATTCATTTGCACAAGGTTTTCCTGCAGCTGAACGAGCACAGATTCGGCCCGGGGGCCCGTGCGATCAACGAGCAAGCGACTTGTCACCAGCAAGCTATCCGTGCTATGTGCGACGAGCTCAAGACTTCCAGCAACTCGGTGCATGCTATCGCCCAACCGCCCCAGCCGATACCCAAGGTCGGCGCGCCGAATACTCTCACCTGCCCCGCCCAGCTTATGGGCCATTTCCGTGATACTCGACACCAGCTCTTTCACCCCGACTTCGTCGCGCCCGCGCACTCGGCTTCCCGGGGCCAGTGGCTTTTTACCGGCTTGACTCACATCTAGATTAATAAATGTATCGCCCACGAGTCCACTGCTGCGAATCTCTGCAATGGTGCCTTCGGGGACCTGATAGACTTCTTCAATTCCTAAAGCAACGAGAAAATAGGCTTGTCCCTCCCCGGGACTAGGACGAAACTGCACCGATTCGACTTGCCCAATAGTAAAACCGCGCAGTTTAACCTGCGTCGCCTCACTCAGGTTAGAGATCGTATTGAACTCAGCTGAGAGTTGATAATGAGCGCGATCCTCTTTCTGAAATAACAGCAGCCATATAAAAAAAATGCAGGCCGTTATAACAAATAATCCCACGAGCGCATGACCACTACGACGATCGTGTAGCAATTTCCGCTCTTGCATCAAAATCTCCTCAAAATACAGCCGTTTGGCACCCGCCAAGCTCTGCACGAACCCAAGGATGCTGGGATACCCGCACGGCTTGAGCATCCCCCAATTCAACCAACTTTCCGTCTTCTAACAGCAAAAAACGCTCGACGCAATCCATTAGCGGTCCCAGACGTGAAGCGCCCACGATCCGCGTATAGTCCCCTGTCGGGCACTGACAGAGCTGGGCTATAAAGCGCCGCGCGACCGCCTCTCCTAGGCCATTTATTGGATCGTCAGCCAAGAGCAATTGCGGCTCTACAACCCAAGCCCGCGCCAATGCCACGAGCAGTTTCTCTTCTCGGTTGAGCATAACGGGGCGCAGACCGGTTTTTACCAAATGATCAATTCCAAGACTAGCGACCACCTTCTGGCAGCGCGACTCAATCAATTCTGCGGCCAGCTCGCCTCCTTCATGATACACGAGAGGCAGGGTGATATTGTGCCAAATATCCATATTATCAATGAGCCCCCCCTGGCGCATCACCACGCCCATCCGCCGTCTCACCTGCCGCAGCGAGCTTTCATCGAGATCAAAAATAGACTCGCCATCTACGACAATATCTCCCCATAACCGCACTCGATCCTCTTTCTGCATACCAGG